>QIKY01000098.1 GCA_003233175.1 Planctomycetaceae bacterium | reverse complement strand
GTTGAAGACTCTCCTCGCTGGCTGGCGTTCCGTCGAGCTTTAACCGCCGCAGACTTGTCAGCCCCGATAACGGCGCCAAGTCGCTGACTTGGGTTCCGATGATGTCGATCCGGCCCACATCGGAAAAAAAGTCGAGGCCGACTTGGTTTCGCAACCAAGCGGGGCCTGGGGTTTGGCGGCAACAGGATTGCCCGTCGCGTCTAGTGTAAATCCATAAAAATACATGCCGCCCATCTTTCTTACCGCCGCCACCGCTTTTTGCTGCCGGCGAGCCTTATTTGCTTTCCAGCCCAGCAGCACGCTGGCCGCAATGAGCGCCAACAAGGCCGTTCGCAGCGTGAACCTGAAGAAGCGGCGGCGTTTCATTTTTATGGGTTGCTCGTTCATGCCTGCATTGTGCTGAATGATTCACGAGCGGTCTACTGGGTGTTGTAAATCAGCCGGCTGGGCGGCGCTGTTTCCGTCATGTTTTCGATGCATTTTGTGTGTCACGGACTTCGGCGGAGCGGCGCTGTTTTCATGGCGTTTGGATTAGTGAATTTGTTTGGGGTTGGCGGAGCGGCAGGTGAGGACAGTCCTGGCGGCAATCTGCTTCATCGCAAGAGAAGCAGGCATTGCCGCGAACAAAAGTAGTGCGTAGCAACAAGTTCGCATCGGCTTCAATAACCGATTAGAATGGCCTCGTTGTTCGACGCGGTTTCGACGCCGCTTATTCCTTGCCTCGCCACCTCGACGGGTTTACCAGTGAAACATTTTCAATTGCTTGTTGCCGTGCTGGCTTTGGCAATCTCGAGCGGTTCGTTCGCACAAACGCAATCGGCCGAAGCCGAGACACGCCTTAATGACGCCCGCCCCAATATTGTTGTCGTGCTGGTGGACGACCTTCGCTGGGACGAAATCGGCTGTGCGGGGCATCCGTTTGTGCAAACGCCGAATATCGATCGCCTTGCGGCGGAGGGCGTCCGGTTTCGAAACGCCTTCTGCACCACGCCGCTCTGTTCGCCGGTGCGTGCATGCCTGTTGACCGGCTTGCACACGCATCACCACGGAATTCTCGACAACACCAACCGTAGCCGGCAAAGCCACCGGCTGAAAACGTTCCCCCAGGTGCTTCAGCGAGGCGGTTACGAAACGGCCTATATCGGCAAATGGCACATGGGGAACGACGACTCCGCCCGGCCCGGCTTCGACCATTGGGTCAGCATGAAAGGGCAGGGAACTTCGTTCGATCCGCTGCTCAATGTCGATGGCGAACGTCAAACATTCACCGGCCACACGACCGACGTCTTGAATGAAAAAGCGGCCGCTTTCGTAGCCCAATCGAGAGACAAACCCTTTTGTCTGTATATCGCCCACAAGGCTCTGCATCCGGAACTGACGCAACGCAACGATGGCAGTATCACCGATCCGAAAGCAGCCCAATTCCTGCCCGCCAAACGCCACCGAAAACTTTACGCCGAGGCGCCGATTCCACGGCGGCTGAATGTCGTCGACTCCTTGCAAGGAAAGCCGGCCTTGCAGCGAAAGATCGAAGGACTGCCGCCGCTCGGTCCCGCCACCGGAACGGACGACAAAACTGTTCGCGACCGCCTACGCATGTTGGCCGCCGTGGACGAAGGCGTGGGCCAATTGCTCGACGTCTTGGAAGCCGTTGGCAAGCTGGAGAACACGGTTTTTGTCTTCACCAGCGATCATGGTTATTGGTATGGCGAACATGGCCTGAGCGTGGAGCGGCGGTTGGCCTATGAAGAGGCGGTGCGTGTTCCGCTGCTGATTCGCTATCCGAAAATGACGAAAGCCGGCGGACTCAAGGCGGGTTGTATCATCGACAACTTCGCGCTCAGCATCGATCTGGCGCCGACGTTGCTTGAGTTATCGGGCGCGTCGGAAAAAATGGCGGTCGACGGCCAAAGCCTAGCGCCGCTGCTGCGTGGTGAAACGCCGCCGAATTGGCGAACCTCGTTCCTGATCCAATACAATACCGACACCGTCTTCCCGCGCGTGTATAAGATGGGATATCGGGCGATCCGAACGCAGCGTTGGAAATACATTCGGTACCTGGATCTTGCCGGAATGAATGAACTGTACGATTTGAAAAACGACCCCTACGAAATGCGAAACCTGGTTCGCGCACCAAACGTGCAACGCATATTGCGCGAACTCAACTCGGAACTTGACGTTTTGTTGAAAGAGTAGTCATGACGAAAACTGTTTGCTTCGACCGGAATGCGTGGTTCAGGGCGGTGGCGGCAATCGGGTTGATTGTTGCTTTGGCTTGCTCCGCGTTCGCCGCGGAGTCGATCAAGGTTGTTACGCAGCGCGATGTCGGGGTTCCGATGCGCGATGGCGTCGTCTTGCGGGCGAATGTGTTTCGGCCCGACCACGGCGGCCCCTACCCCGTTCTCGTGCTGCAAACTCCCTATGGCAAGCCGGCTGGCGGAATGGACCGGCGCGTGAAGGCGGGCTATATCGTCGTGACTCTCGACGCTCGTGGGCGGTACGCTTCGGCCGGCAAATGGGAATCGTTCCTGCGTTTCAAAACGCACGACGCCGAAGATGGTTTCGATGCGGTCCAGTGGGCCGCCAAGCTTCCCGGCTCCAGTGGGAAGGTGGGAACGTTCGGCGCCTCCTACAACGCGTTTTTGCAGTGGCGGCTGGCGGCGCTGCGTCCGCCGGCGTTGAAAGCCATGGCGGCCTATAGCATTCCCGCGCGTTATACTGATCTGGAAGGCCCCGGCACGATTCGCCCCGGCCGCCGATTGCATTGGTGGGTGACGAGTATGTCGCCCGATATGCGGCGCCGCGCCGCACGGCCGGGCGTCAACTCGCCCGCCGAAATCAAGAAATTATGGAATGCCGGCGAGTCGAAAAAGTGGCTTCAATTCCTACCCTGGCTCGAACTTCCCGCCGATGCCTGTGAAGACGAAACGGAGTTCGTCCGTGCGTGGCTCAAAAACCCTCACTCCGATCCCTGGAAGCTGCACGAAGATGTGCGGAATATCGAGGTTCCGAATTTGAATCTGATCGGCTGGTGCGATCACTGCAATGGCGACATGCTGCTTGATCGAACAATCAGAACCGAGGGAGCAACGCCGGCCGCGCGCGCCGGTTCGCGAACACTGATCGGTCCGTGGGCTCATTCGCGGCGGCGCAAATATGGGAATATCGACTTCGGCGCCGCGGCGCAAGTCGATTCGACTGCGCTTGAAATCCAGTGGTTCGATCATTGGCTGAAAGGAAAGCCAACGGGCGTCGAAAAAACTTCCTCGTATCGAATCTTCGTGATGGGCGAAAACAAATGGCGCGACGAAGCAACCTGGCCTTTGCCGAGCGCCCAAGAGCGAACGTTCTACCTCGACAGCCAAGGCGCCGCCAACACGCCCGCCGGCGATGGCGTTCTGGTTGAGCAACCGCCGAAGCGGTCGGCCAGCGATCACTATGAATTCGACCCTCGCAACCCCGTCCCGTCGCTGCATGGGGCGCCGTTGTACGTTATCCCGACCGACCAGCGTCCACTGGCCGACCGCCGCGATATTCTGGTGTATCAGTCGCCGCCGCTGAGCGAACGTATTGAAATCACGGGCAATCCTCGGGTTCGGTTGTATGCTTCGTCGTCGACGCCCGACACCGACTTTTTCGCGCGTTTGGTGGATGTCGCACCCGATGGCATGGCTCGCGATATCTCGCTGGGCATGGTTCGCGCCCGGTATCGCAACGGCCTTGAGAAACCCTCGTTGATCGAGCCCGGCGAAGTCGTTTGTTATACGATCGAGATGGCGCCCACTTCAAACGCCTTTCTGCCCGGACACCGCATCCGACTCGACATTACCAGTTCCGATTTCCCCAACTACGACCGCAACCATAACACCGCCGCCGCTCAGAATGCAGACGCCGAATTAAAAACCGCGCTGCAGGCCGTCTACCATGGCGCCGAATATGCGACGCAAATCATCTTGCCCTGGATACCGAACACGAACGATTGACGATCAAGTGCGGAAACACAAACGGCTTCGTATTTTCCGCCGTTGAGGCTGGCTGAACCAGTTCGGGGCGGCCAGTTTGTAATCTCGACTAATTTCGTCGTGCTCGTTTCATGAACCTTCCTTTCGTCATCTAGCATGACATAAGGTGACTCACTCGCTACTTCGGCTGTTTGAGTTTCACAAATGACGAATAAGCGTCGTGTGGCGATAGTCGCTCCGGCTACGACCGCTGATATCCTTGAGCCTGATAAAGGTCCACAACATCCTGATGCATACGCTCAATACGGGGGCGGCGCTTCGTCCGGCGGCGGAGGATCGCAAACGCATGTTGGCCGATGATGCTTCTGGAAAGGCGGCGGTTGCGGATCTTGAGAAACAGCTTGCCGCCTTGCAGGCTCGACTCGCCGAGGCCAAAAAGCAGTCCGTTGGATAGCTCGCCGTTGCACTCCCCGTTGTACAACCTGGAGCCCTCTCTTGGCCATCCTTGTCCTCTCCTGACCACGAAGGTCGGCGGTCCCTGAGAATTGGAGAAGGTCGAAAAGCCCGTTTTCCAGGGCTTTCTGGCCATTTCTGACCGCTCGTGACCATCATTCAGTACCCCCGGCGAGAATCGAACTCACATCTAGGGATTAGGAATCCCTTGTTCTATCCGTTGAACTACGGGGGCATGAGGGTGGGTTAGGTTCGTTTTATATATCACGCCCGCACAGTCGGACGAGCCGGCGACGCGACGCCGCACGCCCAACCGCATGGCGGTGGCGCCGTGGTAAATTCTACCAGCGGCGCACGTTCCGCGAAACCAAAGAAGCCGCACGAGAATTTCCGGCTCTTTCCTCAGCAGAACGGCCGATGGGAAAGGAGCCTCAGCAGAACGGCCGATGGGAAAGGAGAATCCGGGAAAAGATTCATTACTTATACCTTCTAACACAACTTGGTAGGTTAGCATCAAACTCCGTGTTTGAAACGCCAAACAGGGGTTATGACAGGAGCTCTTAGGATTGCGGAGCAATGAGCGTCGCCTTTCGCTTCGCGAAAGTAGCGTTCTCTCGCAGACTGAAAGGCGACTAGAGGACAATTGTCTCTCGAATGGGTCTAACCAAACAGAATCAGGTAAGCGGCAGGTAAATTTATTCCTGCCGCTCGCCTAAACAGCGGTGAGCTGAAACGAATCGGGGAAGGCGGCTGCTTGTTTGACGCTTGTTGGCAACGCTACAATCATCGTTTTCCTACTCGATTGACCGAAGGGATAACAGCGGTTCATGAGCATTCTTCTGGGCGTCGATATCGGAACTTCCGGCACCAAAACGCTGGCCATCAATGAGAAAGGCGAAATTCTCGCGGAGGCCAACGCGAAGTACCCTTCGCAGCATCCTCGCCCGCTGTGGAGTGAGCAAGATCCTGAAGACTGGTGGAAGGCCGTCGTGAAAACGGTGCGTTCGGTCGTCAGGCAATTGAAGGCCAAGCCGGCCGATGTGAAGGCGATTGGTCTTTCCGGCCAGATGCACGGATCGGTATTTCTCGACAAGCAGCATCGCGTGATTCGCCCCGCGTTGCTCTGGAACGACCAACGCACCGCCGCCGAATGCGAGGAAATAGAACGCCGCGCCGGCGGTCGCAAAAAGCTGATAAAAATGGTGGCCAATCCTGCATTGACCGGTTTCACTGCGCCGAAAATACTGTGGCTGCGGAACCATGAGCCGCGTCATTTCGACCAAACCGTTGCCGTCTTGCTGCCCAAGGACGATGTGCGCCGGCGGTTGACGGGCGAATTGGCCACCGATGTCAGCGACGCCAGCGGCACGCTGCTGCTCGATATCCGCAAGCGAGATTGGTCGGCGCCGCTGCTTTCCAAGCTGGAGTTAGACCGCAGCCTGTTCCCGCAATGTTATGAGTCGGAAGATATCACGGGCAACCTCACCAAGCAGGCGGCCAAGCAGTTGGGGTTATCGACCGACTGCTTGGTGGTGGGCGGCGCCGGCGATTGCGCCGCCAACGGCGTGGGCACGGGCATTGTCAAGAGTGGGATATTATCGACCTCCATCGGCACGTCGGGCATTATGTTCGTGCATAGCGACGCCGTTGAAATTGACCCCGCCGGCCGGCTGCACACGTTTTGTCATGCGGTGCGCGGCAAGTGGCACATGATGGGCGTCAGCCTGACCGGCGGCGGCGCGCTCGATTGGTTTGTACGCACACTCTGTGCAGACATCGGCCAAAGCAAAAACACAGCCGACGCCTTCACCGTTTTGAACCAAGAAGCGGCGGCAATACCACCCGGCGCCGAAGGGCTCTTCTTCCTGCCCTACTTGGCTGGAGAACGCACGCCGCATGCCGACCCGCACGCGCGCGGTTGTTTTATCGGCCTGACGCTCAAGCACACGCGTGGCCACATGGCGCGCGCTATTATGGAAGGCGTGGCTTTCGCCATGCGAGATAGTTTGGCCATCATCCGGGAAATGGGCGTGCCGGTGCGGCAGATTCGCGTTTCGGGCGGCGGCTCGAAGAGCCCGCTCTGGCGGCAAATTCAGGCCGATGTGTTCGGGCAGAAGGCGATCACAATCAATGCCGAACAGGGTCCCGCTTACGGCGTGGCGTTGCTGGCGGCGGTTGGCGCCGGCGAATTCAAAAACATTGAACAGGCCTGCGCTAAGACGATCTATCCGGTCGAAAAAAGGAGCGTGGTCCGCTCCGCGAAGAACTATTACGATCGCGCCTTTCCGCTGTACCAGGATCTTTACCAGTCGTTGAAAAACGATTTTGGGAAAATCGCGGAGTTGGGTTAGGGAACGGTTACAAAAAGCATGAACACTATTTTTCGTTGGGCGCTCGCGGCGTTGCTGCTGGCGGTGTTTGTCTCTTCGGCATCTTCGGCGCGGGCCGAGGGTGAGTGGGAAGTCACGCCCGATAGCGAACGTGCGTTGCAGCGCGGCTTGCAATGGCTGGCTGCGAATCAGGGGCCCGAGGGAAATTGGGGCTCGAAAGATCTAGGACTGGTGAGCGTGGGCGTGTTGGCGTTTTTGGCCGATGGTCATTTTCCCGGCCGAGGAAAATACGGAGAAACGGTGCGTCGGGGGTTGGACTACGTCGTAAAAAACGCGCGTCCGTCGGGCTTGTTGAACATATCGAATCAGCAACGCGATATGTACAACCATGGTTTGGCGGCGTTTGTTCTGGGGCAGGCGTTGGGCGTCTACCAGAGCGATGAACCGCTCACCGAAACGCTCGAAAGGGCGCTCGAAGTGATTGTGCAAACGCAATGCGACGATGGCGGGTGGGATTACCGCGCCGTGCGGCAGCCCAGAGGTCATGATTTAAGCCTGGTCGTGATGCAAGCCAAGGCGCTGCGCAGCGCGGTCGATAGCGGCTTGTATATTCCGCCCGATGTGGTCGCCATGGCGATTGCCAACGTGCGCTCGCACTATTCGGCCAATCGCAGCCAACGCGATGCGACGGCCGACGAAATCAGGCAGGGTCCTGGGAAGTTCACCTACAGCAAGGGCGGCGGCGGGGCGACCATGGCGATGGCCGCCGCCGGCGTGGTTTGCTTGCAGGAGTTTGGTCAGTACGACGATTGGCGAATCGCGAAATCGATGGAGTTTGTTTCCTCGCAGGTGCGGCATTTGCCGAAGCACCGCAAACGCGATGGTGTGATGCCGTTCGACGCCTACACGCTGTATTACGTCGGCCAGGCGATTTACCAAGTTGGCGGCCAAGACTGGCGCACCTGCTACCCGCTTTTGCGAGATCAACTGGTGGCTTCGCAAGTGGTCGATGGCGGCAACCCCGAGAAGCATGGAATGTGGTATGATCGTGGCGTTCGTTTATTGGGCGCCGGCGGCGGCGGGCGCGTGGGCGGACGTCCTGGAAAAATGTTCGGTACGGCGGTGGCGTGTTTTGTATTAGCCATGCCGAATCGTTACTTGCCGATCTTGCAGGAAGGCAAAATCGAGAGCCTTCGCAGCCGTTACCCAGCCCGCTA
>QIKY01000394.1 GCA_003233175.1 Planctomycetaceae bacterium | reverse complement strand
TGGCTGGACGGCGACGGTTTGGCGGCTTCGGTTTCATCGCAATGCGGCTCGACTGTCAGTTTGGCGGACCATCCGCTCACCTGACTCTCATGCGCAAATGCCGTGCCAAAGATGCGCGACTTTCAATGCGCAAATACCGTGCCGAACACTATTGGGTCGATGGCCGTTATTCGTAAATCGGATTCAACAAACTGTTCCGCCCGGTATGGTCGGTCAGCAGGAGTTGGCCGTCGTTCAGTTTCCAGCGGTAGTTGAGCAGGCTGCCGTCGCGCCAGGTGATGCGGAGCAGATCGCCCCGTGCGGTATAACGTCCTCTCAAACGGGGCAGCGCCGCTGGCGGCGAGATTTTCCCACGTTGGTCGAGCGTCAGATCACGGGGCGCGTCGTACGCAAGCTCCACCCCGCCATCGTTGTACAGCCGCAACCGACTGCGGTAAGACTTCCACGACCCCAGCACCGGGGAAGCGTCGCGGTAGGGAGGATCCGCCCGATGGGGCGGCAAATGCGGCTGGCCCAATAAGAGGGAATCCAAGATTGCTTGAAACTGCTTTTCGCGTTGGACGTAAATGCTTGCCGGCGCCACGGCGTGGATTTCCACCAAGCCCCAGGGAGTTCTTACCAGACAATGAAAACCATTCCAAAAGGGCCGGGCGTTTTCAATGTCGGCGGGATCGGCGAGTTCAAAGTCGTGGCGCAACGCAGGCCAGCCATCGATAAAAAGGTGGCCGGACCGCGTGGTCGTGGCGAAGTGGTTGGTTGCCAACGCCATCAGACGCTCCATCTGTTCGGCAAGTTCTTGTTGTATTGCCGGCGTGGCGCCGGTGTTTTTTTCAAACATCTCGGCCGCCGGCGCAACATGATAGACCAGCCAAAGACCATCGCCGGCGGTTTGATGATTCTTCTCCGCCGGCTGCCGGGCGACAACCAACCTCACCGAGCGCGCAATAGGCGTTTCGTAACTCTGCCAGCCTGAGGGCAACAGCAATTCCACGCCTCCCGCCGCATGACTCACAACATCGAGCCCCCATTCGGAATCTGAGGCAACGCTGTTGGCGTGCGGCAAACGCTGCAATGTCGTGGAATCGACAGCCGCAGGCGCGAGCAAGGGCGGGTTTTGTGCAAAGGTCGCAGCCGCCGCCCCCACGAGCAACATTCCGGCCAAGAGCACTCGAACAATGGCCGTTCTGGGCGATGTAGTGCGATTCCGAATTATCATCAGCCATCCTTTTTCGCGATCGGCGGGAGTTCCCTACCTATCGCATCGGACAAGAGGACAAGGCGCGGCCAGCAGCGGCGGAGAAAATCCTGATTCCGTCGAACCGGTAAATTGGGAAAGACCAGCGGGTGTTTGGCGGATTTTGCCAACGGCAACGGCAACAAGCCCGGCATTTTGAAAATGCCGGGCTTTTAACCGGGCAAATTCCCGCCTCTCGCTCGCCCGCAACGAAGCCGCCGGAATTCGCGGCGCCAACCGGCAATGCAGGCAAACTTGGCGTTACCGTTACAGATGGTGCAGCGGTGGTTGTTTGCGCCAAACGGAAAACCGACGTAAAACCTGTATTTTGTCGCTCGCCAACGACGATCTCGTAAGCAATAGTTGTGCGGGCGCCATCGCTCGCATTCCAGAGTACATGAAGACGCGATTGTTCTGTGCGTAATTCGCACGTTCGGGTCTCCGCCGGATCGGAGGCTGCGATTACGAGATTGTCAGCCAACTGAAGCAGCGGAGTACGCGTTATGAGTCAGCCAAGCGTGGTCAGCGGAGTCGATACCGGTATTCTTCTGGAAGCCGGCACCAATGAATCAGAAATTCTCGTTTTCTTCATCGGCGAAAATCGTTTTGGCGTGAATGTCGCGAAGGTTCGCGAAGTGCTGCCGATCGCATCGGTGACCAGCATGCCCAAGTCGGCCGATACGGTCGACGGCTTGGTCGAGATTCGCGAAACCGTGGTGCCGTTGGTCAATCTGGAAAAATATCTTTACGGAACGCACACTCCGCCGGAGCAAAACGAAGTCGACAGCCTGGTGCTGCTGGAATTCAACGGCCAGCATACGGCGTTTCGCGTGCGACGCGTGGAGCGAATCTATCGAATTTCCGGCCGCGATACGCTCCCCGCTCCCCAACTGGGCGATGACGTCTCGCCGGTGACGAGCATTGTCCGACTGGAAGACGGCCTGATCCCGCTGCTCGACTTCGAATCGATCACCGCCGTGATCGGCCTTTGCGGCCGAAATCTCGACGCCGAAGCCAATGTAGCCGCCGATGATATCACGCGCCGCGCCAACTTGCCGATCGTTTTCGCCGACGACTCCCGCATGATCGGCGCCATGGTGCATGACTCCCTTTCGGCCGCCGGTTTCACCAACCTGCGCGGGTTTGTCGACGGCCAAGAAGCCTGGAACTATTTGCACGAATTGACCAAAGCCGACGACCCCGATCATTTCTCGGAGCAGGTTGCCTGCATCGTCACCGATATTGAAATGCCGCGACTCGATGGTCTCAGCCTGACCAAAAAAATCAGGCGAGACCCGGTGATGGCGAATGTGCCAGTGATTCTTTTCTCGTCCATTGCCTCAAAAGACAACGAGAACAAGGGCCGGCAAGTGAACGCCACGGCGCAGGTGTCCAAGCCCAACTACGCGAATCTTGTGGCCACGGTTTGCAAGGTTCTCGGACAGTAGCCCGTCGACGGGGGAATAAATTTCTGCTTGTTGCTAAAAAAGCCCGGCATTTTCAAAATGTCGGGCTTTTATTTTTCGGCAAATGGACAGGCGCGAACCTTACCCTTCAACAGCGGGCGGTTGGAGTTCGATGTGAGGCGAGAGGCGGGCGTCCATGGTGGCGTGTGGCTCGCCCGATGTCGGTTGCTCGGTAGGGTTGATGTGCAATCCGGCGCAGCAACGTTCGAACTGCGTTAACAGTGCAACGAGATCGATCCCCATGTAGCAGGGCGAATACTCCGCCAGATAATCGCGGCTGGTGCGATAAAGTTTTCGGGCGCCGCGTGTGTTCCCCTTGCTGAAATGGTGCAGGCAAACGGCCATTTGAATCAGGCCTTTGTAGAAGGTGCGGTCGTCGCCTATGTGGTCGGTCCACAATTCCTCCCAGGCATCGTGTGCTTCAAAGAACTCCAAATGGTTGAAGTGTGCAATGCCCTGCAAATATAAGGGCGGATATTCTTCGCCAGCGGCCATGGGGCAAGCTTCCTGATTCAATGGGTTGCTGATCGAGGGGCGTCACGCCAACCGGCCTTGAGTTTACAATCAAATACCGAGCGATACACTAATACCTTCTAACACAACTTGGTGGGTCAGCATCAAACTCCGTGTTTGAAACGCCTAACAGGGGTTATGTTAGGAGCTCTAAAGCTTTTGGTTGCAGTCGGCGGCCTCAATCGAACAACCATGCATTTTCATCTGGATTAAGGCTTCTCATGATACACTCTTTCGGTCCCGTATTTGGCGCCAGCCGCTTGTGGATCGCCGCCTTGGCGATCGGGGCGATGCTGCCCGGCTGCACGTCGGAGCCGACGCCGTCGGCCGCAGATGGCGAGATAAAAACGGACGCCGACCAGCGGCCGTTGCGGCTGCTGGTGTTCGACGACCCGCAACTGGCTGAAACCATTGCGCGTGAATGGATTGCTCGCGGCGGCGCTTCGCTGACGGTCGAAAACGCCGAGGCGGCGTCGTTCAAGGAAAAATCACGCCTGCGCGCCGACGCCGTGATTTATCCCGCCAATCTGCTGGGAGAATTGGCCGAACGCAATCTGTTGGCGCCGCTGTCTTCGGAGCAACTCTCAAACCCTGAGTATGACCGGCAAGACATCCTGCCCATGCCCCGGCTGCGCGATGGCGCCTGGGGCGGCAAGACGCTCGCGCTGCCGTTCGGCTCGCCGACGTTTGTGCTCTACTACCGCCAAGATATTTTCGACGCCCTCCAATTGCAGCCGCCCGCCACCTGGGCCGAATACGCCGACGTTTCCAAACGACTGGCCGACCGCGCCGCGCTGGCCGAAGCCGGCATCGAGACGCCAAAAGAGTGGCGTGCGACGGCCGAGCCTTGGGGCGGCGGTTGGGCGAGTCGGGTGTTCTTGGCCCGCGCTGCGGCTTACGCGGCGCACCCGCGAGAATTTTCATGTCTGTTCGACGTCGACACCTTCGAAATCCTACTCACGCAGCCGCCTTTCGTGCGAGCGCTTGAAGAAATGCGGGATGCGGTAAACCTCTCGCCGCCCGAGGCGACTTCCTGGTCGCCCGGCGAGGTGCGAAAGGCGTTTCATCGCGGCCAGTGCGCCATGGCCCTGACATGGCCGCAACACGAAAGGGACGGGGCCTCGCAAGAACCAGCAGGTTGGACGCAACCGACCGGCATCGTCGAAGCGCCCGGGGCAGGCAGCGTCTATTCGTTCGGCTTGAAGGAATGGGCGCCGCGATCAAAAAAGCACGTTCCGTTGTTGGGCGTCGCCGGCCGTCTGGGCTCGATCACCCGCGCTTCGGGCAATCGCGCCGCGGCGTTGCGTCTCTTGACCTGGGCCAGCGGTCCCGAGATGAGCGTGGCGATTTCGACCAACAGTTCGGCCACGACGGTTTTTCGGCAATCACATCTTTCGGCGCCGGCCGCATGGGTGGAGTCGAATTTGAGCCCCTCTGCCGTGCAAGACTACGTGAGCGCCGTGGAGGCCGTCAACGCTCGCCGGCAGTGG
>QIKY01000334.1 GCA_003233175.1 Planctomycetaceae bacterium | reverse complement strand
CGCTCTACCTCACGGCCCAAACCACCGCAAATTATGGACACTCTTTCAGGACCTGATTACCCTCGCCGCATGATCCCCTAAAGTGCAGTAAGTGTAAAGATGCTCGTATAAACTGCGACCACCGGTTGGACGATAACCACGTTGACTTCGACTGAACTTCCCTTGCAGCAGAGCGCGTTGGACCTTTGGCGGGAGCTGCTGAGAATGCGCAACCACTTCCTGCACGTTAAGCCCCTCGACTCCGGAAGCACCCTTGTTACGAGCGACTCGAAGCAGGGCCGTTGCCAAGTTTGGCAACGACGCGACTTTTTCCAATAGATTCTCGGCGGAGACGTCTCGACCGGAATCTGTTCGGGCGTCTGTTTCCTTCATCAAATTGAGATCGTCGTAATGCAATAGATAGGCTTTGCCGGCGGATACGTCCGCCTTGGAAGCCTGCCCGCCCTCTTTCGAGTTATTGGCAAATGCAAATGTCAGTTGATGCGATTCAGAACTTTTCAATTTGTCATCCCCTTCGCTCCGCCAGGCCCAACTATCAAATACCGACTCGGCTTCAACACTACTATGAGATGATCCGACTTCTCAGTGGGCGTTGGTCCTTGGTCGTTTGCTTCCTTGGTCCTACCGCCCTTGGTTCTACGGCAAGGTGCAGACCCGCTGAGATTTCTTGGGGTAAGCTGGGAAATGTCTCGCCGCTACCGCCTTCACTACTCCCTGCCCACGATCGGATATCGGGCGTTGCGTATCCACGCACGCACGCTCACCCAGGGCACACGGCCTGCTTGAAGATTCACTTTCGTTCGGCGCCGCGATTCGCTACGAGCCACCATCTCACACGGCCTCGCGGCGCACCTTCGGTTCAGACTTAATCTGGCCGTCAGTTCGTGCAATTGCTTTTCACTCATGGTTACCTCCGACAGGTCCCATAAAGGACTCTCACATTCAATCTCTCAATCATGCCCAACGCACGTGGTGTTCGCTGCGCTCGACCACCGGCTAGTGGCTTGAATCCTTCCAGGATATGAAATCAAATACGCCTCACCCCAGTAGCTTCGCCTGCATCCGAAAAACACGGATAGTATTCGGACAGGGGCCTAGTGGCGGATACTAGCTTGACAAGGTTCGAGAAACAATTGGCCGAACGGCCCTTGGTTGAACCTGCTGTTCAACTCACCAGACCTGTCGCCCAACAAAGGTAGGCCCAGGGCGCGGCCGCCAACAGGGAGTCGAGAATATCGAGCACGCCGCCCAGGCCCGGCAGCCAACGGCTGGAGTCTTTGCAGTGCATGTCTCGTTTGATTAACGATTCCGCCAAGTCGCCCAGCATGCCGGCGGCGGCAATCAATAGGCCGAAGCAGACCCGACTCAGCAGCGGAACTTCGGCCGCTTGGCCGGTCAGACTGGGTGTGAGGTATTCAAAAACGAGCCACGAAGCAACGCAAGCGGTGGCCAGCCCGCCGGCGGCTCCCTCCCACGTTTTCCCAGGACTCAGCTTCGGCGCCATTTTGTGGCGGCCGAACAAGCGGCCGAACGTGTAGGCGCCGATGTCTGACATTTTGACCACCACAATCATCGACAACAGGGCGGCCATGCCAACTTCGTTTGATTGAAACGTGCGCAGCAGCACGACAAACACAAATGCCAAGCCTGCGTAGAGCAGCGTGAACGCCGCCAAGCCGACGCGCGCCGTGGCCTCGCCCGGCTGCTCGAAACGCCACATCTCGACGACAAACGCCAGCAGCATCGCGGCCGCCAGCACGAACATGGTCAGGGCCAACACTTCAGCGTCGGTGCGAGGCAGTGGGAAGTTCGGAACCAACTTGCCCCACACCGGTATGCCCGCCGCAAGCACGATCACCATGTTGCTCGCGATCAACAGCCGCCGAGGCAAAAGCAGATTCCGCTCGGCGAACATATCGAGCAACTCGCTGGTGCTCATAGCGCAGGCGATCAACCCCAACGCCAACAACCACACGCCCGGCGCGGCGCCGCTATGGAAGAAGTCGACATACGCCAACCCCGCCAGAACGACGACAATAACCGCCGCCGATATCAGACGCCAGCGCAGCAAGGCAAGGTTCCTAGGTGAGTCCGCCAAAACGTCGGTCGCGCTTGGCGAAGTCTTGAATGGCTTGGTGTAAGTCGGACGTCTGAAATTCTGGCCAACATTTTTGCGTGATCCAGAGTTCGGCGTAGCTGATCTGCCAGAGCAGAAAATTGCTGACTCTCATTTCGCCGGCCGTGCGAATGAGTAGGTCGGGGTCGGGCATTCCGGCGGTATACAAATGCGCCGAGATGGCGTCGGCGTCGAGTTCGTTTGGGTCAAGCTCACCGGCCAGGGCTTCGGCGACAATATTTTTCACGGCGTCGACAATTTCTCCTCGCGCGCCGTAATTGATCGCCAGGCAGAGCCGCGTTCCGGTGTTGTTGGCGCTCAAGTCGACCGTCTTTTCCATTTCCGAAAACACCGCTCTTGGAATGCCGTCGCGGCGGCCAATGATGCTCACGCGAATATTCTGCCGCATGATCGTGGCCCGCTCCTCGATCATGTACTGTTCGAGCAGGTGCATCAAAAAATCAAGCTCGATTTGCGGTCGTTTCCAGTTTTCGCTCGACAAACAGTATAATGTGAGTTGTTCGATATCGAGCCGCGCACATTCCTCGACCGTATTGCGCACGCTGCTCACGCCTCGACGATGGCCCTCAATGCGCGGCAGGCCTTGGCGCCGCGCCCAGCGGCCGTTGCCGTCCATGATGATAGCGATATGGCGCGGCCGCCGTTCCGCCGGCAACGGCAATAACGCTTCGTCGGCTAGATCCGATTCCGTCACGATTCTTTCCTGCAGTTCGCCTCATCGGCGGAAAAACGAAAATTCAGGCCGCCTGAGTATAACCAATCGCGGCCGAAGCAATCGCCCTCGCCGCCTTCCCCACTTGTATATAGGCCCTCCGGCGTTGGCACAAGCCGCAAGCCGAGTTCCAAACGAAAGCCGCCGCGAGACGCCTTTTTTTTCGCGTGCTTCGCGCCGTTCGTGGTTCATACTGGTCAGAATGATGGGTAAGAATCCGCGACTGCTCAGATTGAACCGCATAAGTAAGGCTTGCGGCAGATGAGAATTTACCAACCGCATTTTTCTCGGTCGCCAAAAAGCCCGGCATTTTGAAAATGCCGGGCTTTTAACTCGGCAAATTTTCATCCGCCGCTCGTCTAATAATCTCGTCTAATAATAATGAGCGGTGTATTCACCAATCGCAACGTTCGGTATATGTTGATTAGGTTGGCCCCCGTGGTCATTTATGGGCGCCAAGTTACTTTCGACCCCGTGTTGCCGAAGGGACGTATTTCTTCACACTGAATACGGAGCAAAAGGTCCGCTACGGATCCTACTTGTCTGATTTTATTATGTCGATCAATCTGAACCTCGACGACGAGCAATCCAAACGACTCGAAGCACGAGCACGTGAACTCGGCGTTGATGCGCGCGAACTCGCCAAAGCTGCGGTCAACGACTTGCTTTCGCGTCAAGCCGACGACTTTCGTCGAGCCGCAACGGTGGTGCTGCAAAAAAACCGCGAACTTTATCGACGACTCAGTTGATGCGATACCTCACGTTATCCGAGGTGCTTGAACTGCATCGACGCATCATAGAGGATTCCGGCGGCGCCGAAGGCATTCGCGAATTGGCTGGCGTCGAATCCGCTCTCGCACAGCCGCTGATGACGTTCGATGGCAAGGAGCTCTACACAACATTGGAACAAAAGGCTGGGGCGTTATGCTTCTCTCTGGTGATGAATCACCCATTTGTAGATGGCAACAAACGTATCGGCCATGCCGCCATGGAAGTTTTCTTGGTGCTCAACGGCTACGAGCTTTCAGCCGACATTGACGATTCGGAAAAATTGTTTCTTCGACTTGCCGCAGGCAACGTCGAGCGTGTCGAGTTGACCGCTTGGATAGAATCGAACATTCTTCCATTTCCCGAAGAACTTCAAGATTCAAACACCACGGAACAATCCAAAGAGCCTGAGTCGAATTAGCGCGGCGTAATCACTGCGCCGACCGCTGCGGCCTGCTTGTTCTGTTCGATAAAAATTGGCAACCACGCAAGACGCGAAAAAAGAGGAGGTTGCGGCCGATTGTCCTTTCGTGGTTCAAGCGATCACACAGTTTTCAACGAGGTATTCCGGGCGAAGCGCGAACCGTTGGAGTTCAGCCTTCAGGCGGCGACCACGATTTTCAGTTCCAGAAAACATGCTCAAGCATGAACTCCAACGGCGCGGACCAACGGTTCGCGTTTCATTCGCTCGCGATGCTGGCTTCAAATTCCTGCTGGAGTTTTTCCAGGCGGGACAAAACTTCAGGGTGTTGCGCCGCGACGTTCTTCGTTTCGCCGATGTCGGTTCGTAAATTGACCAAAAACCGGCGGCCGAGTTTCGGTGAATTGCGAGGCGCCGACGTATCGCGAGGATTGCCCAGCAGTTTCCAGTCGCCTTCCCGCACCACCCATTGCGCTTTGGCGCCAACGCCCAACCGCCAATAAAAACGCTGGTGAGGGCTCGGCGCCGACGACGATTGCAACACGGCGGTTAACTCCTTGCCGTCGAGCGTGCGTTCTGGCAGCGCGACTTGGCAGAGCTTGGCCAGCGTGGGCAGCCAGTCGCAACCGGTGGCCCATTGGCCGCGCACCTCACCTTTGGGAATGACG
>QIKY01000219.1 GCA_003233175.1 Planctomycetaceae bacterium | reverse complement strand
CTGCTTCGAATCGGGGTCGCTGAGGCAACGGAAGGCTGCTTCCACTTCGCCCAAAATACGTGTGGCGGCGGGTGCGTGGTCTCCCATTTCATGTTGCCGTAGTAGTGAGCAACGCTGTTCGTAGCCACTCAGAATGCGTTTCGGGTCGCTCTCGAACGTGGGTAACGCCAAGAGTTGGTAGTGATCAAAGCTTTGCCGGGGCGATCCTCCCAGCCAACTGACGTAAGGGTCGAAGCGGTCGGTCTGGCTGCCGACCAGCAACCGCAGGTCGTCCAGGGCGCTGATCACTTCGCCCATTCTTTGAAAGCGGTCTGCCGGATTTTTGGCGACCATGCGGCGCATGACGCGGTCGAGTTCGTCGGGCGATTCAGGGCGTTCGTCCTTGATGTTGGGAATTTCACGTTCGCGGTGGGCCAGTAGTTTGCGCAGCACGGTGTCGCCCTGAAACAAGGCATGGCCGGTGAGCATGTAAAACAGCGTGCAGCCGAGGGAGTAAATATCGGAGCGGGCGTCAGCTTGGCGGGTGTCTTCGGCCTGCTCGGGCGACATATAATCGAGCGTGCCCATGATCTGGCCTTCTTGTGTCAATTCGGCCGCGCTGGTGGCGTCGGAAAGTTGTTCCTCGAAACGCGCCAGCCCCATGTCAAGAATCTTGACCACGCCGCCCGAATCGACCAGCAGATTGCCCGGCTTGATATCGCGATGCACCATGCCTTTTCCATGAGCGTATTCCAATCCCTTCGCGGTTTGGATCATATACGCCAGCGCCTGCTCCAACGGCAAGCGGCCCTTGAGCCGAATGGCCTTCGATAGCGTGTCGCCATCGACATACTCCATCACCAGATAATGCACGCCGTCTTGTTCGTCGGCATCGTAGGCGGTCACGATATTAGGATGAATGAGTTGCGCCGCCGCTTCGACCTCTCTCTGGAAACGCCGCACGGTGTCGGTTGATTTCATCGCCGACGACGAAAGCACTTTGATCGCCACGATCCGCTTCATGCGCCGGTGCTGGGCCTTATACACATGCCCCATGCCGCCGACGCCAATCAACTCCAGAATGGCGTAACTCCCCAGCACCAGCCCCCGTGAATTGCCGTTGGTCAGCGCCCGGGCCTGAAACCGCGTGATCAATTTCCGCTGAATAAGCTCCGAAGCGAGCAATTGCACATCTTGAAACGCCGCGTTTTTGCCTAATTCCGTCTGCAACTTCTCCGCCTCCGCCGCGGTCATCAAACCGCTGCCGGATAAGGATCTGTAGAAATCTTGCAGACTAATGGTCATGAAAAGGCTGTGGGCGCGAATCCGCACTCCGTATTGGTTACGTGAAGGCCGCTGGCAATGTTCCGCTGGAAGGCTGTTGTTTATACATAAGTTGTACGATGGCCTTGGAAGGCCGTCGAAACAGCATTCCGGAAGCAAATCGACGGCCTTGGAAGGCCATCGTACGTTGTCTTTGCACCTTTGTGTATATAAATCACGGGCGCCTTGCCCGTCGTCTGGAGTTTTGTCTGGAGTTTTGAAACAAAGCCGAATTCGCGCAGCGGCGCAGTACTCAACTCGGTTTGCGGTCGCTTGGGGCGTGGTTTTTCCGCAATCGAAGTAAGTGCAGTTTCCATTATGCGCTAGATCGCCTTCGGTGAGAACATTTATGCCTACAGCGACGGAAAAAGTAATATTCGCATCAATGGATACAAATGTGTTGAATCATGCCGGTTGAGGTAAATCCTCCCCTATTGGCGGGGGTTTGCGGCTTGTTTTTCAGAGTGCGCCCAGTCGGGCAACGTTCGAAGTTGAAAACGCCGTATATCGAGATAGCAAGCGGAGAACGTCGGTTCCGCTTCACCCGCCGCCAGCGGCAGTGTATAATTTAGCTGCTGGTATAGTCGGGACTTGAAAAGGCGACCAACTTTCGGGTCCCGCGCTTCACCCCCCGTCGTGTTGTCCGAACGCGACGCCCCGCCTCCCGCCCGCCGTGAGACTCGCCGATGCCCGCAATTTCCCACCCGTCATCGAGAAAACACGATATCTTTGTCGCGTTTGCGTTCTTGTTCTCGACCCTGCTGTTTTTTCCCTTGCCCCTGCTCGCCGAAACCCCAGCCAACAATGATGCCGGGGAGAAGAATGAGGGGGGAGAGCAGGCCGATGGTTTTGAAAAAACGTGGCAACCGTTTCTAAAGCGTTATTGTCTGAAATGCCACGGCGGCGATGGTGAGAATGGCAAAGACGCGAAAAGCGAGGTCGATTTCAGGAAATACAAGAATGCGGCTGATATCGAGGAGGATCGAGCGGTCTGGGAAAAAACGCTCGAAATGCTGGAATTCGGCGCCATGCCGCCGGAAGACCAGCCGCAACCAGAAGATGGGCAGCGCGAAGCGGTAGTCGGCTGGCTGGAGTCGCGTCTGTTTCAAATCGACTGCGACCAAAAAGTCGACCCCGGCCGCGTGACGATTCGCCGCCTGAACCGCACGGAATACAACAACACCATTCGAGATTGGCTGGGCGTTTCCATCCGGCCGGCCGACGACTTCCCCTCCGACGACGTCGGCGAAGGCTTTGATAACATCGGCGATGTGCTCACTTTGTCGCCGCTGTTAATGGAAAAATACCTCAACGCGGCCGAAGCGGTGGCGGCCGAAGCGATTTACGTGCCCAGAGCGCCGTATGTCGAGAAGAACCAGCTTGAGGCGAAAAAAATGCAAATCAAGGGTGCGGCCCGGCGCGTGGGCGGCGGCCGTTTCGCCATGGCTTCCAACGGACAGGTTCTGGCGAATTTTGATGTCAAAACCGGCGGGCAAGTCACGCTGCGCGTACGAGCGGCAGCCGACCAAGCCGGCGACGAACTCGCCAAAATGGAGGTTCGCGTCGACGGCAAGTCGGTCAAAACGCACCAAGTCAAAGGACGCCGCCCCCAAGCGAACTGGTACGAACACACCATGCGGCTCAAGGCCGGCAAACATCGGATCGCCGCTGGTTTTATCAACGACTTTTACAATCCGAAGGCCAAAGACCCCAAGCAACGCGACCGCAATCTGTACATCGGCGCGATTGAAATTGCCTATCAGGTGAATCCGAAACGGCCGGCGGCTGCGGCGAAGTTACGGAAAATTATTACCGTTTCTCCCGGGAAGGGGCGTTCCGTGCGGCAAGCGGCGGAGAAAGTGATTGTGCCGTTGGCCAACCGCGCATTTCGCCATCGGGTGAGTGCGAAAGAGGCCGAGCCGTATGTTCGATTGGTGGAGTTGGCCGTCAACCGCGGGGAGTCGTTTGATCGCGGCGTTCAGGTTGCGCTGACAGGGCTGTTGGTTTCGCCGCATTTTTTGTTTCGCGTCGAACGTCATCCCACGCCCAACGACCCTCAAGCGAAACACATCATCAACGATTTCGAGTTGGCTTCGCGGCTTTCTTACTTCCTTTGGAGCAGCATGCCCGACGACCGCCTGTTCCGACTAGCCTCGAAAGGCGCGTTGCGAAATCGCAAAACGTTGCGGGAGGAAGTGGCTCGCATGCTGCAAGACGATCGCGCCGAGGCGCTGGTCGAAAATTTCGGCGGCCAGTGGCTCAATTTGAGAAACTTGGCCGACATCGCCCCCGACCCCAAACAGTTCCCCGGCTTCGACCATGAATTGCGCCAGGCCATGCAACGAGAGACCGAACTGTTCTTCCGGGAAATCGTCCGGGAAGATCGTAGCGTGCTCGATTTTATCGATGGCGAATTCACCTACCTCAACGGTCGTTTGGCGAAGCATTACAACATCAAGGGCGTTACGGGCGGTGAATTCCAGCGGGTCAGTTTGAAAAACACGCCGCGTTCCGGCGTCTTGACGCACGCCAGCATTCTCACCCTGACCTCCAACCCCACACGCACATCACCCGTGAAACGCGGGAAATGGATCATGGAAAACATTCTCGGCACTCCGCCGCCGGTGCCGCCCGACAACGTGCCGGAAATCGAGGAGGCGCAGAAGGCGAAGCCCAACGCGACCTTCCGCCAGCAGTTGGAACTCCATCGCAAAGACCCCAACTGCGCCACCTGCCATCGACAAATGGACGCCCTCGGTTTCGGCTTCGAGAATTTCGACGCCATCGGCCGCTGGCGCGACCTTGAGGGAAAGCTGAAAATTGACGCTTCCGGCGAGTTGCCCGATGGCGGCGTTTTCAACGGTCCGCGGGAGCTTGTCCAACTGCTGCGTGCGCGTAAAGATGATTTTACCCGCATGTTCGTCGAGCGTATGCTGGTTTATTCACTGGGAAGAGGATTACAGTTTTACGATCAGTGTGCAGTCGATAAAATACTGGTAGAGGCGGGGAAATCGGATTTCCGCTTTACGGCCGTCGTGAACGCCATCGTTACGAGTGAACCATTTTTGATTCGCCGAGGGGAAAAAGCAGAATGAGCCGTTTCACCATAAACCGCCGCACGTTTCTTTCCGGCATGGGCGCCGCTGTTTCCTTGCCGTTGCTCGAAGCCATGAGCCCCGCCGCCGCGAGCGCCGCCGGAACGGCCAACGCGCCGGTGCGGATGGCCTTCGTGTTCTTCCCCAACGGCGCCATTATGCCGTCGTGGAATCCGGCTGAAGCCGGGGCCAATTACCAGCTTTCGGAAACACTCGCCCCGCTGGCCGATTTCAAGTCGGATATCAACGTCGTGACCGGCTTGGCCCAAGATAACGGCCGCGCCAAGGGCGATGGCCCCGGCGACCACGCCCGTTGCGCCTCGACCTACCTCACC
>QIKY01000058.1 GCA_003233175.1 Planctomycetaceae bacterium | reverse complement strand
TTCACTCAGAGGAACAACCACGCCGTTACACGGCAATGCGTTTAACAATTCAAAACCACCAAGTCGTCACTAATTTCGCGAGCGATGCTTACCGGCTGTTGCGGGCCTTAGCGAGCAAAGGCGTCTTTGCCGAGGGAGAGCCACGTCAATTCTCGCTGACGCCTCTGGCCGAACCCTTGCTGAGCGACGAACCAGGATCGAAGCGGGCCTTGGCGTTGCCGTTTGCTGCGTCTGTAAAACCATCTCCCTGCTCCTTCCGTGAAGTTCGTGGCGATTTACAAAACACGGAAGGCGCTGGCGCCATTTACTTTCAAGCGAGTCGAGACAAATCCAACCGTCGAATGAGGACGATCAATGGGTTTGCAGGCGGCGGCGAGCGAGGCGAGATAACTGCTGCAAGTCGTCGAGCCAGCATTCCAACAGCGTGGCCTGATTGGCGTTTCGATCGATATGTTCCAGCGTCTGCAAGCAGCGTTGTAAGCAGTCGGCCAGACTATTGCCATCGAGTTTCCAGGCTGTTGCGTGTTCGGCGGCGTGGAGCAAGGCGGGGTCGGCCGCAAACTGCGCGCCGGCTTGTTGCTGCATGAGCAGTTGGAAGAAGTCGAGGGCGAATCGCACTACCAGGCGAAGCCGCCGGCGCCGCGCTGGCGCTTCCTTGCCGGCCGTCTCGACGAACGCTTGCACTTCTTTCAGCAAGCCGGAAAAATCTTGGCCGGCCGCAAGTCGGCGCATAAACGCCTCGCGAAATTCCAGCGTTTCGGCCGAGGCAAAAGCACGCGCGTCGTCCAGCCCGGTGGCGAGTTGGGTAATGCGTTGGGCCTCACCGGCGTCTTCGCAGACGCCCTCTCGCAACAACAATTGGGCCAATTGCTCATTCGATAAAGGTCGAAAATGGACGATCTGGCAGCGCGAGCGAATCGTGGGCAATTGGCTCTGCTGATTGACGCCCACCAACACCAACAGCGATTTGGGCGGCGGCTCCTCCAGCGTTTTCAACAAACTGTTGGCGCCCTCTTCGTTCAGGTAGTCGGCATCGTCGATGATGGCGATTTTGCGGCGTCCGCCGAACGGCTTCAAGGCGATATCGTGGCAGAGTCCTTCTCGCATGCGGTGTTCGCGGTCGCCGATGAAGGTTTCGACCGGAATGAAATTTCGCTCGGCTGGTCGTCCCACGGAGTGAATGTCGGGGTGGCTGTCGGAATCGACCTGCCGGCATTCGCCGCAGGCGTCGCAAAAGTCGAGCGTCGTGGGCGACGTGGCCTCGCACAACAAACTCTTGGCAAGCAATATCGCTAAGGTTCGCTTGCCGATGCCGGCGTGGCCGACAAACAAATACGTGCTCGCCAATCGGCCGTTTTTCAACGACCTCCGCAATCGCTCTTGAACATCGGCGTGGCCGATGAAATCGCTCCATTTCATAATTCAACTCTCCTTCTCGGCGCCTCCGCCGGTTGCCACGCGCGCTATGCGAGCGGCAGATGAGAATTCACCAACCGCTTACTGGTAAGACGTGCGCGCCGTTGGAGTTCATGCTTCAGCATGTTTTCTCCCGTACACTCATACAAACAGCCTGAAGGCTGAATTCCAACGGCGCGGCCTTCGCGCCGTTGGACTGGTAAATTATCAACCGCCACTTGGGCTATGCCGAAAACGTTTTCAAGGCCGCCGTAAACGCCGAACGTATGTCTTCCTGGATGGCGTCCGCCGTTCGGTTGGCGTCGACCACCAATACGGACTCAAGCCGCGCGGCCTCGGTGAGAAAGCCCTGTCGGACGCGTTCATGGAATTCGAGGCCGCGCGATTCCATGCGGTCGGGAGGATCGGTCCTGCGTTTCGCAGCCGCTTCGACGGGAAGGTCGAGCACAAAGGTGAGGTCGGGCGATAAACCGCCGGTCGCTATTTTGCCCACCTCCCAAAGATCTTGCACATCGAGCCCGCCGGCATGGCCCTGATACACAACATTGGCCAGCAGGTATCGATCCGAGACGACGATTTTCCCCGCCAGCAAGGCGGGGCGAATCAGTTCGGCGGTCAACTGCGCCCGGGCGGCCATGTAAACCAGCATTTCGGCGCGCAAGTCGAGCGGCGTGGCGTGGCCCAGCACAATGCCCCGCAGCGCTTCGCCCAGCGGCGTGCTGCCAGGATCTCGACAGGCTGCCGGATCGCGCCCCGACGCTCGCAACCAAGCTAGAAATAGTTCGATTTGGGTCGACTTCCCCGCACCATCGACGCCATCAAAGGAAACAAACATGGGCAGTTCTTTTAACGCTCACCACGACTGACGATTTTCAAGGAGAGAAAAGGCAGGAAGAATAAAACGGAAACGAGAAGTTTGAAGAAACCCATGCCGTAGTAATTCGCGCGCTCGAATTCGTCGCGGGTGATATCGAAAAACGTGGCGTGAATGCCGTACAGGAAATCAGTCGCGAGTAAATACGCCACCAGCCAAAACAGCAAAACGCCCATCGCCAACAAGGAACAAACGCCAAGCACCCGCGTTAGTTTTTTCACCGCTTCGTTGTTTGGCGCGATTTGGTTTTCGCCCCCTTGGTTTTTCATCGTGTCGTCCTTCGCGTTTTGCAACCAGCGAGAAAAAACCGTCGTTCCGCAAACACTCCAGATGGCCGCGTCTGAGAATACCAAAACACCGCCGAAACAACAATCGTTCCGGCAAGTTGGCGGCGGGCGAACAGCGGCCAGTTACGTTCGCTGGCGGCGACGTGCATTGGCGGGAGTTGGCCTTGAAGCTGGTCCCGCCAGCCCCCGGACCGAGAAGACACGCATAAAAACGAACTCCAATGGCGCGTTATTCGGTGTTGACGGCCCATCGGTTTCCCGTCAGAGTACGCGAGCCGAATCGACGCCTGCGTCGTGCGAGATGGCATAACCAAACAGCGAGCTTTTTGGCCGTCCACGCAGACGGACCATTTTCGAGCGGGACGCGAAGTTGCGGCCTGACGGGCAATTTTCTTGGATTTCAACTCACCTTAAAGGGCGTATAATTGAGATGAGGGTATTTTTTGGTATTACCGAGAAAGGAACGACCATGTCGCTGGATCAGAGTAGCCGATCTGCTCAGTTCCATGTTTACCGCCGGCTGGCGCGGGCGCTGCTTAAAGATCGTCATGAATTGGTCAATACCATCACGCACGGTTTGGGGCTGGCGGCGGCGGTTCCGGTCGTCTTGTTTTTGGTGGTCACGGCCGCTCGGCATACCGATATGCTGACCGCGATAGGTTGCTCGATTTTTGGCGCTTCGCTATTGGCTGTTTACGGCGCCTCCACGCTTTCCCATGCGGTGCAAAGTCGGGCCTGGAAACATCGTTTTCGAGTGCTCGATCAAGCGGCCATTTATCTCTTGATCAGCGGCACGTACACCGCCTTCGCCTTCAGATACCTGACCGATGGCTGGTGGTGGGCGCTAACAGCCGCCATGTGGGGAGTGGCGCTGATCGGCTGCATCTCGAAACTTCTTTTTGAACACAGAATTCGCGGCATCAGCGTCTGGCTTTACCTGTTGCTGGGTTGGATGCCGCTGATGGCCGCCTGGCCGATCATGCACACCATACCAACAACGCCTTTGGTTTTGCTGTTGCTAGGCGGTTGTATTTACAGCGTGGGCGTCGTTTTTCTGATGCTCGACAAAAAAGAATACCACTTTCACGCCATTTGGCATTTGTTGGTCATACTGGCCAGCGCCGTTCACGTGTCGGCCGTGTATTTCTTTGTCGCCGCCGGCTAATGCGCCCGTCCAAGAACGATTCCGCGTTTTTAGGATGCGGGCCAGTCTGAGAGGTCAGGCGTTTTTGATTTCATATCCGAAGGATAAAAGCCATTAGCAGGTATCCGCGAAACGCCCAGATCGTGGTACGATGCGGATGAGGCTGATCGCGGCGCCGCCGGCAGGCTAACACGAATGCGATGCATCCTTTCGGGACGCGGCAGACGCCGACAGCATTCGCCGCCTAAAAAATGCGTTCCCGCATCCAACCGTAACAGAATTCGGGCCACTCCTTGCAGTAGCGCGGCGGAAGCTGATAATTGAAGTTCCGTCCAATCAATACCAGTGTTCAAACCCTAAGGAATTCAACGCATGGGTGTGCTCGTTACCAAATCGGCGCCAGACTTCAAAGCCACCGCCGTCATGGCTGATGGATCGTTCCAGGAAATCAGCCTCTCCGACTACCAAGGCAAGTATGTCTTGCTGTACTTCTACCCACTCGATTTCACGTTCGTTTGTCCCACGGAAATCATCGCTTTTTCCGAGCGAAATGCGGAATTCGCCGCGCTCGACGTGCAGGTGCTGGGCGTTTCGATCGACAGCCATTTTTCTCACCTAGCCTGGCGAAACACGCCTCGTTCGGAGGGCGGCATCGGCGCCGTGGCCTACCCCCTGGTGGCCGACCTGAACAAGGATATCTCGCGAGATTACGACGTTCTGCTCGATGCGGGAATCGCGCTGCGCGGTTTGTTTTTGATCGACAAGCAGGGCGTCGTGCGGCATCAGGTGGTGAACGATTTGCCGCTGGGCCGCAGCGTCGACGAAGCCCTCCGCATGGTCAAGGCGTTGCAATACTTTGAAACCAACGGCGAGGTTTGCCCCGCCGATTGGCATGAAGGCGCCCGCACCATCAAGCCCGATCCCGTTAGCAGCAAGGAATTCTTTGGCGCCGAATACGCCGACGCATAAAACGTTGCTCTTCTATAAAGAAAAAGTGAGCGGTTGTCGCCCAAAAAAGCCCGGCATTTCGAAAATGCCGGGCTTTTTTGTTTGCCCAGCGAAGCTGGCAAACCCTGTCGCTGCTTGTCAGCGACCAAGCCCTGT
>QIKY01000339.1 GCA_003233175.1 Planctomycetaceae bacterium | reverse complement strand
TTTCTGCTCTCACTCCTTCCGATGACAAATGACTATTGTCAAATAACTATTGACAATTTCCTGCTCAATACGGCCGCGTGGATAACCTTCAAACCCGGCGCCAAAAAAACTTATGCATAAACAACGGGTTCCCGCCTGCGCGGGAATGACCGTTTGCTGATTCACTCGCTTGCGCTTCGTGCTTGTATTAGGTGAATTTTCATCTGCCGCTCGCCTTATATAAGAACATTACTCAATCTGGCCGAACGGCGGCCAGTCGCCAAACTCAACTCGAACTCACGAGTATCACGATGATCGAGATAACGATCACCAACAAAAGCGACGCCAAGCCCAGATAGCCCAAAATCAGCCCCGTTAACGCGCTGCCGCTCCCGCCGAGCGTGTTGCCGCTGGCGCGTATTTCGTTTCTCGCCAAATGACCGCAAACGACGCCGCCCAAAGAACCGAAAAACGGAATACAGAAAAATCCTAAAATCGATAACACCAGGCTGGTCGTGGCCATTTTAGATTTGTCAGACGCCCCGCCCGCAAACGAAGCAGGGTTCGCCGACGCCGGCGGGAACAGTTCAGCAATGGTGTTCGCTTCGACCCAATCCGCCATGCTGTCGGTCCAGAGCATGTCGTGGGCGGAAAGCTTTCCGGCGGCCAGTAGTTGTTGGAGGTCGGCCATGAGGACCGGCCCGGCCTCTTCGGCGCCTTGGGTGTAATACCACATTGCATCCGCCGCCGCTGTTTTCTGGTGCGAGGCGGTTTGCTCGTGCGCCGCCAAGCCGGCGTGTTGCTGTTTCTGCAAGGCGGCGTCTGAAACACCCGCCGACGGCGCTCCCGCTACCTCCGGCTCGGCAAGATGAAGGTCGCCGGCGGGGGGGAGTTGGGCTTGCGGCATCTGCATGGCGAGCGTCGGGAAGAGTTGAGGGTGTTTGGTCGCCCTTTCCCAAGCGACGCCATCGGTCGACACTTGGTGCAGTCGACTAAAACGGCCTCGCTTGGCCAGGTCGTGCAATTCCTCAACCGAAAAAGGGCCCTGCACCTGCCCTTTGAGACGTATGTGGTACTGCTCAGACAACCGGATACACCTCACGCGGTTTGGTTTGACACAATTTCGTCCTACAACGGTTCAACGCAACTGTTCAATATACACGATACGGCCTTCCTTAAGCGAGCCGCTGGCGTCGGGCGCCAGATTCAAACGGCTGCCGGAAAACGTTCCGATCGGCGTGAACCGCCCCATACCGCCTTCATCGCCGCCTTCATCGCCACCGGCGTTGAGGAGCAGGTAGGCCGTCGCGCCTTGAGCGGGCGGCGCCGAGACGGGGCAACGCCATTGGTCGCGGGTGTCGCGTCGGAGCCAGCCAACCCATTGGTAGCGAGGGCCGAAATTCGGCGATGCAAGCGCCGCCAACCCACGGTTGATTTCCGCCGCAACACCCTTGGCCGGCTGCGTGAGAACGGTAAGTTTGTTCATGATCACCTGCGCCTGCTCGCTCGCCACGCGGCCGGCTTGATCTTCAGGATTAAACCAATTGGCGGCGTCGTTGAAGCGGCCTTTCTCCAATTCCGCCAAATCGGGGCCGAATATTTTGGCCAACACGGCGCTGCCGCGGCAGCCTTTTTTGAGCAATACGGCCGCCAGCTGGATCTTCAATAAAGGATCCATTTTGAAACTAGGATTCTTCTCGCCCATGTCGGTGGTCAAGGTCCAGAGCGCCAGGGCGAAGGTCTTTTCCCAGGAGGTCTTTCGAGATTCGAGGTCGTCGAGGTTGTCGGTCATGAGCGCGCGGAAAGTTTGTTGGGGAGATTGCCAATTGAACTCTTTCACACGCACTCGGGAGCGTGGCTGCTCCGCGCTGATGGCTGTTTTGGGCAGGCGATACTCCTTGGTTTTGACAAGCTTCGTATCCGTGACCGCCTCGAACACAACGATGTTGTTCGTGATTCGCGGTTCTTTGCGGGTGTAATATTTTCTGCCGCCGGTGTAGACGACGTAGAGATCTCGGATTTGCGTTTTTTCCAAGATTCCGCGAATTTCGTCGACGATGCCAACGCCAGATTCGCCAACGCCAGATTCGCCGCTGCGTTGGGCCACAGTTTTCAAATAGTCGAGAAGCGTATCGAGCGTGTTATTCAGCGGGAAGCGACCGAATTGCTCCTCCAACTCAGCCGCTTTACGCACTAGAGCGGCGGCTGCGGCGGAGGTTTGTTCGGTCACGGGTTGTCGCGTCAATTCGCCGACCAGCGCCAGCCAGCGGCTGTATCCTTGCCACAGATTCGTTTCGGCGGCCAAAATCTGATCGAACGCATTGGCGCGAGACGTGCCTGGAAATTCGTTCGCGAAGGCGCGCAACGCGGCCACATACCGATCGTGGTTGCCGAGGCTGGCCGTCACTTTTTGTAGCGCCGCTTCGATGCGCAGTAGCTCTTGACGGCGCTCCTCCATGCCCTCGATGTTGTTGCGCATGCCTTGCGCCATGTCGCGCAGTTCGGGATATTTTCGGCTGCGGTTCAGCAATAGCTTGGCTTCCTGCAATAGCTTGGCCAGAGCGCGTTGGTCGGTAGGATCGGCCAAATCGGAACGCCGGGCAAGGTCGAGCAGCCGTTCGCGGATTTGAGTTTCCTCGGTCGCATCGAGTTCATTCAGTTTGGAGCGGAGGCGTCCCTCCAACGATTCGATATCGCGCAGTTCGTCGTCGCCGTTGGCGAGTTCCTTTTTTGTTTTGTTCAGAAGCAGGATGGCGTCTTGAACGGAGGCCACGGCGCCTTCGTCGAGCCATTGTTCGGCTTGGGCGAGCGCGGCGTCGAACCGTTGCCTCCGCGATTCCTCGGCCGTTTGCAGTTGCCTCAATTCCGAGAGCGCTGCTTGAAAATCGGGCGATTGGTAAGCGGCGAGGTTTGATGCTTTCAAATCATTTGCATAACGGCCGGCTTCGGCGAAGTGTTTGCCCGCGATACGATTTTCCAGCGTGGCTACGTGCTTGGCCACCGTGGCGGATCGCGTCTGGAAGTAGACGCCCGCGCCCGTGGCGCCGGCGGCCAAAAGCATGACCGCCAACACGCCAATGACGACCAAGCGGCGCTGCCGCTTCTCTTTTTCTTCGAGGTAGCGCAGCCGTTCGCTCAAGCGGCGTTCGAGAGTTTCAGAAACGCCCCACTCCTCGAACCGCGCCGCCGCGTGGTACAACCGCTCTAACTGCTCGCGTGGCGCGTTTTCGTCGAGCGCGCGTTCCAAACCGGCAATAGCGGCGGCGTGCTCGGCCTGATCTTGCTCTTGCTGGTCTTGATCGTCGAGCCATTCCAACGCGGGCGCCGCTCGCTCCAGCAGTGGGTCGCTGCTGGGGAGTCCGGCCAAGGTCAGACGAGATTTCCACTGGGCTCGCCAGCGGCGCCCCTCCGGCACATCGAAATCTGTCCAGGCGGCGTTGAGCGCTACCTCGATTTTCACAAGTTCGCTGCAAGCTTTCTCTTGGCGAAGTCGGGTATGCGCGCCAGCCGCTTTCTTGACCAACGTCTCCGGCGGAGTTTCCAGCCAGTGCCCGGCGCGCACTTCCTTCTCCAAAGCCGCCACGACTTGAAGATTCCCCGCCGACTTCGCCGCCTCGATTTCAGGGGGAAGTTGTTCCAGACGCGCTATTTCAAATTCACGCAGGTCCGCCGCCCACAGCGGATTCCCGGCGTCGGCTTCGGAAAGTTTCCGCATGACCTCGATCCGCTGGTGCAACGAACTTCCGGCCAAGGCGTGCAAACGGTGGGCGCGCATCAAACGGGAGAGCGGCTGTTCGAGGTCGTACGCCTCGTTCAAATCGGCGGCGATATCGATCAGCAACTGCGGCGGCGCCGGCAGGCGAAATTGCCGCACGAATTCGGCCCAAACATCGCGTTCGGGAAAATCGAGCACGCGCACGGCGTCGAGCAAGTCGCTTTCACCGTCGCAGAGTTGAATGGCCTCCGAACGCAGCCCTTTCTGTAGTAGGTTGTCACACTCGCGCAGGCGTTCGTTGACATCCACCACGGCGTCGACGTAGGGCTGGCGGAATTCCTCCAACGATTCAGGAGAAACGGCGGCGGCGGAAGCCAAGATGGTTTGAATTCCCACCACAATTTGTTCGTAATCTGACATGCCTTTTATTTCCGGCGGCGCCGTAAAGAGCTATTCGACCAGAGGGTACTCTACAATTTCACTCCCACCGGCTCCGCCTCCTCGACGGCGCGAGGCCCTGTTTTCTCCCCGGCTGTTTCTTCTCCGGCAAACGGCAGCGGCTCGGGGGCTGTTGTTTGCTGGGAAGTTTCCACCGACCGGGCTAAAACCACACGTACTCCGGGTTTCAAATCCAGAGCGAAAAGAAGATTCACCTTCGTTTCGGCACAGATGGCGTCGAGCGTTTTCTCCACGTGTTCCTTCCAAGGGGGCGTGTTTTGAGCCACTCGCAATCGCACATGCCAAGCGGCGAGTCTTTTTGCGGCGGTCTGGCCTTTTAAGTTGATCTCCTGCGCCTGCTCCCTCCATTGGTTGATATCCAGCAACCATTGTTCGTGCGCCGATACCTTGGCGGGGTCTGGTTCTTTCGGCTTCACTCCCGCATGCTCTCGGAGCGCCGATTCGGCCTCTCCTTTCGCTTTCTTCGCCTCATCGACTCGCAGTTGGGCCGTTTCAATTCTTTTTTCCGTGCCAAATTCTCGTAACCGCTCTTTCGTTTTCGAATCGCTGCTGATAGCAATTCGCTTGGCTATCAGTTGGCGGTTCGCGCTGTTTTCGCCGTACGCCTCGGGAGCGTACGCAAAAAACTTATAATGAACCTCGACGCCCGCCTCGGTCTGTTTCATCCGCCATTCCATTTCGAGGGTCTTGAAATCGG
>QIKY01000164.1 GCA_003233175.1 Planctomycetaceae bacterium | reverse complement strand
CTTGCTCAATTCTCCAAGGTGGAAACTTCGCTCGGCTTTTTCCAAGCACACGCGGAAAACGCTTCGTCGAGAGGCGTCTTGGCGATGTGGTTTGCGTAGTTCGAAAGGACTTTCGAGGCCACCGCCGTGAGCAGCTCCAACACATTTCGCTTGGTGTAACCCGCCGCGATGAACTGTTCGACCCGCCGGGGCGACACAACGCCCCGCTCCAACACCACCTCTTGCGTGAATTCTCGCAACTCCTGCAAGCGTTGGTCGCTATACGGCGCGCCGTTTCGCGTGGCTTCGACCACATCGTCGGCGATATCCTCCATGTTGGCCAGCGCGGTATGGGCGGCCATGCAGTAATTGCATTCGTGTTCGTAGTTGATCGCAAACCAAACGACGTGCCTTTCGGTGGGCGTCAAACTGGAGCGGCGGCAAAGGTCGATCAGGCTCAAATAAGCCTCGGCGGCAACCGGCGCTTCGGCCAACACGCCCAACAAATTGGGAATGAAGCCATAGTTGCTTTCAACCTTCTTCAATACTTCGCGGGCGTCTTCGGGAGCGGTATCGTGGGTGTGGACGGTAAAGGTCGTCATCGGATATCCTTTGAGTTCTAGGAATAAAAGGCCGGTTGGAGGCTCTGTAACTTCGAGTGATTTTCAGCAGCCCCTTGGAATAAGGTAGCTGAGGTGATGCTCGCAATGCCAAAGTTGTTGATGATTCCACTGCTCCGGGGTCAGGTTTCCGAACGCCAAATGCATCACGTACGATGCGCCCGGTGCGCTGAAGCGTTTGATTGCCGCTCGCAAACGCTCGGCGCCAACACCTTCATCGACCGGCGCCGTAGGGCTGGCGAACGGAGGCGCGGGGAAACGCAGCCCTAGCTGTTTGTGCCGCATCATCCCTTTCAAAAAAAGCAACCGGAGCAGTTTTCTCATTGGCCACGGCATCGCTTTGGGAAAGCCATCCAAGGCGCCTTCCATGACAATCGCCAAGTGATTACAGATTTGGTCCAGGCTCAGATTTCCACGACGCGCGCGGTCGTAGCCATGCGATTGCAGCGCCTCAATGTCGGCCAAAACATCGGCCCATTCATCAAACCGGAGCGTGCGGCGTTGCGGTTGTTGCTTGGTCACGTTGCGAACTCCTGTTTGAGAAAGGGCGAAATATTTCGCGTCGGACGAAAAGGACGCGGCATTCGATGGCCAATACCTGGAAAGCGCGGAACGACTGAATCCCGACCTAGCGGCCCGAGAAGCCCGGCTTTTTGAAAAAGCCGGGCTTCTGAACCAGGTCGTAGTTTCTCCACACTCCCTCAGCCCGCCAACGGCTTGCGGCCCAGCACGCGGCGCGAGTCGGCAATCTGACCGTAGTGCATCATCGGATGCAACGTGAGCACGAGAAAACATTGCCCCACCTTGCCAAAGAATGCGTCGCGCTCCGGCGGGCAGTTTTTACTGGGCGCGTCGAGATCTTCCTCCGAGAGGCCGTCCAACAAGCTCATGGTTTGCGTGCGAACTTCGTCGAACTTCGGGCGAACTTCGTCCCAGGGAAGATAGTCGTTTGCTTCGGTCGTCGGCTCCCGACCGGCGCCGAACATTTCCTTCCAACCGATCAACGGGTTCTCTTTTCCCAGAATGATGTGATTCACGATGTTGGCTTCGGCATACGTCAAATGGCCGAGAATCCACAACGGATGATTCCCGCCCGTGGCGGTGGGCTGGGTGAGAGGCGAATCTTTCATGTCGTCGAGCAGGCCAAACGTGAATGCCTTGCTGGTTTCGAGACTCATGCGGATGTAATCAATCGTTTTCATACTGCGTACCTTTTCGTTTGAAAAAAGAGAAGACTAGAAGACCAAGGCGTCATAACAATTTCAGTAGTTCAAAATTGGACGGTCCAACGTTGGGCGGCATACGCCGTTTACGCCGAAGGCGTTGTATTCCAAAGCCCCACGTCGCAAACGTAGTGAGCGCACGTGGGGGTGATGGCGAACGTAAACCCAACCCCGCAGGGGTTGTACAACGCGTCGATTTATTGATCAAAGGTGCGCTTTTCACGGTGTGGAACCCCTGTGGGGTTCATCCCATCCTGACCATTGAAATCCCAGGGTGGCGCGGCGTTGCCGCTGACCCTGGGCTTTGAAATAAAACCCCTGCGGGGTATTCCTCTGACGACAAACAACAGAATTTGGCCCAACTTGGAAGTACCAAACTGGTGTTTTACGCGGTTACTTATTCCGGCGCCACGCGCCGCGAAAACTCCGGATGGAACACGGGTGTTGCCTGCTCTTCGGCGTGAGGCGTTTTATCGGTTTCCGGCTTGGCCGCCTGTTCGACTTGCGGCGAGAGGAAACCAAGATGATGGCCGCAGTGCCAAAGTTGAAAGGTTGTGCAGGCCCCCGCTCCAACCCGGCAGCGTTGTTGCGCGATCGCTTGTTTGAGCCGCTCGACGCCGTCTGCGTCGGCAACGGGTTGGGTTTGTCGGGCCATCGGCAGCGTGGGCAAACGCAAGCGGAGCGCCGTGACGGTGCGGGCGAAGTGCATCACGAGAACCGGCACTCGAATTCGTTCCAGCAGCGCGCCGAAACGCGTGCGGCCGAAGCGTTGCGAAAACTCCATGAGCGTCGCCAAATGATTGCAGTTCTGACCCAACGACCAACGACCTTGCTGGTCGTAGCCGAGCTGTGTGAGCAAATCGAGCTGCGCGACGATATCGTCGAGATTGCCGAATTGCAGGTTTCTCGCCATCACGTTTCTACCCATCATGTTTCTACTCCCGAAATAAACGTATCGATGAAAAATGAATCTTCGCTATTCGTCTTACCACTCAAAAAAACGACGCCGCCCAACCATTTGGACATCTTCTGTTGGACAGCGCCGTCCTACTAAAACTAAAAGTCGTACCAAAGGCCCCAGCCGGTCTGTTGTTCATTTTCGCGGAAGAACGAAAACTGAGGACTGCCGCCGTTGTAGTAGTAAAGCCCGGTGCGTAAGGTTCCGTCGCCCGGCTGCCTGCCGCGCCAAGCCCAACCGGCTTGCACGGCGAGGTTGCCGCTGAAATCGAGTTCTTGGCGAAGATGCACGTTGACCGCGAAGAACGGCGCCCCGCGGCCACCTGTTGGTCCGGCGGGTCCGTAGTCGAGCCCAAATTGAAATTCCCAGGGTTCGGAAAACTCCGAAGCGAAGGCCCAGCCGGCTTCCGTGTAGAGCCGAATCTTGGGCGTGGCGTAGTAGGAATAGCCGAGCACCAAAACGTCGCGATAAAAGTTCAGCCGCACATGCGATGGGTTCTTCAGCAGGAATTCGTCGCCGGTGTGGGAGCTGACGTGGTAGTAGCCAAACTTAAAACGATGCGGACCGATGCCGTAAGTGAATGGAATGTCGACGCGAAAGTCGGTCGAGACAACGTCCAAGCCTTGGTCGGGGTCTTGGCGTAATGACGCGCCGACCAGAATGTCGAGCTGAAAACCCTCGGCGCGGTCACGAGGACCGTACCGAATCAATCCCAACCGACCGCCAAGCATGGAATCTGCCAGCGGACCGTTGTCGGTTTCGTCGACCAACTGTGTCGACATTCTCGGTTCCTGCGCGTTCGCCCAATACGTGTGGTAGATGAACCCGGTCGGGCGCACATGCCACTCCCAGTCGGAAGATGCCGGGAGAACGCCCACCGGCGGTCCTGGAAAATCGTCATGTTCTCTGGCAGCAACGGCGGTTCTCTGCAAGGGAGCATTGTCGGATGCGGGCAACACCGAGGGCAGCGAGATCATCGGCGCGCCATACGGGTCGAACAGATCTTCCGCCGCAACTAAGCCGGGAGTTGCGACCACCAACAGAGCCAGCAAAACGGCCAAAGCTTGCGGCAGACGGCGCAACGACAATCTGGCCGGCATTCGGTTGGCGTCGGATCGTAATTGAATCATGGTTCAATAATTAAACGTGTAATTTTGAAAGTCAGTTCAATAAATAGGCAAAAAAAAGAGGATCAGCGCAGCAGTAACAGAGTAGAATCAACAGCGCCGCGAATGGTTTTTTGATCGGCGCCGGTTCGCGCCATGACGTTTAACCCGCTGACCGTATTCACCAAAAAAGCCGCCAGCGCGATTGGGTCCGCTCCAGGCGACAACTCCCCTGCTTCGGCGGCTTCGGTGAGTTTGGATTCCAGCATGGTTTGCAACCGTTTCAAAAGTTGGCGGGCGAGTTTTGCCACGCCATCTTGATTTTTGCCGAATTCGATCAACGTATTCTGGATGAAGCATCCCTTGCAGTTGGGCTGCGACATAAACTCACCCCAGCACTCCACTAAACTCCGCACGTTTTCCAGCGGCGTTCCCGGTCCGTCGAGCACTCCAATTCCTTGCTTGAACATGGTCTCGCAATACAGATCAAAGGCTCGGTCAAACAGGGTTTGCTTGTCTCCAAAGGCGGCGTACATGCTACCTGAATTCATATCCATTGCCGACAGCAATTCATCGCACGAGGCGCCTTCAAATCCTCGCCGCCAAAAAACCTCCATCGCGGCGGCGAGAGCCTGTTGTTCGTCAAATTGTCTGGGGCGTCCTCGATTCATACCACAAGTATCGGCATTATTGAATGTCAGTTCAAGATTACAACCTGTATTTTTTCAAATTAGTTAAAATATTTTGGTTTTTACATCGGCACGGCGGCAAAAGCAGCCACTATTCGGGGTCCGACGTCGTTCATTATGGGGGGGCTGCCGCAGATTCCGCGATGCGTTTGCCGCGAGATATCGTCGCGCGTCGCGGTCGCGCGCGGGTGCATGTCAGCTTTTGCAGGGTTTAGGCGGCGGTGGCGAGTGATTTTTGCGGGCGGCGGACGGTGGCTTGGCCGCGGCGATGGGTCAG
>QIKY01000165.1 GCA_003233175.1 Planctomycetaceae bacterium | reverse complement strand
GAACCGTTCGGGAATTTAGTGTCGCCCCGGGAATTGGGCAAGTCATTTGTCAATAGTTATTTTTCATTTGTCATTGGCCATCGGTTTGCCTTGCATCCTTGTTTTTCCTTCTTCAATGAAAAATGAAAAATGAAAAATAACTATTGATAAATTCGGATCTTCCTTGCCCATGAAAACCAGTCAATTATTTCTCGAACGGTACTAAGTGAAGCGGACTGCAATTAGCCATTAAAATCGGTGAGGAACCGATATTGGCGAAGAACCCAAAAAAAGCCCCGGTGAATCGTACGACTCAGCGGGGCTGCGGGCGCCAAACTGGCTAGCGGGTTTCACGAAAACAGTCGCGGCCGATAATGCAGAGCGTGCGGTCGACATCTTGTTGGTCGGGCCCGAGAATGTGCTGGCTCTGATTACACCAGCAGTGGATCTCGCAGTTTTCGTCAGGGTGGTTGGGTTTCATTTCGCCCGTCACATACATACTCTTGCTGCGCAAGTGAATGCACGCCGGTTGGTCAGCGCGGGCTTCGTCTTCAAAATATCTTTGATAGGCCATTTTTCGCCTCTTGTTTGAATAGAGTGCTTGGATATCGTGGCTTGAATATCGGTAACTTCTAAACGCGATAGCGACAACACGCTCGCGTTATCGCCGCTAGGTTAAAACCCTCCCGTTTCCAGACCCGCCGCCAACAGCACGGCGCGTTTCACGGCGACCTTGGCATGCTGGACCTTGGCCCGATTTCTTGCCAGGGGCGTGGCCCGTAATACGGCCGCCTCGCCCGCTTCCTCGGCGATTTGCGGCGTTACCACGCGACCGATAAGCGCTCGCCGGGCTTCTTCGGAAAACCAGGGCGTGGGCGCCACTTGCCCCAGCACGACGCGCGCATCGCTGATAGTCGCGACGCCATTCGTTGAACCGCTGAACGAGAGCTTCACCGCAGCCGCAGCCAGCGGATAATCGGGCCCTTCGCCATGCCGAACTTCATACGCACCGCTGGTGGCGCCGCCTTGAGCCAGATCAACCGCCGGCAGGCGAATGTGCGTGACAAATTGCCCCGCTTCGAGCGTCGTGTGGCGTTGCCCTTGAAGCCGGGGAATACGGTACAGGTCGGCCAGGGGAATCCAACGTTGTTCGTCGGGCTGGGGACCCAGCAGCCGCACTTCGGCTTCCAAGGCGATGAGCGCCGGCGCCAAACGCGAACCAGAAACAAACTTCGCCGGACCGGCATTGCCGAAAATAGCGTGGTTGCGGTGGTCGCCTTGTTCGATCACGCCTTGAGCGTCGACCAGCGAAGACAACCCGCTGCGATAAAACCAACAGCGCGGCTGCACGCAAATATCGCCGCCGACGGTGCCTTGGGCTTGGAGCTGCATGCTGTTCATGCCGCGTAGGGCCTGCCCCAGGGCGGGGTAGTTCTCCAAATACGGGATGCTCAGCAGTTCGTCGAGATGCACCGCCGCTCCGATGCGAATGGCGCCTTGGTCGTCGGGCCCCAACTCGCGCAGCGATTCCACCTCCATGATGTTCACGACCCGGTCGGGCCTGACCACCATACTCCGCATGAGGCCCATGAGGTCGGTGCCGCCGGCGATAATTTCAGTGTGCCCCGCCTGCGGCGAAAGGAGGTCGACCACCTGGCTTTCAGTGCGCGGGGCCGCGTAATCAAATGCTTTCATAGGACTAGGCCTTCCCTGCTTTGAGGGCGTCAAGAACACGTTCTGGAATAAGAGGCAGCACCGGCACGCGAACACCCAAGGCGTTCGCCACGGCATTGGAAATTGCCGCGCCGGGGCTGATCACGGGCGGTTCGCCCAGGCCAATCACGCCGCGTTGGCGTTGGTCTTCGGGTTCGAACAGCTCGACCACAATCTCGCCGATATCGCCGATGCGGGGGAGTTTGTAGTCGGCCATTTCGGAATTGATAAAGGCGCCCGTGGCCGGGTCGGTCAAACGATGTTCGTACAAGGCGTAAGAGATGCCCATGATCACGGCGCCGTAAATCTGGCTTTCCGCAGTCACGGGGTTGACGACCAAACCCATGTCTTGCACGGCGACATACTTCTTCATTCTCACGACGCCGGTTTCCCGGTCGACCGCCACGTGCGCCATTTGCACGCCGCCCACGCCCTCCGACGAAAGCGACGATTTATCGCCCCGCTTGTGGCTGGCGCTGGCTTCCAGCGGCTTCAAGCCCAGCGAACCACACGCCTCGCGCCAGCCAATGCTCTTGGCAGGATCGCCTTGCACGCGAATCACGCCGCCTACCGCTTCGAGTTGCTCGGCCTTGGCCGAAAGTTTTCCGGCCACCGACTCAAACAACTTCGCCAACGCGTTGAGGCTCGCCCGCCGGTGCGATTCGCTAATGGCGCCAATCGTGGTGCTGCCGCCGGAGGCGCCGCTCACCGGCAGTTTGGAATTGCCGATGTGAACCTTGATATCGGTCGGCGCGAGGCCGAAGGTTTCGGCCACCACCATCGCGCAGGCCGTTCGCGTTCCGGTGCCCAGTTCCTGGGTGCCGCAGAACGATTCCACGCCGCCGTCAGGATGGATGCGAATCGTAGCGGAGGAATTGTTCGCCACGCCGCCCCATTCATGCAACGCGATGCCCATTCCTTCGACAATCGAACCCTGGGCTTCGCCCTTGCCGTGAGGATGCCACTTGGCTTTCCAGTCCATCAGCTTGGCCGCGATTTCCAATTCCCGGCGGTAGACGTCCGCCGTTTGGCGAGAGGAAATGTTCTCGAGGTTCCGCAGGAAAATGTCGTAACTGCTGACGCCCATTTTGGCGGCCAAGTCGTCATAAGCCGTTTGCGTCATGGCGCAAGCTTGAGGATGGTTCGGCGCCCGCCAGGCGCGCGAGCCAACGGTGTTTGTCTTCACGCCGGTCGCGAGGCGGCGAAAGTTTTTGGGACGGAACACGTAGGGAATCACACTCTGGCTGACGCCCCGGCCTTTCGTGCCGGCGGTGCCCCAATGGTGCGAATCCCAAATTTGGACGACGCCGTTTTTGTCGGCGCCGAGCCGCACGTTGATATATCCCGAAGGACGATTGCCGGCGATTTTCAGTTCCTGATCTCGCGAGAGCATGAACTTGACCGGCCGCCCGGTTTCCTTGGAAACCCGCGCCGCGGCGACGCTCCAATAATCGGCGGCGAATTTACTGCCGAAGCCGCCGCCAATGAAATTGCATTCCACTTCGACGTCGTCTGAAGTGATGTTCAACGCCGTGGCGAAACCTTCATCGGTTCCGGAAACGTTCTGCGTGGAATGGTAGGCTTTGAGTTTGTCGCCATCCCATTCGACCGTCGAGCCGTGCGGCTCCAGGCAGCAGTGGGCGATGGCGTCGACTCCGTAATAACCTTCAACCACATGCACCGACTCCTTGAACAGCCGCTCGATTTCGGCCGCTTCAAATTCTTCTTCGTCGTCATCGTCGCCGGGTTCGTTTTGTAGTTCGACCTTGCCGCCGGCCTTCGTGGTGAGCTTTCGTTTTTTGGCCTCTTCGAGGTTTTCGTCGTGCGTGAACGACGGCAGAACTTCGTAGTCGACCTTCAACGCCGCCACGCCTTCGCCAGCGGCGCCTTCGCTTTCGGCCGCCACCATCGCGATCAACTCGCCGTTCCACTGGAGTTCATCGCCCGCCTTGCGCAGCAGTTCGACATGCACCACGCCTTTCACTTTCATGGCCGGAGCAATGTCGATCGACTTAATTTTGCAATGGCCATAGGGCGAGCCAAGCGCCTGCGCGATGAGCTGATTTTTCAGGTTGATGTCGTAGGTGTATTTGGCCGCGCCGACTGATTTCTCCAAGCCGTCGAGCCGCAACACGGAATGCCCGAGAACCGAGGCCTTTTCCTTCGACGGCCAAGTGTATTGAATGTCCGCCATGATCAGCCTCCTTTCGTTGCCGACAGTACGGCTTGAATGACGTTGGCGTAGGTGCCGCAGCGGCAAATGTTGCCGTTGAGGCCCTGGCGAATTTCTTCTTCAGTGGCGTGGGGGTGTTTATCGAGAAAGGCTCGCGCGGCCACCACGAAGCCGGGCGTGCAGAAGCCGCATTGCTGGGCGTCGTGCTGGACAAACGCCACCGGCGCCGAATCGGGCTGGGCGCCGCCGAAGCTTTCCACGGTTTGAATCTGCTTGCCTTCGCAGGCGATGGCCAGCGTGGTGGAGGCCATCACCGGCCTGCCGTCGATCAATACCGTACTGGCGCCGCTACTGCCATCTTGGCTGACCGGCTTGGCGCCGGTGAGGTCGAGTTGGTAACGCAACACTTCCAGCAGCGTGGTGCGAGGCTCGACGTTGACTTGGTGTTTTTGCACATTCACGCTGAGCGTGATCGTTTTGAAACCGCTCACCACCTCCGCGCCTTGGTTCGCTTTTTGAGCGGAGGCTGTTTCCGGCCGTGCGACCATCGCCGCGGCGGCCGCCGCGGCGCTGGAGCCGCGCAGAAACGCCCGGCGACTAAACCCCGACGAACTGTTTTCTGAAGAACGGGTTCCTGAAGAACCGCCTCCCGTGGAATTGCCCGACTCGTTGGCTGGGTCTCTCATGCGAATCACCCCATTGCTGTCACTTGGTAATGTGAAACTGCTTTGCGAAACGCCTTCCATGGCGCGACCTCGATTATAGGAAGTTTGACGCTGGAAACAACTAAATGCTTTTATCCCTCCAGGAAAAGAAATCAAAGGCGCCCGAACCCTGCGGCGTTGCCCGCCGTCACTGCAAAACCTCAAACAACTTGCAGTGTTCGCTGCTGATGGTTGGAGGCAGTTCTTTTTCAGCGTCGTCGGTTTGCCCGGCATGGAAATATCGCTCCAGTGCCGCCAGTTGGGAGGTGGAAAACAACCACTCCAACTCGATACGCATGCCTTCGGCGTGCGCCCGCCTCGCTTCTTGCAAGATTTCCTCTTCGCTGCCGTTTTGTAAATGCATGCACTCCGAAAGAGTGAAGCCGGCCGATAATAATCGCCATGTCCAATAATGGCGAGGACGCGTTGCCGGCGTTGCCTGTGCATTCTTTTGTGTGTCGGACGGCGCCGATTTTTCCGCCGTGTTGACGTTCCGTTCGCCCATTGCAGCCGGTTGGCGCTCAGTACCGCTTGGCGACGGTGGCTCGACGCCGCTTGGCGACGGTGGCTCTGTCTTTTGAGGGCCGGAAAAACGTTCCAGTAATTCGAAGGGGATTTCCAATTGGGCGTCGACCGGTCGAACGCCGCGCATCACTTCGGCGCCGCGCTCGGTCAGGCGAACCACGGGGCGGTAGCGGTCGATATCAACCTGCTCGATATGCCGGGCGTGAATCAGGGCGTCGAGCAATGCCACGACTTCCGGAAGCCGCCACTCGCTGAGCAGCCCAAAAGTGCTGAGCCGATCGAGTTTCCATTTTTTCATCCGGGCGGCCTTGGAGCCGGCCAACATCTGGGCGACCACCTGCTTGCCGAAACGTCCGCTGGCGCGCGCCACGCCACTCAGCGCCACGCGGACCGCGTGCGTTAATTCCTCGCTCACGTTGACCGTTTGATTGGGCGTCGCCTCTCGAATGCTCCCTTCGCAATTATCACAACAGCCGCAGGCGCCGGAATTCGGGTCTCCAAAATATTCGGCGATCACGGCCTGCCGGCATTTCGAGGAGCGCGAAAAAAGGACGACATTTTCCAATTTTTGCAGTTCGTGCCGGCGGCGGGTTTCCAAGGCCTGGAAATCGATTTCCAGCTTGGAGAAGGGCGTTTCGGGGGTGAGCAGATGCAGCGCGCGGCCGCGAAACGGCGGGATGTAATCGAAGGCTTTGAGTTTGTTGAGCTTTCGCAAGCCACGATTGACGCCTTCCTTAGTCATGTCGAGTTTGCCGGCCAACTGTTCGGGTTGGAAAAACACGCGTTCATTCCGGCGTGCGCCGACGAGGTTTTCCGCCGCGCGGAGAATTTGCCGTTGCACCTTGGCTTGCTTGGGCAGGAGGTCGACCAAGGTGGGGAGGTCGCTTTCGATCAACAGCGCCGCAACATTCTGCCGGGAGTCGAGCCGCACCAAGGCGCCGTTGGCTTCGAGAATTTTTTCACAGGCGCCGATCGATTCCATGCCGGTGGAAATTCCCAACTGTTCCTTGACCTCCTGCTGCGTGACCTCGATCGGGTCACAATCGAAACCGCGCAGGAATTCATAAACCCGGGCGATCGTTTCACGCGGCGGGTGCGAGCTATCGATGAAAAATTCCTGGATGTAGCGGTCGTCTTCTCCGTACAGCATGACACAGCGCGCCGGCAGGCCATCGCGCCCGGCGCGGCCCGCTTCCTGGTAGTAGGCTTCCAAGGTTCCGGGGGCGTTGTAATGGACCACGAACCGCAGGTCTGATTTGTCGATCCCCATGCCGAAGGCGTTCGTGGCCACGATTACTTCGGTTTTTCCCTCCATGAACTTATCTTGGGCTTGGCGTCGGGCGTCGGGCGCCATGCCGCCGTGGTAAATGCCCACGCTCCTTCCGCATTCCTCCGCTACGAATTCACAAACTTCCTCGCAACGTTTCCGCGTGGCGGCGTAGATGATTCCCGCACCCTCGATTTCCCCCAGCACGCGATGCAGCATCTTTTTCTTTTGTTGATGCCCACGCGGCAAATGTGCTTCGAATCGGAGGTTCGGCCGCGTGAAGCCGGTCACGAAAATTTCAGGGTCGCGAAGCTGCAAGATCTTCGCCACGTCTTCTCGTACGGCGGGCGTCGCGGTGGCGGTGAGGGCGATCGTTTGAGGACTGCCCAGCCGCCGGCGAAATTCGCCCAGCCGAGCATAGTCAGGGCGAAAGTCGTGCCCCCATTCGCTAGTGCAGTGGGCTTCGTCGACCGCCAGCAACGTCAAATTGGCGCGTTTCACCGCGTCGACAAAAGCGCCGTGCCGGAAACGCTCGGGCGCCACGTACACCAATTCATACGCGCCGTCGGCCATTTTTCGCAGACGCTCCCATTGCTCGTCTTGCGGGAGCGAACTGTTGATGAAGGTGGCCGAAACGCCCACCTCCGAGAGGGCGTCGACTTGATCTTTCATCAAGGCGATGAGCGGCGAAACGACCAGTGTTAAACCTTCGCGCATGACCGCCGGAAGTTGGTAACAGAGGCTCTTCCCGCCGCCGGTCGGCATGATGCAAAAACAATCGGCGCCGTTCATCACGGCGGCCACGACATCACACTGCCCCGGGCGAAACGATTCCAGATTGAAGCGGGCCAAATAGCTCGAATAATCGGTCGTGGCGGCGGGCATGGCCATCTGCAACTACGGGGAAACGGTGAGGAAACGAACGGCGGAAAACCAAGGCTCGGTCCAGAAGCCCGGCTTTTTGAAAAAGCCGGGCTTCCCAGAGTGGAATCGTCTCAGTATACGCATTTCGCCGCCCCGCCCAAACCGCGCCGCCGAAATAGCCGCATGATCGCCTGCCAAAAAAGCCCGGCATTTTCGAAATGCCGGGCTTTTAATCGAGCCGCTGTTTTACTGGCGGAGCCTTAACTTTTGGGGAAGAAATCGGTCCAGGCGCCCTCCACGATGCGGCTGCGGCCAATATTCTTGCCGACTTCGGGCCGCAATACTTTCGGAGGGAACATGATGGTTTTGAAGTAGGAGGCGTCCGCCTTTTCGTATTTCTTGAGCGCTTTCTTCAGCGTTTGTCCTTTTTCCATGTGAACGATCATCGGGATCATGTTGGTGTTGCTTCTTTTCCAAAGCACTTCCTGGCCGCGACGAACATCGATGCTGACCGTGAAGGGCTTGATCTTGACGGTTTCCGGCTGCCGAGAGAACCCTCGGCCCAGCGTGCGAAAATGCAACTCTTGTTTTTTTCCACGTTCGATTTTGACCACCACCTGAATCGGTGATTTCTGGCTGACCTTCCATCCCGCTCGTTCGACGGCCGCCTGCAACGCCTGGCGAATTTCGGCCTTGTCAACATCATCCCCCGCCTCAACCACGATCGATACGGCGTCGCCGGGGCGAATGACGAGCAAATCGCTGTTGTCGGCGGTGAGCCGTTTGGCCACCTTTTCCACCGGGCCATGAGGAACTGGCAGGCACATCACGGTGGCGAAGTTGTTCTTATCGACCGCCACCACGCCGCTGGCGAGCGTCAGCGCCTGGTTGTTGGTCGGCAAGCCGTAATACCAAAGAGACATCCCCATTTCGAGGTCGACCAATCCGCCCAACTGCGTCAAGAGGTGTTTGTTTCCGACCCAGCCAAAAAAAGCGCCGCATGGTTTCGATATCAGGCCTTCGGCCGAAACATTCGCCTGGGGGAAATCCCAGATCACGTATTGGTTGCCGGCGAACATGGCCAGTTGTTTGCCATCGGGAGAGAAATGAACGGCGGGCGTCAGCGTGGAGGGGAAGGGGATTTTTCCGGCCAATTCCCCCTTCGCCACATCGATCAACCGGCAACCCTTGGTGTCGGGAACGGCAAGATATTTTCCCGACCCGCTGAGCGCGATTTTCGCACCCGCGCGAACGCCCTCGATCTTGAATTCAGATTTCCCACTGATCAGATTCCAAACAAAAACATCACTGTTGATTTTTACGAGTGCTCGCTCGCCATCCAGCAAACGCGCGAACTCCACTTTTGGTTTGAAGCCGGGTTTATCCCATCCCGGCACGCGCCAACGCGCCAGCGCCGCAGGCTGCCCGGTGGCGAGTTTGTCGAGCAGAACAAGGTCGCCTCCGCGATCAGAAGGGCCACTCAGACCGACCACCGCCAGCGACCGCCCCGAAGGAATGTGGTGATCCAGGAGCAGCAACGTTTGGTCGATATCGAGCGCCACTTGGGGCCGGCGTTCGGTTGCCCGCACCAGATAAATCCGGCCGAAGGTCGCGGGACTCACGGCATTGCCGTTGCGGTGGGTCGACACGGCGTAGGTCGGCCCTTCGAGCGAGATAACAATAGGACTCGAACAGCGCGCGTAGGCGTCTAGTTTCTCCAGGGGAACAATGAACGGGCGAAATTCCGGCGAAGCGGCGGAGGCGTCGGCTGGCAACGGCCCCATGGGCCGGTCGACTTTGAGAAAAACAGATTGGCCATTGGCCGATAATGTTTTGGCGTTGGCGCCGCCCTGGGGTAATTCCAGCCCCGCTCCCAGAGACGGCGTCGCGCTGCCCGACGCGGCAGGGGCCGGCTGCTTCGGCAATTCGCCTCCGGAAAAAGGGTTGGCGGGATTGGAAAGACTCTTGAGGTGCTTTTGGTCGTTGTCGCTCAACGCGGTTACGGGCACCGAAATGACGCGGCCATCTTTCTTCAGGAGGCGCGCCTTGCCGTCCTTCTGTTCGACCAATTTCGCCTCCACTTCAAACTTACCCGACTTATCACGCCATGTGCGAAAACTCCCCACGGCCAAACTACTCGTCGGATTCACCAACGCCCACGCAAAGCATGTGAGCAGCAAAAGAAAAAGAGAACGCCGGCTTG
>QIKY01000324.1 GCA_003233175.1 Planctomycetaceae bacterium | reverse complement strand
TCAAATAACTATTGACAATTTCCTGCTCAATACGGCCGCGTGGATAACCTTCAGACCCGGCGCCAAAAAAACTTATGTATAAACAACAGGTCCTCTATCCCGGCGGGATGCAAGCCATGAGCCGGCGGTTGCTGACGGCGCGGCGCCGGTATCCGATGGGCAATCGCTCCGGCATCCTGTGCGAAGAAAACGGGAAACTAGGTCGCCAAGGCGCGAAGGGCCGCAGAGAAGAAAAACAGAGGGAAGATATAGGGAGGAAAAGGTGGCATCGGGAAGAAAAAATGGCGAAAGGATAAAAAATAAATCTCGGCGACCACCAAAACCCGGCGCCGGCAGCAGTCATTTCGCCAACCCGGCTCCAGCCCCGCCCGACGAGATTCTCCCCACTTCCTTCAAACGCCATGCCAATCGCAAACTGCAAGGCGCGATCGAACCCCTCACTATTGAACAGGTTTGAGGAGGCCGGAAAGATATTGACCTAATAAATAGATCGTGCCAAACTCCCGGCCGTGCGAGCCAAGGGGCGATTGGCAGCCCGTTTTGATCGTCCCAGCCGCAAAAACTTGAGTTCTGAACAAGCACCACCCTAGGATGGAGAGCCCCGCAAATGGACGTCATCACAAAGCTCGCCCTGATTGGCGTTTTTACAGCCGGTTTAATCGGTTGTGGCGCCTCTGATTCAGCGAGCGTTTCGACCGCCGTAAAAAACACAGGCGGCCGGAAAACCGCGAATGTGGGAGGGGAGTCGGGGCAAGCCGCGAAGAAGCCACTGCCGGCGGAGTCGGCTGAATCCGTAGTGGAAAAATTCCTGGCTGCGGTGCGAAATGGCGACAAAAACCACACTTCCGATCTACTGACCGATGTCGCCCGGCAGGAGTTGGCCAAAAACGGCTGGGAGATTCAACCTCCGGGCACGCCTTCGTCGTCGTACAAAGTGGGTCGGACTGAAATCCTGCCCGAAGGAAATGGCGCCTATGTAAACAGCACCTGGACCGACACGTCGTCGAACGGGGAAAACGTCGACTACGAAGTGGTGTGGGTGTTGCGACTGCAAGAAAACGGCTGGAAAGTGGCCGGAATGGCGACCGAAGCCGTTTCGGGAGAGGATCCTGTGTATTTCAGCTTCGAGCATCCTCAAGACATGCAACGCAAAAGAGAAGCGGCCGACGCGGCCCTTGTCGCCAGCAAACGCCAAGTGGGGGAAGATGCTCCGCAAGAACCAACGACGCAGGCGGAACGCTCGGCGGAAGGTTCACCGCAAACGCAAGTCAGATAAGCACTTGCGGAAATTTAACATGGCCGTTTAGGGTTTGGGTACGACTCCAACCTCTCGCAGCCTCGCTTCGAAATTCCTTTCCAAGGCTCGCATACTGCGGGCCTTTTTTTATTTGGTAATATAATTTTGATGCGCCCGGCATTCTGAGCTATCATTTTTCATCGAACGGCCACGGGCTGCAATGCCGCCTAAATACCCCATTTACCCTCATTCTTCCAATAGATACTTGACACGCAATTGTTACTTGCTACTCTAACAGCCTAAGTTACTTGCTTTTTTATTTACCGTGACTCTTTTGTTTTTGCAACTCAGGGCGTGGAAACCGGGAGTTACGGTGAATAGATAGTGTTCTCTTTCGGTGGCGCCGTCTCACCGGAAGAAAAATAAAAGCAGTTAACAACTGTTTTTTCGGGACGGCGTCAGAGTTTCGAAACCCTGGACGACACTTGTTTTTTCAAATTGAAGGAGTTAGGGATGAATCGTATTGTTGTACTCGGGATTGCGGTGTTCTTCGCAATCGTCGGCATCGCCCTCATGGGCGGTGAGAAACAGGCCGTCGCCGGCCATGGCTGTAGCAGCTCGTGCCACGGCGATTACTCGTGTGATGGCGGTGGATGCCACAACGACTGCCACAGCAGTTGCCATGGCCGTCGACATCACCGTCGTAGCCGTCATTGTGGCGGGCATTCTTCTTGCCATGGTCGCCGTCATCATCGTCATCACAGCTGCTGTGCTCCCGCACCTTGCTGTGAGCCCGTCTCCTGCTGTGGCTCGCATGAGCATCATGAGCACCACGACGAAGCCGATGCGCCTCCGGCCCCCGCCGCCGCCAAGATCAACTTGGATCGCGCTCCGGTTGCCTTCCGTAAGGTGAGCTTCCGTCGTTGAGTTGAGTTAATTAAATAGTATCCAATCCAACTGAAGCAGTGTTTGCCCTGAAATTCTGCTTGGTTGCCTGGAAAACAGAAAGGCCGAATCTCAATGTGAGGTTCGGCCTTTTGTCGTTAGGATCGTTCGAGAAATAATGGTCCGATTTTACTTGTACGATGGCCTTCCGAGGCCGTCGAAACCAGCAAGCCGACGGCCTTGGAAGGCCATCGTACGACAGTAATTGATCGAACGGTCGTTAGCGAAAAAGCCCGGCATTTTGAAAACACCGGGCTTTCAGGCGCGCGGCTGATGATAATTTACCTGCCGCTGGCCTTCATCTGGCGGCTCGCTCGGTTGCGGCCCGTTGTAGTGATCATAGCGCTAGGTGCAGCTAGCGAACGTTTGTTGGCCGTCGCCCTTGGCGGTCGTCGATGCTACAAGCAAGTGGACGATTAGCGCAACGCAAGGACGCGGTTTTCATCTTCGTTTGTCACTCCCGCCATGGCTGAAATGTCCACTCCCAACAAGGCGACCGCAACCGCCGACCAACTTCCGGGGCAAGCCTTTCGCTCCTTCGTCACGCTCTTTCTTTTGATACACCTGTTTTGTGTGATCATTTCCCTCAGTAGCGTCAACGTGGCGTCGGCGCTGCAAATCAAGCTGCTCGACACGCTCAAGCCGTACACGCAGTTACTGAGGATCGACCTCAACTCAACGCGTTATCATTTCACCTACGCAGACGACCACGAACAGAGCCATTCCATCGAGATCGAATTCCTCGATGGCCCTCGGCAGGGGGAAACGGTCTCGCTGCCAGATGTCGGCATACGGGGCTCTCTGCGGCGCCGGCGTTTTCAAACATTGGCTCAGGTCATGGCTTACGGCGCGAGTGACGGCAACGACGCGAATCTGGCCGAATTCGCCAAGGCCCTGGGGGCCAATTCGCTGCAAGATCAAACCGAAGGGGCCGTGCTGGTGCGCTGCCGGCGGCATCGAACGCAGCCCAGAAATCTGCAAGTGGCCACCAAGGATAACCCTCGCGATCCGTTCGACGAAGCCTATTACACCACCGTATACGAAGCACGTGTTTGGAAAGACAAGAGCGGCCGCGTGAACGTTCTGAAAATGAGTGCGACTGGCGAAGTGGCGCCACTTACCAAGGAGGGCGCCAAAAATGGGGCATCCAATTAGCGATTACTTTCGTCGTCTGGTGGAAGAAACGGCGGCCAGTTGGAATCGGTTTTGGTTCACCCCGACAGACGCCTACGGCGTCAGCGTGTTGCGCGTCCTGACCGGCGCCGCGGCGCTGCTTTACCTGCTCGGCTGGACCCCCGGTTTAACGCGTTGGTTTGGCGTCAACGGCATCCTGCCAGTACAGACCGTGACTAATGTATTAACCGTTGGAGCCGACAACGGCGCGGGTTTTCAGTGGTCGTACTTGAGTTTGATCCACACCAACGGCGGATTGTGGGCGGCCCATGTTGTCGCGATTGTGATTGCTGTTCTCTACCTACTGGGCGTTTACTCTCGCCTGACCTCAGTTCTGACATTCGTTGTCGTGCTCGGCTACACCCACCGGGCGCCTATGTTGGCCGACATGTTTGAACCCATACTTTGCATGATGTTGTTCTATATGTGTCTGGCGCCGTCGGGCGCGTACCTCTCTTTCGATAGTCGGCGGAGGCGGCGGGTGAAACCCGACCTCTTGCAATCGCCCAACGATGCCGACGGCCTGATCAAATCGGCCACGGCGAACCTAGCCACGCGGCTGATGCAGGTTCATTTGGTCGGCTTTTATCTCGCCATGGGATTGAGCCAGTTGGGAGGACTCGACTGGTGGAACGGCGGCGCCATGTGGATGTATATCGCCGACTCCGACTCCCGCCTCATCGACCTCACCTCGATCGCCCGCCTGCGGAGCGGCATCTTTTTTGTCAACGCCTGGACGCACGGCATCATCTTGTTTGAATTGACCTACGCCGTGCTGATCTGGAAACGTTTGACGCGTCCTCTGTTGATCGGCGTTTCGGTCTTTATGTGGAGCGCCTTCGCCTTGGTTTCAGGCCGGATTCCATTCAGTCTGCTGATGATTCTGGGCAACGCCGCTTTCATCGCTCCGGCCGCTTATCGAGCCCTCGCGCAGAGATTCGCCTCCCAGAAGACCGCGGAAACGACCAAGCCGGCGCAACCCGCTCGCCAGCCAGCCGCGGTCTGAGCGCCGTTGGAGTGTACGCTTCAGCGTGTTTTGATACACCGCCGACAGAAAAACACGCTGAAGCGTACACTCCAACGGTTCGCCGACGACGCTTGCAACCGGCGCGGCGTTCAACGAAAATAAGAACATCGTTTTCGTCCAACGACGCCGTTGTCGGAACACCAAACGCCCCGCCTTCTTTTTCGAGATCCATTCATGAACCAATCAACCGACCGCCGCTCGTTTCTCACCGCCGCGGGCTTGGGCGCCTTGAGTTTGGGCCCCTTGAGTTTAGGAGTCGTGGGCGGGAGCCTTGCCGGCTCTCGTTCGGCCCAGGCCATTGAACCGATTACGCGCAACGGCAAACCAAAATTCAAATTCAGCTTGGCGGCTTACAGTTATCGCAACCTGCTCAAGGGGAAAGGCGCCGAATTAACGCTGGCCGATTTTATCGACGACTGCGCCGCTATGGGCCTGGAAGGAACGGAACTCACTTCCTACTATTTCCCCACGCCCGTTACGCCCGAATACCTGCGCCAATTGAAGCAACAATGTT
>QIKY01000171.1 GCA_003233175.1 Planctomycetaceae bacterium | reverse complement strand
CTTAATCTAGCCTCCTCGCCCGCTGTTCCAGAACCAGCGCATTTCAAAACACGGCCATTCGGCCTATTGACTCTGCAAATACAGCGTCAAATCAAAATCTCTCCGCCAAAACTCGATTCAAGTTAGGGCTAATGGCTGGCAAGCCTCCGGCTTGCAACGAACTCTTGTCCGCAACGAACGCCTTGCCAGCTTCAAACGATGGCGCAAATTTTGCGTCCCTGGTGAAAAAATATGGCGGGTTGTCGAATGACTTATGTATAAACAACGGGGCGATGCCCCAGGCTATGGTGAAAACTGGCCTTCGGCCAACAGCTGGAACAGAAAATCGCGTGGCCAGGCGAAGCTTTCCGATTTTATCCAGAATTTGCGCCCGAGCGGTCGCTGTAGCGGAACTATTAGGGGAACCATGCTTGTCGACCCTCAAAAAAACGACGCCCCCGGCGAGACGAAGGTGAAAGATCTCGCCGATAGCGAACTCCTGCGCCGTTTTGCGCTGGAGCAAGACGAAGCCTGTTTTGCGGAAATCGTTCGACGGCATGGTCCGCTGGTGCGGGGCGTGTGCCGGCGCGTGCTGGCCAACCCACACGATGAGGAAGACGCCTTCCAAGCCACCTTCATGGTGCTGGCGCGCAACGCGGAAAAAGTTCGCCGACGGGCTTCGCTGGCGAGTTGGCTGTACGGCGTGGCCTATCGTGTGGCCGTGAAGGCGTTCAGAAAAAAACACCGCTATCGAGAAATTCCATTGACAGACCACGCGGCGTCGGAAGCCGACCCACTCGAACGCTTGAGCAAGCGGGGCGATGAGCGCGCCGTCGACGAAGAACTACACGCGCTGCCCGAGAAATATCGAGCCGCCTTGATTCTCTACTACCTGGAAAATCGAACCCATCAGGAAATTGCCGACCAACTTCGCCTGAGCGCGTCGGCGGTGGATGGCCGCCTCAAACGGGGCCGCGCCGAATTGCGGCGGCGGTTGGTCAAACGCGGCATTTCGCTTTCCTGTTTCGCGGCGCTGCTCGGCTTGGGGCAAAACGTAGCGGCGGCAAGTATTCCGCCGGCGCTGATTCAATCAACTGTCGAAGCGAGCATTGCGTTTGCTCGCGGGGAAATGGCGGCCGGAGAAACGGCGTCTGCCGGCGCCTCGCAACAATTGGCTCTTTCGGAGATCATCGAGATGACACTATTGACCAGGAAATTCACTGCTCTTTCGGCCTCCGCCCTGCTCGCCACAGCGCTCGGCGTATACGGCTTGGGCGTTTTCACGTATGGACAGGAAGAGGGCGGCACTCAAGGCGGCGCCGCTGAACGCGGGAATAAAACCGTTGTCTTGAAAGCGGACGATCCGCTCGCCGACTCTCCAGCGGTTGCAGCGACCGTTCGCGGCCTGCAACAGCGGGCTTCGCAGGCCGCCAACAAACCGCCCGAAATCGGTAGCTCACCCACTCGTGAGGCGGCCGAAAGAATTTTGAGTGCGCTCGATGAACAGACTGTTCTTGAATTCAAGCTAACAACACTCAAGGAAGCCTTCGACTATATCGCCGAACTTCACAATATTCCTATTCTGATTGATGAAAACGCTCTGGACGATTTAGGGCTCGCGACGGACGAGCAGATCTCTTTCGATAGCGGCGGCGTCAGCCTGCAATCCGCCTTGCACCTGATACTCGAACCGCTTGGTCTTGATTACACCATCCGCGATGAAGTGCTGATGATTACTTCGGCCTCGGTCGCCGCTGCGGAACTCGATACGCGGGTGTACGATCTGGCCGGCATTGTGCCGGGCGTTGGCGATGCCCTTCCAGCCGAGGATATCATCAAGATGCTTATCCAGACGACAACGCCCGATGCTTGGGAAGAGTGGGGCGGCCCCGGCGTGGCCATTGGGGTTCCCCAGGATTCGAGCAAAATGATTGTCAGCCAGTCGCAACGCGTTCACGAAGAAGTGGTTGATTTTCTCTACCAACTCCGCCGCGCGTATGCGAAGCAGATTGACGGCGAATAAGATTTTGGCCGCTGCTGACGGCTTTGGACGCAGCACGGTTTCGTAGGAAGGACGGTGCGGACGGGAAGGAAGAAAGAAAGGAAGGAAGGAAGGAAGGAAGGAAGGAAGGAAGGAAGAAAGGCTGCGTCCGCAACGCCTAGCCAACAAATTCTGGAACCACCAGATTCGGAATCACTCCGGCTTTGTGGCCGCGGGCGAGTAGTTCGGTGACGGCTTGCCGTCCGCGAGGACCGAAGTCGAGTGTCCAGTCGTTGACATACATTCCGACGAATTTGTCGGCCTTGGCGCGGTCGAGCCCGCGACCGAACTCTTGGGCGTAATCGAGGGCGTCGTCGCGATGCTCGAGCCCGTATTGAATGCTTTGTTTCAACAGCCGATGCACTTCGGCGATGGTTTCGGCGCCGAGGTCTTTGCGAATGCCGTTGGCGCCCAGCGGCAGCGGCAGCCCGGTTTCCTCGAACCACCACTGGCCCATGTCGAGAATCAGCCGCAGGTTGGAATCGGCGTAGGTGAGTTGCCCTTCGTGAATGATCAGCCCGGCGTCGAGCGTTTGCCCTTCCCATTCTCCCGCCACCACGGCTTCGATAATTTGATCGAACGGCACGAGCACGTGTTTGAATTCACAGCCCAGACACATTCTTAAGGCGAGATTGGCGGTGGTCAATTCGCCGGGAATGGCGATCGTTGCCTCGCGCAGTTGTTGGCGGGTTAGCTCCTTGGGCGCCACCACCATCGGTCCGTATTTGTCGCCCATGCTGGCGCCGCTGGAGCAAATAGCGTATTTATCGGACAAATACGCGTAGGCATGCAGGCTGATCGCGGTGAGCTCCAAATCGCCTTCGAACGCGCGACGATTCAACGTTTCGATGTCGACCAACTCGTGCTCGAACTGGTATTCGCCGGTATCGATTTTGTCTTTGGCGAGGGCGTAGAACATGAAGGCGTCGTCGGGGTCGGGGCTGTGGCCCACACGAATGAGCTGCTTGGCGGCGGTCACGAAATAAACCTCAAAACTCAAGGGGATGTTGCTAGTATTTGCTTATCATCCTGCAAAATGGCCGTCTCGACAAGCCGTTCCGCCCGCCGGGCTTCCGCTTCGGGATAGGGCGGGGCGTGAATGTGGAGTTCACGCCCCCTGAGGCCACGCCGTATGAACCGCACGAATTCGGAATCGTTAACCGTTGCGTTAAAAACACTGAAAACCGCCGGTTTGGGCCGATTAGAGGGCTGGCGCCGCTGGCGCCGCCGCGAGACGCCAATAATTTCTTTGGCCAGACGGCGCGAGGTTCGTATACTAAAGGGAGCGGGTTTCGATACTGCTTATTTGTGTATTTGCGATGGAAACGCTAGCGAAGTCTATTCATTACTTCTGGCGAGCGAAGTGCTCATTGGTCAACTTCCTCAGGCGAACAATCTCCTCAGGCAACAACTCCTCATCAAAACGATGAACCGCATTCTTTCCACACTCCTGATTTTCGCAATCACGGCGCCGAGCGCTGCGTGGTGTGCGGAAGTGTTGGTTCTCAAGAGCGGCGGAAAAATCCATGGTGATTGGTTGAATCCTGATCAATCGCCGCGGAAGTCGTATCTGTTTCGGGTTGCCGCCGGCGGCCAACTCACGATCGACGGCGAGCAGGTCGATCATGTGTTGCAACTCACGCTGGCCGAGCAGCGGTATGCGAAATTCCTGCCCAACATGCCCGATACGGTCGAGGGGCAGTGGAAAATGGCGCAGTGGTGCAAGAAGAATGGGCTGGAGAAGCGGCGTCAGACGCACCTCGAAGCCATTCTCAAAACCGATCCTGAGCACGTCGAAGCGCGTCGTGGTTTAGGGTTCAGCCGACTAGACGACCGCTGGATCAAAACCGACGAATACATGCGCGAGCAAGGCTTCGTGCGCTATCGAGGCTCCTGGCGTTTGCCGCTCGATGTGCAACGCGAGCAACAAAAAAAGAGCGTCGAGGAAGTCGAAAAAAAATGGCGGCACGATCTAAAAATCTGGCGAGGTCAGATCGGCAAGCGACGCGGCGCCGGAGCGTTGGAGCGAATTAGCAGCGTGCGCGACCCCTTCGCCGCGCCCGCCATGGCCTATTTGCTCGACAACGAAAGTAACCCACAACTCAAGGAAGCCTATATTGCAGCGCTGGCCACGATGAACAGCTCCGTGGCGACGTCGGCGCTGGTCAAGCACAGCCTCGAACAACGCGACGAACGCATTCGCGATTTATGTCGAGATGCTCTCAAGCGGCGGGGCGGGCAAGCCTCCATGCATTCGTTCATCAAAGCGCTTTCCAGCAGCGAGAACTACCGCGTGAATCGGGCCGCGTCCGCGCTGGCCAGCGTCGGAGACCGCAACGCCGTGTTGCCGCTCATCGACGCCCTGGTCACGACGCACAAGTACAAGGTCGGCGGGGGCGGCGCTGGAATGACCACCTCTTTCGGCAACGGCGGCTCCGGGCTTTCCACCGGCGGGAACAAGCCCAAAATCGTCACGCAACTCTACCAAAACCGGGCCGTATTGGCGGCGCTCGTGGTGCTCACCGACGGCGCGAATCTCGGCTACGACAAAGCCGCTTGGCGGCGCTGGTACACGCTCAGCACGGCGCCCGCCGGCCTGACGCTTCGCCGTGGCGAATAGTTGGCCGCCGTCGGTCGCGTAATAAAACCTGCCACAGGGAGAGTGGGCGTTTCGTACCTGCGAACCTTATTTTCCGCACATCTCATTGTTGAAAAGTCGGCCATTTGTTGCGGATCTACATTTTTCCTCCGTAGTTGATTTCGGTGAAGCCGAACAACTTGATGATCTGACTCTGTAGCGGAGTAGGATCAGTGTACAAGTCTTGGGGCGAGCGGCGGTTGGTCTTGAGGCGATGACGACTGATCGGCTCTATCGCTCGATCACACGGCGTTTCGATCACACGTCGCTTCGTCGGGCGGCGATAGGCTCGGCGTTCGTGATAGAGTGGCAACGACTCGATCTCGGCAGCCGCCATCGAATTGCGAAGCTCACGCTCCA
>QIKY01000242.1 GCA_003233175.1 Planctomycetaceae bacterium | reverse complement strand
TGCCGCTTACCCTGGGCTATGGTATGCAACCCCTGCGGGGTATTCGCCTTGCGGCGACCAACGAAATTCGGCCAAACTTGGAACTACTGAATATGGAATAAACTACATAGACTACTCGAATAAAGGTGTTAACTCTAGAAGCCCTTTGCATTGCCGGGGAACTGGCGGGTTTTGATAACGTCGTCGCGGGCGTAGGCGTCGACCCAAGGTTGAGGAGCGTCGCCAAGATCTTCGCGTGTAACTACGCGTAAGCGGGCGATCATTTGGCGAATGACGTCCTGACGCACCGACTCGACAATTGCACCAAGCCGGCTGCCCTTTGGATGGAGCGTTCCCTCTGGGTAGTACTGGACGACGTATTCAAGGTGGGCCGCCGCCGATGGTCCGTCGTCTTCAAGAGACTCTTTTGCCAGATCGTGAAAGAGAGCAACTTGCCCTTCCGCCAAACCGATTCGAATCCGAAGGGCGCCGAGCTGCACCACAAGGTAGCCGAAAACCGCTAGCAGCAATCCCGCCAGGACGAATCGGTGGATTATTTTCATGGAAAGTTCTTCTTTCGTAACCGTTCATGATTTTCACCGGTCGTAAGAACGCAACCCTTCGTTCTCGCTCGCGTTCACTCCGCGTGGCACGAATGGAACAGGAGAGAACGGAGGAAACTGAGAAGAGTGCGGAATCATTCGGTATTGGCGCCGGGCAGGATCAATCGGGAAACGCCGTCTTGGAAACGCTGTCCGGCAATTTCAAAACATTAACGTTGATGATCAGCCCCAGCGGAATATCGAGGAGTTTCATGTAGCTTATACCTTCTAACACAACTTTGTGAGTCAGCATCAAACTCCGTGTTTGAAACGCCCAACAGGGGTTATGTTAGGAGCTCTTAGTAATTGAGCTTTGTGGATGGGATGAACCGTCTCCACGGCTTTGACTTCGACCATCAAACACTTGTTGAGCAAGATATCAAAACGCAAGGGATACTCGCGTTGGAATTTTTTATATCGCACAATCATATTGTGCGTCATACCTGTTTGCGGAGGAAAGCAAAGCATGCATCGAAATGCCTTTCATGCAGCGGAAACGAGGAAACAAACAAGATTCTCCGTTCTCTCTGTTCCCTCCTGTGAAATCAAGCCAGCGTAACGATGAACGTTCCAATCAAACTCCGTGAACAGCCACCATTTTTCTCCTAAAAGCAAAATCTCCGACCCGCCTTCGCGGCCACGTTGCGGGCCGGCGTCTGAAGATTAGAATAACTACTCATACTCTATCCCCCAAACGGCCTTCGAGATTTCCGCAGTGCGAACGTTGATCACCGAGGAAGAAGTCCGCCTGACGGTCGGCCGCATGGCGAGCGAAATCAACGCCTGTTATGGCCGACGGCCGCTCACCATTGTAGGCGTGCTGACCGGGAGTATCGTGCTGCTGGCCGATTTGATTCGCCTGCTGGAAATGCCTTTGCGAGTGGGAGTGGTGCAAGCCAGCAGTTATCAGGGAGTGGAGCGCGGCCCGATCTCGCTCAACGCCGAATTCATGCCGGAAATTACCGGCCATGACGTACTCCTGATCGACGACATTTTCGATACCGGGCGCACCCTGGCCGAAGTGATTGCCTGCGTGCGGGAGCTGGCGCCGGCCGGTTTGCGGTCGGCGGTGCTGTTGCGGAAAACCGGACGGCAGGAAGTCGGAATGCAGCCCGACTTTGTCGGTTTTCAAATACCCGACGAATTCGTGGTCGGATACGGCCTCGACTACCACGATGAATTTCGCAACCTGCCGTATATCGCGGCGCTCGAACCGGCTGATCTGGCGAACCAAAATCCATGAACGGTCTGCGGATAGCGTTGATCACCCAGAGATTCTGGCCGCTCGTTGGCGGCGCCGAGAAAGCGATGGAGCGTCTGGCGGTTGCTCTGCACGAGTTGGGCTGCCGGCCGAGAATCGTGACCGCGCACTGGGAGCACCGCTGGCCGCGTGAAATAGCACACCGCGAGATTCCCGTCGCAAGGCTCCCGCATCCTTTCGGACAGCGTTGGGGCGCGGTGCGGTATATGTTGACGCTGGGTCGTTGGCTGCGAGCCCATCGTGACGAAATCGATGTTTTGTATGTTTCCCGGCTTCGCAACGACGCCTACGCATCGCTGGCGGCGCTCGGCGGCTCACCGATTCCAGTTGTCTTGCGGGCCGAAGGCGTCGGTGAAACTGGAGACCTCCACTGGCAACACCAAGCGACGTTTGGCCAGCGCATTGGCCGCCGCTGCTGGACCGCCGACGCCATCGTCGCGCCCAGCCGCACTGTTGAAGACGCGCTGCGAGACGCCGGCTGCCCGCCACAGCGATTGCAACTGATTCGAAAGGGAGTCAGCGAGGCGCCTTCGCGAACCGCCCAGCGCCGTACGGCAGCGCGGAAATCGTTAGCGGAATGCCGGCCGGCATTTGCCTTGAAAGAGCACACGCCGCTGGCCGTATTTATCGGACGGCTGCACTACTCCAAAGGGCTGGGCGACTTGGTGGAGGCTTGGGGGCCAATTGTGGCACAGTGGCCCAATGCACGGCTGTGGCTGGTGGGCGATGGTCCCCACCGCCGAGAACTGAAAGAGTTTATTGAACTGCAGGGCCTAGACCATCGTATCTTTTTGGCGGGGGCTTTTGACGATGTTGAAGAGATCCTTCAAGCCGCCGACCTATTTGTGCAGCCAGCACATGCGGACGGAATTTCGTTGGCGTTGCTGGAAGCGATGGCCGCCGGTTTGCCGGTCGTGGCGAGCGATACTCCTGGGAATCGAGAAGTGGTGGGCGATGCGTGCGGAATATTGGCGCCGCCACGCGACGCCGCCGCGTTGTCGAAAGCGATTGCCAAGTCGCTGGCAAACCCCGATCAGCGAGACGAGCTTTCTAGAACCGCCCGGCGAAAGGTGGAAACCGATTTTTCGTTGTCCCGCTCAGCAGTCCGGCACTTGGAGCTTTTTGAAACTCTGGTTCGCAACTAACAAGGCAATTAGCCACCAACCGAAAGAAATATTTTAACCACGGATAACACAGATAACACGGATGAAACAGAGTAAGCAATTGGGAAGCAAGAAAGAATACAAGTTGGGAACAGGCTATTGTACGGCCAGACTCCGCGGCCCTCTGCGTCTTTGCGGCCTCTGCGTTTAACGGAAATCTTTCGGGCTGGCATGGCTCTCTGGATTTAACGAGGAAAGGGAAACGCAGAGTTCGCGGTGTCGCAAAGGGCTGCGGAGAAAAGTGAGTCCAGAACTTCATGGATTGAAGGCAACGCTCGACGAATCAAATCGCTGTGCGCTCGGTGTGCTCTGTGGTAAAAACGTCTTTTTGTCGGCCGCTGTGTTGGGCGGCGGCGTTGGGCGACTGTAATAACCATGTTTTTCCTGTGTTGGTGAGCGGAATTGCCGTGAGTATACGCGTACTAGAAATCATTCCCACGTTGGTCCGGGGCGGCGCTGAAAAACAGCTCTCCCTCCTTGCCACCGGTCTGCCGCGAGACGCCTTCGATGTACACGTGTGTACGCTTACCTCTTCCGGACCGCTGGAAGAACCGTTGCTTGCTGGCCAGATTCCGCTGACACATATCGACAAAACGTGGAAAGTCGATCCCGCCGCCTATTGGAGGTTGCGCTCCCATATCGCGAAATTGAAACCCGATATCGTCCATACCTGGATTTTCGCCGCCAACGCCTATGGGCGGCAAGCTGCGTTTTCCGCCGGCGTTCCGGTCGTGATTGCCGGAGAACGCTGCGTCGATCATTGGAAGGCCGGCTATGAGTTCATGATTGATCGGCATTTGGCCCGCCGCACCACGCGTATCGCGACTAACAGCCGGGGCGTGCAAGATTTTTACGTTGAACATGGGCTGCCTGCCGAGAAGTTCGTCGTGATTCCCAATGGGCAACCGGCGGCGGCGGTGCAAAATCCTTGTTCGCGGGAAGAACTGCTCCATGAATTGGGGCTGCCCGGCGATGTGCATTTGGTGGGCGCGGTGGGTCGGCTTTGGCCACAAAAACGGATCAAGGATTTGATCTGGGCGGCAGAGTTGCTCAACGTGGTGCGAGAAGATTCGCACGTGCTGATTATCGGCGACGGGCCGCAGCGTTGGCGTTTGGAGCGGTATTGTCGGCAGGTGCATCGGGGCGGATTCGTGCATTTTCTCGGCGAGCGGCGCGACGTGCCGCGACTCATGCAACACTTCGACTGCCTCTGGCTGGGCAGCGGCTATGAAGGCCAGTCGAACGCCATCATGGAAGCCATGGCGGCGGGCGTTCCTGTCGTCGCGACCGACATCCCCGGCAACCGGGAGCTTGTCATTCCCGGCGAAACGGGTTACTTGGTCAACGTTGGCGACCGCGCCGGGTTCGCCCGTTGGACAAACGCCTTGTTTCAAGACCAAGATCTGGCCCGGCGTTTTTCCGCAGCCGCTCGCGAGCGCATCGGTAAAGAATTCTCCGTCGCGAAGATGGTCGAGCGGCATGTGGCGCTGTATCGGGAATTAGCGGGAAAATAAGCGAAACGCCATCCCCATTGAGAAGTCCGGTTTTTTCAAAAAGCCGGACTTCTTTTAGGTGGTTTTGAAATGTCGCCACAAGTTGAGCTAATCAAATGACTTGCGGCGACGGCCAGTTTTTTGCCACATTGACTGGGAGAAAACCGCCTCAATTTACAGGCAACTCGCTACGATTGAAATGCCTGAGGTCGGTTTCAAGAAGGCTCTGTATCGGTTTCAGGTTCTCATTCTCCCCTCCTTTCTGCTCGTCATTTTCACCCAAATAAAAAAACAGTTACAACGCAGTTGTCTCTCTTGCTGTGTCTGTGCCGGCTTTGTCATCCAGAAACACGAGCTGTTTCATGGAGTTCCCCAGGGACGGTTGGCGCACCGAGAAGAGTGTAAGCTCTTCGTAAAGGAGAAAGCGCTATGAGGAGACGGAAAACGACAAA
>QIKY01000211.1 GCA_003233175.1 Planctomycetaceae bacterium | reverse complement strand
TTTAAACACCCATCAAGTGGATATGTTGAAAATTTGCCTTCTGAGACTTGGTTTTGGGTGTTGCTATTCGGTTTTTTCTACTTTGCTGTGATGGGCATATGGACTCACGCGGTAGCGGGCTTTTTCCTAGGAGTCTTCACCTTCGGCCTTCCATGGTTGATTTACCCGTTTTTTGCGTCCAAAATTATGCGTGTTCATTATCTCAGGAATGGGTGGACCGAAGTTAGATAGTAACATTTCCAGGCTTGCGGATTGATCCCCGCGTAGACCCGCCGGTTGTCTTGGTTGCAGTCCACCACGACACCGGCTGGTCGGCTTGGTTCCAACGAAAAGGACTGCCTTGATGGCTACCATTTATCCCCGGCTCCCGGTATTTACGTACTCGTTTGACGATGGCAAAACGTGGCGACTCATCGACGAAGAAACATTCGAATTTTTGGACGGTGGCGTCGGATTCAGCCCCTTGGTCGCTTTGGCGCATGCGGAACGCCACAATTTTGAACGTGACATTCACGACAGCAACAGAGCCCAGTCTGCGCGTGAAAGCTATCGGAGGCGAATAGAAAAACACGCCGAAATCAAGAAGAAGGCCGAAGCGGCGAAGGCGGAAAACGTGGTCTTTCCCGAGACCTCGCCCAAAGCCAATGATCAATCGAAGGACGATGCGGGCAAAGGAAGAACGCCCGGTCCAACAGTCTCGAAAGAAGATATCGAGAATCGGAAACTGGTTGTCGATCGGTGGGAAGAATTCAAAAACTGCCATAAGAAACTTGGCTTCAATAGAGCAACCTACCAAAATGCGGCTAAGTGGATGACAGGCCAGTTTGATATGCCGTTTCTGACCGAGGATATTTCTGATCCGACCGACTACGACCAAATCGGCAAAAAGATCAAGGAAATGATTCGGGCGTATAACAAGACGCCAACGCCAAAGGCGAAACTCTAATCGCCCATCCCCGTTTTGGCGTCACAATTGTTTTTTCTTGCAATTGTGATTTGTGACGCGCAATTATTTTGCACTCTCTAGCTGGGAAAAGCACTCGTTCGCAGGTGTTTTTTCGCGCCATAATTAGTGATGAACAATTGTGACTCTTAACTGCCGGTAGGTTGTGGTTTGTCAGAGCAGGCGTGTGCTTGCCGTCATCACCACACCTACTGGAGACAACACAATGATACCAGTCACTACAGAATCGCCCGCACTTTTGACCATCAAACTAGCGGCGTCTTTTTTGAGCCTCTCGCCACGTAAGGTGTGGGAGTTGACCGCCACTGGCGAGCTTCCTACGGTCCGCGCAGGGCGAGCGGTGAGGATCGATCGGCGAGATTTGGAGGCCTGGATCGCGGCAAACAAGAGCGCCTGATTCTGTCCCATCAACGTGGGGCGGGTCGCGGCGACCGCGAAAGGCTTGACACTTTTCGTCGCGGGGTTCGACTCCCCGCCGCTCCACCCTTTGCTCAAGAATGGCCAACACCCGGCCGTATTGACCGGGTGCTCACCGCGAAAGACTTGACGCTATGAGCATAGCAACCGGGCATCACGCCCGCAACAACGAAGATTGGCAGCGTGTCTCGCGTCGCCGGCCGTGCCTGATCTGCGAGAAACCTGATTGGTGCCTTTATGCCGGTGCAGACGATGCACCGAGCGCCGCAATCTGTGCCCGGATCGAATCGCCAAAACGGTGCGGCGAGGCGGGGTGGCTGCATCGGTTGCGTGACGACGATTGGCACCGTCCGCTGAAGCGGACTCGCCGGCGGGTTGTGAAAGACGCGACTAGGCCGGTTGCACGACCGATGCGAGATTGGCGGCGTTTTATGAATGAGTGTGAACAAGCGATTGCGTCTTCGTGGCTCGATGAACTGGCGATCGAGTTGGGCGTTTCCATCGATTCGTTGCTGCGATTGTGCATTGGCTGGAGCGGTGAGCATCGGGCGTTCACGTTTCCCATGTTCGATATGGCCGGTGTGGTTCGCGGTGTTCGACTTCGCGGAAGTAACGGTCGCAAATGGTCGGTACGTGGCGGGCAAGAAGGGTTGTTTGTGCCGCGGTCCGTGGGCGGTACGGAAGGTCCGCTGCCAGACGCCACGGCTCGCTTGGTTGTTTGTGAAGGTCCAACCGACACAGCAGCGCTGCTCGATCTTGATTTTGATGTTCTCGGTCGGCCGAGTTGCGCGGGCGGAATGAAGCTGCTTGTCGATCTGGTGCAATCATGCCAACCCAATGACGTGGCAATTTTCGCCGACGCCGATACGCCGGGGCTACGCGGGGCAAACAACCTGGCGAGTACGTTGGCCGTCTACGTTCCATCGGTTCGTGTCGTGACGCCGCCGCCGAGCGCAAAGGATGCCCGCGATTGGAAACGGCAAGGGGCGACACATGCTGATGTGCTGGCGCGGATCGCCGGAGCCCAGTCTCGACGCCTCGGCGTGGTGGGAAAGGCGGTGGCGCGATGAACGCAACGACTACCGAAGCGACCAACGGCACTCCGGCGATCTGTCAGATCGCGGCTACTGCGCTGGTGATCGAGTTTCAACTACCAAAGCGAGGCAAGAGTGCGACGCTTACCGCCAAGGTCGGCGGCGAAGTGTTGCAAGTGGAATCGCTTGATATCACGCGAAGCACTTCCCGCGATCGATTTGCCGAGGCCATTTGCAAAGGCCGGCCCGGCATCGACCGCAAGGCGGTGGACGCGGAGCTACTGCGGATCGCTGCCGAGCTGGCCGGCCGCGACGGCAACGGGGACAATGGAGCATGTTCGACGGGAGCAGCCGATATGCCAGAACTGGACACAAGCCGAATCGTGCGGCCGGAACGATTTATCACGTCTGACGTTTGTGGCTTGGCTGTGCCAACGATGATTGAGAAGGATGGCACGCCAATCGGGCAGTGGCTTCTCTATCTGCGCTGGCATGATGGACGCCGCGAAGCGAAGCGGTTACCGCGCTCGATTGATCTGCCAGACGACCATGGCAAGGAAGATCGAAACGCTCGCAAGTTGTGGGTTCACCCAACGCCAGCCGAACCAACGGCGAGCCAGAAGAGTGGTTGGACTCAACCGGCCCGCCGGGCGTGGATCAGAGGGACCAGCGCCCCCGATCCGGCCAAGTTGTTTGCCGCACTCTGCGAACGATTCGCCCACTTCTTGCACTTGCCGAAACAAAAAGCGCCCGGCATCACGGCGACGCTCTCCCTCTGGACGATGCTGACCTACAACTATCCGGCGTTTGATGCGGTGCCTTATCTCTATGTCGGCGGTCCGCTCGGCAGCGGCAAGAGCCGCGTTTTCGAGATACTTGCCCGGCTAGCGTTTCGTCCGTTGTCGTCGTCGAACCTGTCGGCGGCGTCGCTCTATCGGACGTTACACGACCGAGGCGGAACACTTCTGCTGGACGAAGCCGAACGGCTCAAACAAACCAACGCCCCCGATGTTGGGGAACTGCTCTCGATGCTGCTGGCCGGCTACAAACGAGGCGGGCAGGCGACTCGGTTGGAACCGGTCGGCGATACCTTCCGCACGGTTGCGTTCGACGTGTATGGACCCAAGGCACTAGCGTGTATCGCCGGTTTGCCACCGGCGCTCGCTAGCCGAACGATCCCGATAATGATGTTCCGCTCGCCACCGGGTAGCAACAAACCAAAACGACGCATCGACGCCGAGCCACACAAGTGGCAGACACTCCGCGACGGATTGCACTCGCTTGCCCTGGAGCACGGGCCGGCTTGGCTCGAACTGGCCGAGCGCGACGACGTTTGCCCCGCCATGAGTGGACGTGACTACGAGCTATGGCAGCCGCTCTTATCTCTCGCCAACTGGATCGAATCGAACGGGGCGCGAGGATTGCTCGCACTGGTGCAAAATCATGCCCAGACGACAATCGACGAAAGCCGCGACGACGCCACGCCCGACCACGACGAAACACTACTGCGGCTGCTGGCCGACGCCGTTCGAATCGGCGACACGCCCAGCGCCGGGGATATTCTCGACTCGGCAAAGCAGCAGGACACCCGCACGTTCGACAAGTGGACCGCCCGCGCCGTCGGCAGCCACTTGAAACGCTACGGACTGACCACAAACAAGACCGGCGGCCGGCGAATTTACGGCCGCGTGACGCTGGGCGATCTGCAACAGATTCAGACCACCTATAACGTCGAGCTGGGGTTCGACGACGAACCTGCCGACCTGGACGCCTGAGAATGTGCCCTATGTACCCTACCGACCCTCGAATCGTGAAAGTGTCTGGGAAACAACAGCTAGCGATGGGGCACATTGGCTTGGCAACGTGCCCGGTGGGGCACGTAGGGCACATTGGGCACGTTCTCAAGGGGCCACACTCTCCAAGAAAAAGGGCCGCAATGTTTAATGCAGCCGATATGTTGGCAAATCTGTTTGATAGTCCGATCACCCAACCAACGACCCCGACACTCGCAGCCGTTCCCGCTACCCATCCACCGGCCAAGGTCCGCACGCCGCCAGTTTGTCGTTGTGGTTCGACCCGATGGAACGACGTGGTGCTGCATCACGAACCGCACAACGGCCAATCAACTCGCCGCGATTGCGCAAAGTGTCGACGATTTATCAGCTTCCCAGTCTGGCATAGAACATCATCAAAAGAAAATACCGTTGACAAGATCATCAATAAGCAGTAGGATTGTCGGCATGGCCACCGTAAGCTTGACTCCCGAAGCGGCCCAACAATTGGAAGCACTGAACAACCCGATACATGGTCGGGTGCTGAAGTTGCTGGTTCGCTTGGAGAGTTGGCCAGACGTGAGTGGCGCGAAACCATTGTCGGGTGAGTTAGCTGGGTGCTACCGGATGCGCACGGGCGATTATCGTTTGCAATTCTACGTGGAAAGCGACGCGGAAGGTCCGCTGCCGAACGTAATCGTGGAAAAGATCGGTCACCGCGACAAATTTTACAATGAGTGAAAACATGGCGACACAACCAACAATCATGGTCGACGGCAAG
>QIKY01000229.1 GCA_003233175.1 Planctomycetaceae bacterium | reverse complement strand
CTTCTTTTTCCTGGGGTAGCCTTTTGAGGAAGGTGGAGTTGTTTTTTTGTTGTGTGCGAAGGACTTCAGTCCGTAGCTCACAACTTCTTTTCTGAACCTACCGGCTTCTAGCCGGTAGTCGTTGAGTTCGACTGGTAAATTCACGACGGTTCCAAACATCAACTCCAAGCTGCGAGCGCACTGAGAATCAGCAGCCAAAGGCCGAGCAGCAGCAGGCTCAGCGCCAGTAACGCCGGCCGACGTTTGGGCGCTTCAATGGATTGCGCAGCCGTTTGCCGGGCGGACGGCGAAGCAGCGCTGGAAGATTGCTTGGCGGAAGGCGGCGCGTGGTGCGTCTTTCCCGACCGGTTCTTCTTGGCCATGGGCGTTTTTCCTACTCCGGCAGCGTGATTTCAAAATCTTGCTGGAAGGCTTCGTCGAAATCGTAGACATCTTCGAAGTCTTCGAGACGGTCGCCCGGAGATTTGCTCATCTGGCCGATGCGAATCAGATTGTAGACAATTTCCCCAAAGTCCAGCGTCACATAAACTCCCCAGGAATTCAGCACGACTTTGGCCATGTAGCCGAATTGTTCCAAGGCGTACTGGCGAATCGCTTCGCAGAGTTGCTGTCCGGTGAGGTGCCTGGCAGCCAAGGCCTCCTCTTCGGATTGCTCTTCGGAAATCGCCTCGACGCCCATTCCCAGCTGCCGTTGCGCATAGCCCAAGGCTTCGCCCACAAACTCGTACGCTTCGAGTTTGTAGCGGGGATCTTCCCGCAGCATTTCAAAAACGGAATGGGATTCTTCGGACATGTTTATTACTGATCTCGATATTCTTGTCTTCAGGCGAGGGAACGGTTACCGGCTCCGCTTGCCGGACCCTCGTTTGGTGACCGCGAGAATTTCGGCGGCGTCGACCAGCACCCGGCGGTTATCTTCCATTTGGAGCAACAGTTGTTCGGTGAGAATTTCCTGGTTGAGCACGCGGGCGTTGCCGTTGGCGGTGACGACGTCGGAGCCGATGGGGGGCAACTCCTTGTAGATTTTTTCGTAGGTGTCGTACTCATAACGCAGGCAGCATTTCAGGCGGCCGCAACGGCCGGAAATTTTGGTGGGGTCGAGCGTGGCTTTTTGCAGCTTGGCCATTTTCATCGACACCGGCGGCATCGCGCTCAAGTGTGTGTTGCAACAAACCGGTTTTCCGCAGTCGCCGTAATCGGCCAGCAATTTGGCTTCATCTCGCACGCCAATTTGACGCATCTCGATGCGGGTTTGGAATTCCGTGGCCAACTTTCTCACCAACTCACGAAAATCGACGCGCTGTTCCGCCAGATAAAAAACGATCAGCCGTTCGCCGCCAAACAACCGTTCGATATCGACCAATTGCATGTTCAAACCCGATTCGTCGACACACCGCTTGCAAAGGCGAAAATCGTCGCCCAGGTTTGCGTCGATGTGCGACAACTCGCTGTCGTCTTCGGAATTCATGGCCCGCAGAATCTGGCCGTTGGCGGGGTCTTTAAGATGTTTCACCGCTTGTGGCGTGGCTTCGCAGAGCACTTCGGCCGACTCCAATCCCCGATTGGTGCGCGCAATCACTCGGGCGCCGCGAGAATATTGATCGCCGCCGCGAGTCGACAGCACGCCCAGTAGACGCACCGCTCCAAAACGCACAACATACTTGGGCATGATCTGGCGGACATGTCCTGTTGGCATGTCTTGGCTGGGGATACAAACGGGCGCCGGCGCGTGTACGACGGGGAAAACCCTGAATAGCTGGCCAACAAAGGAAGTTTTGAAACAACGCACAGTATAGTGGCCCGAGAATGCAACTGAAAGCCGGGTTCGACGTCTGCAAATACTCACAGCGACCGAAATCGGGTGATGGGTCTGGCATTTTTCGCAAAGAGGACGAAACGTTTGCCGCCCAAATCAACGACCGTACCAGGCGATCAGTCGGGGGATTTCTCCCATTCTTTCCAGGGCCCCGATTCGCCACCGATGCCCGCGGCCCGCGAGACGCGCGTAACCTTGGCCGCGATCAATCGCGCCCACGATTTCAGCCATGGCCTCCGGCGTGGGCGGCTGGGCGCCGCAGGTGTATCGCAACATCCAGAGGGCGAGCGGGTAGGTCAGGGCCAAGGCACGAAAGCTCTCGGTAAGCGACCACGCCGAGCGGTTGATTAAAGCGAAATAGCCGCTGGTCAAGGAGGCGCGAAAATACGCGTTGAGCGGACGGTACACTTCCTCGGGCAAGGCGCCCAGCGGTTTTTCCAAGTCGTCGAAGGTGGTGGGCGGAAATTCGGAGTAGAACGAGGGCGTATTCCCCTTGCCCCGCGCCATCTTAATTGCGAAACGGGCCAACTTCCAACGGCTCCCTTTTTCAGCCTCGGCAACACAACGGGGATGCAGCCGTAAATAATCGGCCGCCACCTGGCGAAACAATTGGTTTGCGGAATAGCTCGGCGGTTGCCGATTCCGAAACACCTCGGCCACTTCCTCGGGCGCGCCGGCCGCCAAAACGTCGACCAATTCTCCAAACCGGCGTTGGTCGAAACTCGCAACCTTGGCTTGATCCAACAATGCGCAGAATTGCCAGCCCACTTGCAGTTGTCTGATCAAGGGGAGAGAATCCGCCGTGCCGATTTTTCGCAGGGCGGCTAATACGCGAGAAGCATCGGGCCAATCTCGCCGCAGCCGTGGCGTGATTTTCGGCGGCGTGTGGGAGCGGTTGGTCCGGCCCATTTCTTGGGCCAGGGACCGCGCAGTGGGAAGATGCTCCTTGAGCGGCCGACCTTGCTCCGTGGCGGCCGAAGGGCAGCAACGTCGGACCGTCAAATGAGTGACGTTTTCGGCCGGCACCAGTTGCAGGGGAAACATGCGGCAGGTCAGCGGTTTGGCGTCCAAACCAAACTCCGCGTGAATGCGACAGAGGCCGGCGTCGGTCAGAAATATGCAACGGCCGTCGCGGCGTTGCGCGAGTCGGTGTTTACCGCCTAGGAACGATTCACGAACGACAACGGCTTGTCCGCGAAAGTCGTGGTGTTTTTCCCAGCCCTGTTGGCGGATTTTGGCGAGGTCGGCGTCGTTCAGAAAAATCATCGACCCATGGCAGCAGATGCTGCAATTGTGGCAATCCCATTTTTCCAGGATCGGCAAGGGGCGAAGCGTCGATTTCACAAAATTACTTTCTCGGTGCGGGACGTCAAGCACCGTTGGAGTGTACGCTTTAGCGTGTTTTCGTCTCGGACGCACGCTAAAGCGTACACTCCAACGGCGGGCGGCAAAGTGCGTTACCGCACCCTTACTTCCTTGCCTCACGCTTGTTCGCCCGCCAGAGACAAATGCGAAGCGATCGTTTCCTGGTTGACGGGGGAGATCACGCCGTGTTCGGTGATCAAGGCCTGAATATACTCGGCGGGCGTCACATCGAAAGCAGGATTATAAACCGCTACGCCGTCGGGCGCCGTCTGTTTGCCGAATCCACACGTGATTTCCTCGGCTTGTCGCTGTTCGATCGGAATTTGCTCGCCGCTTTGTATGGAGGCGTCAAAGGTGGAAGTGGGCGCCGCGATATAAAACGGAATGCCGTGCGCCCGCGCCAGAACCGCCAGCGAATACGTGCCGATTTTGTTGGCGGTGTCTCCATTGGCGGCGATCCGATCGGCGCCCGTGACCACCGCCTGCACGCGGCCTTCCTTCATGACCTGCGCCGCCATTGAATCGCAAATGAGGGTGGCGGGCACGCCGTGTTGCATCAGCTCCCACGCCGTTAGCCGGGCGCCTTGGAGCAGCGGCCGCGTTTCATCGACAAAGACGTGAATCTTTTTTCCCTGCTCGTGCGCCTTGAAGAATACGGAAAGCGCCGTTCCGTATTCCGCCGTGGCCAAGCCGCCGGCGTTGCAGTGGGTGAGCACGCTGTCGCCGGACGCCAACAAGCGGGCGCCGTGTTCGCCAATCGCGTGGCACATCGCCCGATCTTCCTCATGAATGGCTCGCGCTTCGGCCAATAAAGCGGCCAAACGTTCCGCCGAACTTCGCGCGGCGCCGTGCATGCCGACGCGCTCCATGCGCTCCAGAGCCCAAAACAGATTAACCGCCGTGGGCCGGCTTGAGGCCAGATACTGGGTGGTCTTTTTGAGTTGTTCGTCAAACACGGCGCGGTCGGCGTCGACCGACGACTGCAAACCCACGCACACGCCGTACGCCGCCGCCACGCCAATGGCCGGCGCGCCGCGCACGCGAAGCTGTTTGATCGCCTCCCAGACGGCGGTTACGTCGGGGCAATCGATCTGGCGGCATTCCAGCGGCAGCAGCGTTTGGTCGATCAAACGCAGGCAGCCGTCAATATCGCCCAACCACTGAAGTGTTTCCGGCCGGGTTTTGGTCGCCATGGTCAACGCTCCGTGGTGGGAATGTACTTGTTGCAAAGCTCGGCGTAGTCTTCCCGCACCGGACTGAAAATATCGAGCACCACGGCGGGGCCATCGATCGCCTCCGCTCGGTGCGGCGTATTGGGCGGAATGATAAACATCGCCCCGGCTTCGACGACGCGCGTTTCATCGCCGATGGTCAATTGAAGTTTTCCCTCCAGCAACCGGCCCGCCTGCTCATGAGGGTGATGATGCAGCGGCACGACGGCGCCGGCGTCCATCTCCAAGTACGAGAGCATGATGTGTTCGCCATAGGGCGTCCGCAACCGGCAGCCCGGCAACACCTCGATCGGCGGCGCGTCGTCAATATTAATAAACGGCATGGAATAGTTCGCGTGGAGGAAAAAAATTCTATACGCCAGCAATGCGCACCAGCCTAAGAAATAAACGCCGCCGACTCAACACGCCCGTTGAGGAACAGTCCCGAATTAAAAACCCGGCATTTTCAAACACAAGAATTATTTCAGCATCGGCTCCGAACAACGTGTTGATGATCAGCGTGGCGAGCAGCTTCCAAAGGTGGTCGATATTCCAGACGGCTTGCGAAAAGAAACGGTGGTAATCGGAGAAATGGCC
>QIKY01000438.1 GCA_003233175.1 Planctomycetaceae bacterium | reverse complement strand
GTTGGACGCCGCGCGTTGTAAAACACCGTCCATGGCCGCAGCTTGCTGGGAACAGACAAGCCCGCGAGGCTCCATCTTGGAGCGATTGCATTCTTCTTTCCGCGAAGGAAAAAGGTAATGTATAAGGAAGGCCGAACTTGTTGGCGAGCGTGAAAAACAGTCGATGTCTTCACGCCGTGGCAATCATACCCGCGCCGGAGGCGCGGTCAAGAATGGGGTTTCTCCGAGAAACGGAGTAATCTGAAAAAAGGCGCCGGTCAGGGAAACTGGAGCGGCAGACTGCTAGCACAAGACACTTTGCCGGGGCGTCTGTTTTCGGCGCGAACTGCGCTATATTCACTTGGTGAGGAGGATCTCGGAGAAGTCGGCGAATTCAGGATGGCCGTGGCCGGGCGGAATGGGGGCGTTGCCCGGCCGCCGACTGAGCGCGGTTTGAAAGCCGACCGCTTGAGCCGCATCGAGTTCCGCGACAATATCGCTGAGAAAGAGAACGTCGTGGGGGTCGGTGTTCAGGGCGGCGGAAATCAGGCGATAGCTTTGCGACTCTTTTTTGGGGCCGATTTGCGTGTCGAAGTGGGCGGAAAAGAAATCCAGCAAATCGCCGACAATCGTATGCCTAAAAAAGAGGTGTTGCGCCTGAACGCTTCCCGAGGAATAAATCGCGAGGCGCCGTCTGGCGGCTTGCCAGGCGCTCAGGGCGGGCGGGAAATCGTCGAAAACGTGCGCCTGCATTTCGCCGCTTTCAAACCCCCTGCGCCAAACGAGGCCTTGCAGTTCTTTGAGGCCGGTCGATTTTATGTCGGCGTCCATGAGGCGGAGAACTTCTCGCTCGACAAATTCCGACATCGCCAGATGGTCGGCGCCGGCGGCGGAAAGACCTGGAATATTCTCAGCGGAAGCGGCCGACGTTTTGGCCTCACTGACAATCTTCGCGCACGCCCGCCGGACCTCTTTCTCGCGTCCATGATCGCGCAAAAACAAGGCGATTTCCCGGCGCACGAAGGGGAACATGACATCGTACACAAAACTGACCGACGAAGTCGTGCCTTCAATATCGAGCAGCAGCGTGGAGCCTGAAAATTCGATCACGGCTTGATCACCGAATCTATGTCTGGGCCGTCTTTGGGCGGCAGGAAGTTCGGACCCAGGCACACCGGACTGTAATTGCCGTGTATGCCATCGTCTATGTAATGCGCCACCCAGCCGGCTGGGTCTTGGAAGAGGCGAATGCAGCGAATGGTGCGGTCGCTGCAAAGATTGAACCAGTGTTGCACGCCGGCGGGCACGTTGATTAAATCGCCGGCGCCAATTTGAATGCCCAACACCGGACCGCCCTCTGGGTGAATATGAAACACCCCCGAACCCTTCACCGTGAAACGCACTTCGTCTTCACTGTGGGTGTGTTCCTGGCTGAATTTTTCCAGCATGGCGTCAAGATTGGGCGTTTCCGGCGAGACATTGATGACGTCGGCGGTGACAAAACCGCCCCGCTCCTTGAGCCGATTGATTTCCGGCTCGTAGGCGGCCAAAATTTCTTCATTACTGGCGTCGTCTCCGATGCGGCCGGCAACGTCCCACGATTCGTACCAAATGCCGAAGGGCGCCAGGAAATTACAGATTTCGCTGGCGTCGGTGATTTCGCGCTGTTGGTCGGGAATACGAAGAATCGCCATGATCATTGCTCCCAAGAGGAAAGTGGTTTTGTGTGTCGGGGGAAGGATAAGAAAGCGTGGACAGAATTAATTGTCCGATTTTACTTGTGCGATGGCCTTCCAAGGCCATCGTACGACAGTAATTGATCGAATGGTTCTAACGTTGGTATTGCAGTTTTCGGGCTTCGCACTCGAACAAAAACTCATAAATCTCTATGTGTCGGCGAGCTTCGGCCAAATCGCGGCCCCAAGTATACAGGCCATGTTTGTGGATCAAATAACCGTGGCGTAAACGCTCGGGCGCATCGTTTCGCAATTGGCGAAATTGCTCGGCCAAGGTGGGAATATTTTGGGTGTTGGCGAAAATTTCGACATGCTCGCTGGTTTCGTGCGTGCTGATTCCAGCCAGCCCCTTGAGCATTTCATAGCCTGCCAAACTCCAGCCGCCTTGGCCGCCGTAATGTTCGGAAAGCAGCGTGGCCCAAACGGAATGGGTGTGCAGCACGGCGCCGACGTTTTCATCTTCGGCGGCCGCCACATGCAACAACGTTTCGGCCGACGATTTCGCTTGGCCGCTCTGCGTGGGCTGGCCATCGGGGCCGACGCAAACAAAATCGGCTCGCGTCAGCCGGCCTTTGTCTTTTCCACTGGCCGTGACTAGCAACTCCAGAGGATCTCGCCGCAAAACAATACTGTAGTTGCTACTCGTGCCGACTGACCAGCCGCGAGCATAAAAAAGAGCGCCGGTTTCACGCAGGGCGTCGATTTCAGCAGTGTGATCTTGCAGCGGCGGAGGCGGCGAACCTGGGTCGGGGGGCGCGCCCGACGCCGCTCTCTCTAGAGACGCCTCTCCCAAACTCGACGAAAACATAGTCCAAACCAATCTCTGCGGCGGAAACGGGAAACAGCACCCCAGTGTAACAAATGAGGGCCGCGCGGCAACGACGCCGCGCCGCAGACGCATTCCGACGGGATGCCAAACGCCGTTGGAGTGTACGCTGGAGCGTGTTTTCTTTTTTACGTTCCTGGGATCTTCGCCGTTGGAGTTCATGCTTTAGCATGGTTTCTTTTTGGCGGTGAGTGTGATTACGAAAACATGCTAAAGCATGAACTCCAACGGTGGGCGGTGAATCGCGCTGCTGTAGCGTGGCGTCAACTATGCACGCGGGGCAGTTCGTCGCCGCGAGCGATAATGGCCGCTTCCTCCTCCGCCAAGGCCTGCAAGCGGCTCTCCACGGTTGCGTCGTCGGCAAACTGCTTGGCGAGTTGCACATACGTGCTGTGGTGCCGGGCTTCCGACTCAAACAGCCCGCCAAAAAAGTCGGAGAGTTCGCGGTCTTTGTGTTCCAGATGATCGCGCAGCAGGGCGAATCGCTCGCAAGAGCGGGCTTCAATCAGCCCCGCCACCAACAGCCGATCAACCGCCCGCAGCGGTTCCTGCTTCGAGACAAGTTCGATCAGTTGACGTCCATAACTGCTTGGTTTCAAACGGCGAAAACGAATTCCGCGCCGCTGGAGAAGATCGAGCACCATTTCAAAATGCTCCAACTCCTCCTTCACAATGGCCGCCATCTCGCGACACAGCGGTTCATTCTCGACGTAGGCAAAAATCAAATTCATGGCCACGCCCGCCGCTTTCTTCTCGCAGTGGGCGTGGTCAATCAATATTTCCGGCAGGTTGGCGTCGACTTGTTCCAACCAACGCGGCGAAGTATCGGAATGCAAACCAAGCATGGGCGACGCCTAAAACGCGGGAAATTAGTGCCGGGTAACTGCTTGGCCGATGTTCAAGGACGACTTCGCCCCGCTGCTTGCAACGCCTGAAGTTTCGCTTGCATTGCCACAACGCGGGCGGGGTGTTGCTGGGCCACGTTCTGCGTCTCCCCAGGATCCTCCGCCAAGTGAAACAGCTCCGCGTTCGTATCGCGCTGCTGTGCGTTGACTTGTTTTCGTTTCGACTTCTTTTTCCTTTGAGGATGTTGCAAGAGTTTCCAATCGCCGATGCGGAGGGCGAGTCCTCGACCTTCTTCAATCAGATGATCTCGCCCGTGGGCGTTTTCGGCGCCGAGCAGGGCGGGCAATACGTTGAAGCTGTCGGGGCAGGCGTTTTCGGGTAATGTTTGGCCGGTGAGCGCCGCCATGCTGGCCGCCAAATCGATCGTGCAAACCAGCTTATCGGAAACGCCGGGTTTGATCGCGCCCGGCCAACGGCAGATAAACGGCGTGCGCGTGCCGCCTTCGTAAATCGTGTATTTTCCGCCCCGATACGGCCCCGCCGGTTTGTGCTGGCCGAGTTGCGTAACGGCGCCATCTTGATAACCATCGTCGAGCACGGGGCCGTTGTCGCTACAAAATATGACCAACGTTTTTTTCGTGAGGTCGAGCCGGTCGAGCGTATCGAGCAGTTGGCCCACGCACCAATCAAGCTCTGCAATGGCGTCGCCTCGAAATCCGAGTTTCGTCTGGCCTTGAAAGCGTTCGTGCGGCATGCGGGGAACATGAATATCGTGTGAGGAAAAGAACAGAAAGAACGGTTTGTCTTTATTCTTTTCGATCCAGCCGACCGACTGCGCAACCCAGGCGTCGGCCAAGTCTTCATCGCGCCAGCGAGCTTTGTGTCCGCCGGTGAAAAATCCGATGCGGCCAATTCCATTGTGGATCGTATCATGATGCCCATGGCTCCAGTTCATACGCAGCGTGTCGCGATGCGTGATTCCCGTCGGCTGGCCGTTGGGATTCTTTCGCCCCACCCACAGCGGGTCGGCCGGATCAAGATTTCGCACGCGATGGTTTTCCACATACACGCTCGGCACGCGGTCGTTGGTGGTGGGCAACAGGAAGCAGTAATCGAAGCCGATTTCCAAGGGGCCCGGCTTCAGCAGGCCGTTCCAATCGGGCTGCGGTTTGGCGCCAAGTCCTAAATGCCACTTGCCCACCACTGCCGTTTGATAGCCGGCTGTTTTGAGTAGGGAGGCCAGCGTGGTTGTGCCGGGTTGGATCAACGCCGTGGCGTTGGGCGGCGCGATTCCCGTCCCTTTCTGGCGGAAAGCGTACTTGCCGGTGAGCAGCGAAAACCGGGTGGGCGTGCAGGTAGAGGCGGAACAGTAGCCGCTGGTGAACCGCAAGCCATCCTTCGCCAGCCGATTGATATGCGGTGTTTTCACATCGACCGCGCCATAACAGCCAACATCGCCATAACCCAGGTCGTCGGCCAATATCAAAATAACATTGGGCCGTTCCGCCGACGCGCCGAAAGCCTGTCGCGAACAATCCGCCTGCAAAACGAACGCGGCGGCGGCCGTCGCAAACCACGCCATCGCGAGCGACAGCATCATGTTTTTTAGGAAACGATGCCGGAAGGGCGCGCGGCCAACGGCTTTGGTTTTGACGGAAATGGGTAACATATTGACTCCTGGAGTTTTTTCTATTTCTCTTTAACGCGCGCCATTGGAGTATACGCCTGGGCGTGCTTTCATGGACGACTAAGCCCGGATTATTCATCAGCCGCCACGCGCTAGCGTCCGGTTGTTGCAATTCCCCACAGAACCGGACGCTAGCGCGTGGCGGCTGATTTGCGCG
>QIKY01000123.1 GCA_003233175.1 Planctomycetaceae bacterium | reverse complement strand
GGAACGACTGACATTACCCATTGCCCGCCAACCACAGTGGCTACCGCCTGCGAGGGCCAAGTTGAGATCAACCTGAAACCAGAAAAGAGCCACTCGAATTATACTTCGCACGGCTACCAATGGCTCGTTAAAAGAAGAATGCCCCATTTTCAGCCGCTTGAGGTATGACTCGTTACTTCAGACCACTGAAATCACGCAGTCTTCCTATTTTCACAGTGTTTTTCAACTCGTCTGGCCGTATGCGGTCTGTTTCCCTTATAATTCCGCCGCGTTTCCAGGCGTGGGGTTGGTGAAAGGAATTGCGAACTATGCGATCGATAGCGATACTCAATCAAAAAGGCGGTGTCGGCAAGACGACCACTGCGGTGAATCTGAGCTGCGCTTTGGCGGAACAAGGTCAACGCGTGCTGTTGCTTGATCTCGATCCGCAAGCCCATGCGTCGTTGCACTTGGGCGTGGCGACCGGTGAAGCCGAGGCTTCTATTTACGACGTGCTCACCGGCGACGCCACGCTGGAATCGGTCCGGCATGAAACTCGCCCCGGCTTGTCGTTGGTCGCCTCGCATATCGATCTGGCGGCGGCGGAAATGGAACTTGCTGGAGAGGTTGGCCGGGAAACGATTTTGCGTGATAAACTTGCCGATATTTCGCCGTCGGCGTATGATTTCATGATCATCGACTGCCCGCCTTCGTTGAGCGTACTGACACTCAACGCGTTGACGGCGGTTGAGGAGGTCTTTTTACCGCTCCAGCCGCATTTCCTGGCGTTGCATGGCGTGAGTAAATTGCTGAAAACGATCGAAATCGTATCGCAACGGTTGAATCGCGGGCTTCGCCTGAGCGGCGTGGTGCTTTGCATGTACGACACCGGAACGCGTCTGGCGGCGGAAGTCAGTCGGGATGTTGGCGAATTTTTCTCCAGCCGGAGGTCTGAATCGAGCCCTTGGGCGGAGACTGTTTTCTTCAAAACCAAAATACGCCGCAACATCCGGCTCGCGGAAGCCCCCAGTTTTGGGCAATCCATTTTTGAATACGCAGCCCACTCCAACGGCGCCGAAGACTACCGCCACCTCGCCAGCGAAGTGTTGGGCGCGACGGAAAAAAAAGCCGCCTCGAGCGCGGCGTCCGCCGCCCAGCGGAAACCGGGCGCCGAGCCCCGCGATGCGGCGTCCGAAACAGCGGTTGCTTCCTCTCTTTCGTAAAAATCACTGGCAATGCAACCATGGATTATGGTTCGCCCAGGCTCCGAAGTGGTCGAAATAAAAGCCCGCATTTTGGAATTGCCGGGTATTTTTGCTCCATATCCGGTAACCTGTTCTACAGTGACGCATACTGCGCATGGTGGGAGAAACGACACAACTATTCGTTGAACGGCGAGGCGAGCGATGTCTAGAGTTCTATGGCGCACTGTTTCCAATAGCACGTTGCCACCGAGACGCGCGCGGCGGTTGGCTGCGGCGGAATGTCTGGCCGGCGTCGTCTTTTTAGTCGCGGCGGCATTGCCGTTGTGGGCGCCGTTGTGGGCGGTCGAGGAACCGCCGCCGATTTCCGCGACGGCAAAAGACGTTGCGAATAATACTGCCGCGAATAAAAATGTCCTGGGCGAAAACGCCGAAAACCTGGAAAACAAAATCGCTCGGCTGATCGAGAAATTGGGCGCCGAAGAGTACGCCAGCCGCGAGCAAGCGCAGGCCGAACTCGCCCTAATGGGGCTCGCCGCCTTCGACGCGCTGAACCACGCCCGCGAGCATACCGATGTTGAAATCGCCTTGCGGGCCAAGTATTTGGTCCGCAGCATGCGCGTCGAGTGGGCGTTGGAAGACGATCCGACCGAAGTCCGGCAGATTTTCCAGAACTACGATTCTCAGCCGGAATCGGATCGCCGCAGCAGAATGGAGTTGCTCTCGCGGCTCGATAATTGGGCGGGCGGACCGGCATTGGTGCGTCTGGCCAAATACGAGCGGTCCAGGCAACTCAGCAAACACGCCGCCCTGCTGTTGATGAACCGGGAGGCGCCTGAAAACGAAGAAGCCCGGCTTCGGCTGGCGGGGCAACTTCGTCAAGGCGCGGGCGGCAGTCGGCGAACGGCTGCGAGGTGGGTGCGTGCGCTGGCCGACACGCTGGAATCGCCGGCCGAAGCGCTCGATGTCTGGGGCAAACTCATCGATCAGGAGCGTGAATTGTTTGCGCGTTTTCCCGACAAGTCGAGCGCCGACATCGTACGCGACCTCTCCCGTTGGCAGGCCGACGAACTGGAAAAAGCCGGCCGGAATTCCGAGGCGTTGGAGGCGATGCGGCAGTCGCTGGCGTTGCTTCCCGCCCAAACAAGCGATTTAATCGAAGCGATCGACTGGCTGCTGGAGCGAAAGGCGTGGTCGGTTGTCCAGGAAGTGGCGGGTCGTTTCCCGCAGAACTTTGGCGCCAAGCCCGAATTGCTTTATCGTCTGGCGCAGTCGCACCTGGGCGCGGGTGAGATCGAAAAGTCGGAGCAGGTGGCCGACCAGGCTTTCAATGCGTTAAAAGACAACCGCCTCCATCGCGCGCAAATGGGAAGAAATTTGGCGGCTCGCGGGCTTTTCAAATGGGCCGAACGCGAGTACCGCGACACCTTCGATCCTGAAGCTGAAAAACAAGCGGGCGTCTCGCCGAAACGAAACGTTTTGCCGCTTGCGCCTCGCGACTCCGAAGGCTTGTTGGCAATCAAGGCTCGCGAATATCTGGCCGACATGTTGCACGACCAACTCAAAGTCCTGGAGGCGGCAAAAGTGTTGCAGCCGCTGGCCGACGCCGCTCAAAAGCAAGGCAACGCTGATCGTTTGGTGGATCCCGCGTTTCTTCGCCGCGTTCAAGGCAGCATGCACTTCTACTACTCCCAGCACTATGCGAACGTTGATGTCGAGAAACAGAAAAAACATTTGAAGCTGGCGGTCGGCTTCGATTCCAACAACGCCGATATTCTCATCGCCATGTATCGGGTCAAGAATGCGGACGAAGCCTGGAAAAAATCGACGAAGGCGTTGATCGAACAAACCGCCGCACACTTCCATGCGTTGGTCGTGCAATTCCGAGAGCAATTCGCCGGCGTCGACGAAATCCAACAACCTTCCATGGCGTCGGCGCTCGCCGTGTACGACAACCAATACGCCTGGCTGGTTGCGAATACCGAAGGCGATCTTCAAGACGCACTCGCCGCCAGTCTGGAGGGCAATAAAATGTCTCCCAACCGAGCCAGCTCGCTGGATACGCTAGGACGTTGTTATTTCGCCGTGGGTGATCTTAAAAACGCCATCAAAACGCAGCGCGAGGCTGTTCGTCTCGACCCGCACACCGGCGCGATTTCCCGACAACTCAAATTCTTTGAGAGCCAGGCGGCCGCCGACTAATTTTCGCCCCGTCGGCTTCCCGCTTGCGCCGGGTTTGGCTATAGCTTCAATAAACAACCGTCTACGTATGTTTTGTGGTAACCGGGCAGCGCCGGATCATGGGCGTAAAAAACAACATAGAGCGTGTTGCCGCCCATCGAAAGCATGGCCTGCGCGCCGCCGGTGGCGGAATTGGAGGGCAGGCCTTTCGTAAGCGAATAATAGGGATGCCCGCGATATTTCCAGGCCACGCCATCTCGGCTGGTGAATAGCGATGTCGTGCGGCGACGAACTTTTGAATCCCGCAGTCCACAGAGCAGGACAAATTGTCCAGATGGCAACTTGCCGATAATGGGGAAGATACCCGCGATTCCGGTTTCAATCGGCGTCGTCCAACTCGCGCCATGATCGCGCGACTGACACCTCCACATTTTATTTTGTTTGTAGTGAGTTCCTTGATGCACGTCGACGCGGGCATAGGCGATGATCACACCATCTTCTCGAACCGCGAACGCTGTTTCATTGAACCCCTGCTTCCCTTGCTTGCCCGCTGGCGGGTCGTCGAAAACAACTTCCAACCGCCCCCAATGGGCGCCGCCGTCAGTGCTGCGGAAAAAGCCGGCGCCGTATTGATACCCGCGATTCTCGCGCGAAGGGTTCGCATTGCAATAAGCAGGAATGATCAGGTCGCCATTGTTTAATTGATAGATGGCGCCGGTCGTGGCGGTCAAGCTTTCGGCGGGCGTGTCTAGAAAACCGATCGACTGAAATGAATCGCCGTTATCCCGGCTGACTTGCAGTTCAATTTTTGACTCGCGGTTTCCAAAAACACTTTTTCGGCTGGTATCGAGATGGGAAATGCGAATGATCAACAACAGCAGATCACCGTCGGGCAACTGGACCAGTTCGGTAAATAGCCCTTCCTTCTGATGCTTCGGCTTCACCACCCGGTAAGGTTGCGACCACGTTTTCCCTTTATCTTTTGAACGGACGAAATAACATTTCGAGCCAGCGGCGGAATCGCCTTTATCGACGAACGTGGTGATCAGATCGCCCGATTTCGTTCGCACCAACCCGCCCGGTGATAGCGCGTCCACGATTTGGTCGTTCACGGGTCCGTAACGCAGCACTTCCAAGGGGCCTTCGTCGGCGCTCGCCCGGGAGCAGGCGGCGGCAAAGGCGAGCGTCAAAACGAGCAACAGCGATTTCATAACCATGCGTATCCAAAACGAAGCACAACAACCCTAGTGATGTGAACCGGCCGTTTCGGTATGTTGTCGCGTGTTTTCAGACGCGCTGTCATCGGGCGGGGTCGGTTTGACGGCCGTCGCCACGCCCGTTTCCGCGCGGTAACGCAGCGCCGCCGCAGCCAACAGCACCCAGTTCACCGCCACGAATGCGACCACGTATTCCATCCCTCCGGCGCCTTCGCCATAGGAATGCAGGCCGACGTTCCCACCGGCCAACTTGGGCAGACCGAAGTTCACGCCGTACCAAGACATGGCGATCATCGAAGCGCCGAACACCGTGCCAAACGCCATGCCGAAGTTATGGAACCAGCCGGCAAAACGTCCATGCAGAATGGCCAGATAGACCAACAGGGAAATCAGGGCCCAAACTTCCTTGGGGTCCCAACCCCAGAATCGTCCCCACGAAACATCGGCCCAGAGGCCGCCCAAAATAGTGCCCACCGCCAACAGCAGCACGGCCACTTGCAC
>QIKY01000100.1 GCA_003233175.1 Planctomycetaceae bacterium | reverse complement strand
TTGGCGGTGGCGGCGGCGGTGGCGGCGGTGGGTTTTTCAATGTCGCTCCCGAACGGGCCGGAAAAATCAAAGCCGTGATGCTCTGCCTCGAACACGGCAAGAAAGACCCCAGCCCGCGAATGGCTTACGAAATCAAACCGATCGAGTCCTACACGCAAGACGCCAATGTGATTGAAGTTTGCAAAATGCTAGGACGCGGCGAAGTCGATCAAGCTTCGGCGCAAGCCGCCGCTTGGCACTACACCGACAAAATGAGCTGGGCCGAGTTGGCCCAGAAGATCGGCTTTGAGCACTTCGACCGCTCAACGGAGCCGTTCTTCACGCTCCAGCAAATGCGGCGAGCCGTTCGCATCGCCCAAGTAGCCGCCGAGCGTGCTGCAAAGTCGCGGGCTGTGCGTGCTGAAAAAGACGACTCCTTGAGCCAGCTCTAAACGCGTTGCTGCCGCAAGATCGACGCTGCGAAGGCGTTACCGTAATACAGAAGCCCGGCTTTTTCAAAAAGCCGGGCTTCTCGTTTATGTGTGCGTTATAGCCATCGCCGGGCTAAAATTCACGAGGGTTCACGCGGCCTTGCACTCTGGAAGGCAGGCCTTGAATGCGTAGGAAGCCTTCGGCGTCGTCTTGATTGTACGAACCGCCGCCTTCCATGGTGGCCACGCCTTCATCGTACAAACTGTGAGGACTCAGGCGGCTCTCCACGAACATATTGCCTTTGTACAATCCTAGCCGTACTTCGCCGGTCACCGGCTTTTGGGCTTCCCGGTTAAACGCCAGCAAGGCGTCGAATTTGGGAGAATACCAAAAACCGTAATACACCAATTCCGCGACTTCCGGCGCCAGGCGGCTGCGCAAGTGCATCAACTCGCGGTCGACGGTTAATTGCTCCAGCACCATGTGGGCTTCGTAAAGCAGAGTCATGCCCGGCGCTTCGTACACGCCCCGGCTCTTCATGCCGACGAAACGGTTTTCGACCATATCGATGCGGCCCACGCCGTTGCGTCCGCCAATTTCGTTCAGTGTTTGCACGATACCCAGCGCGCTCAATGGCTTGTTGTTGACGGCCGCCGGCACGCCCGACTCAAACGAAATCGTCACCTGTTCGACTTCATCGGGCGCTGCTTGCGGTGAAACCGTCATGCCGAAATCGACCACGCCAACACCGTTCACGTCGAGGTCTTCCAGCCTGCCGGCCTCATAACTGATGTGCAAACAGTTTTCATCGGAACTGTAGGGTTTGGCGGCGGTTGCCTTGACGGGAATATTTTTTTCGCGGCAGTAGTTGATCATCTCGGTGCGGCCGGGAAACTGCGAGCGAAAAGACTCCATCCGCCAGGGCGCCACCACTTGCACCTGTGGATCGAGCGCTTCGGCGGCGAGTTGGAATCGGCATTGGTCATTTCCCTTGCCGGTGGCGCCGTGAACGTAGGCGTCGGCCCCAACTTCTCGGGCAATTTGCAGGCAAACCTTGGAAATCAGCGGGCGGGCGATCGAAGTCCCCAACAGATAGATGCTCTCGTATTTGGCCTGCCATTGCAGCACGGGAAAGGCGAAATCGCGGCAGAGTTCTTCCTGCACATCAACGATTTGCGCACTCACCGCGCCGCCGGTGTGCGCCTTTTCCAAAATGGCCGCGCGGTCTTCGCAGGGTTGCCCCAGATCGACGTAAACCGCATGGACGTCGTAACCCTGCTCCTGCAACCAGAGCAGAATGACCGAGGTGTCGAGTCCTCCCGAATAGGCAAGTACGCAGCTAGGCATCAGGTATGCGTTTCTTCAGCGAAACGCCCTCCCGTCGATATTTATTTTGTCCACCGCATTGCTCCATCAGCCGGAGCAACATCAAAGCGGCCATTGTGATCGGAAAACCGCATTTCGACAACACGCCCCGGCGGAAAACGAACCGCGCGGGGCCGCTGGAAAACGCTGCAAAGTCGTCGACAAATCCTCGCATGTATTGACCTCTTGACGAATCACGCCTTATAGTGCAGTTCCAGAGCAAGGCGTATCTTCTGACGTTGCTGGTAAGGAGGCGGCGGCGGATCTGGAATCGGCACACTACACAGAACGAGCCAAAAAGCATGAGCATCGGAGATGGCGCAGAAACGAATTTTGCCACCATGCGCGGGCGAAATTACCCGACTATTCGGCAATTCACCGTGTTTTTGGAGAACCGGGTGGGCCAGCTCTTGGAGGTGGTTCGTAGGTTCGAGGGGAGCCGGGTTCGCATTGTCGCTTTTTCGATCGTCGATTCCACCGAATGCGCTTTTGTTCGAGTTTTGCTTAGCCATCCGGAACAAGGCCGCGAAATTCTCGAACGCGCCGGCCTGCCGATGATAGAAACCGACCTCATCGGCGTTGAACTGCCCGATGGCCCGCAGCCGCTGATCCATGTTTGCACGGCGCTCTTGCAGGCGGAAATAAATATCGTGCAGGCCTATCCGCTGATCATTCGCCCCCACGGCAGGCCGGCGGTGGCCTTGATGGTCGACAATATCGAAATGGCAATGGAAACGCTGGCCGCCAAGGAATTTCGCATGATCAGCGAAAACGACCTGTCAGACTACGAATAACCGCTGCTGAATAATCGCTTACTTGAATTCCTGCGGGAGTTGGCTCAGTTTGGGAATCACAACGCGGCGCACGCTTTCCCAGGCGATGGCCACCAGCGATATCGTGCCGTCTTCATTCTTCACGCCGAACATGCCGTGCGAATGCCGCGAGAATTGCTCGGCGAACGCGTCGGGCCGCAAAATGTCGTCTTCGCCGTAGTGAATCTCGACCGACTCCCCGGCTTCTTTCCAGTATTTGCCGATCAACTTCGCCAGCGGGTGGGTGGTTGGCTTGGGCGCCGAGAACGGCGCCACGCCGGGTTCGTTCCAGGAGTCGTCGATACGGAATCCGCTGCCGGACGCGGAGAATTTGCCGCTGCCGCTTTCCTCATAGGCGTTCAGCTGCGCCAAGTCGGATATCGAACCGTCTTCCAGCAAGGCGCCCGCCTCTTCGTGGAATTGCTCGTCGTCGGGATACGTGGGAATCTGGAATTTTGAACCGCAGTGAGGACACTGCCCGGCGGCGCCTTGTAGTCGCCGGGGGCCGTTGAGTTTGTGCCCGTTGGGACAAAGAAAAATGATGATTTCGTCCGCCGGCGGCGAAGAATCGCCCGCCTGGGGCTTCGGCACGATAAAATTCACGCCGCAATCAGGACAACTACCGGGTTTGCCGATGCGGTCGTCGGTCGTGGTGAGATGATGCCCGTGCGGACAGCTAAATTGAAACGTCATCGAAGAACCCAATAAACACCAAGGCTGATTTCCCCCCCCTAGTATAGCCCAATGTGGACGCAAAGTGAGGGTGTATCCCCGTTGCGGGCAGCTTCAAAGATTCGTCAAGGCAATCGCTCCAAACACCACCGTTTCCTCACCCAAACCGGCGGGCGCGAGCTGATACGAGTCGGCCAGCGGCGGAAATACATAGGTCGCGACTTCTCTTCGCAGCGGCGCGAAAAACAGCTCTTCTCCCATCAGCGACACGCCTCCGCCCACAACCACAACCTCCGGCGCAGTGAGCGTGATCACCTGCGCAATTGCCCAACCCAGCGTTCTGAGCGCCTCGGCCAAAACGCCCGCCGCCAGAGCGTTGCCATCGGCGGCCGCCTGGCCGATATCGCGAGCGGTGAGTTGCTCGCCGCCGCCGGGGCGAAGGCCTAGCAGTTCGCTGGCGTCCGCCGCTAGATGGGAAGCCCCATGTGGGGTTGGCAACGTGGCCAGTTGGCGCCGCATGGCTGCTTCAATGCCTCTGCCGCTGGCCAGCGATTCGACCGTTTGGCCTGCGTTGCGGCAATCGAGCCCGGGCCGCAAATGGCCAATTTCGGAAACGGCGGGACGTCCCGCGCCGGGCAAACGGCCGTCTTGCACCAAGCCGCCGCCCACGCCGGTGCCCACCGTCACATAAAAAACCGACTTCCGTCCACGGCCGGCGCCAAACGAGGCTTCCGCCAGCGCGGCGGCGTCGCAATCGTTGGCGAGTGTCACGGGAACATGGAATTGTCGGTCGAGCCAAGCGGCCAATTTGAAATGATCCCAACCGGTAATTTGGTGGCTCGTAATGACCTCGCCCAGATCAGGATCGACCGGCCCGCCAAACCCGACCCCCACGTGCGAGATGTCGAACTGGCTTGTCAGTTCGCCGCCCAAGTGCGCGATTTGCCGCAAGATTCCCTCCGCGCCAGCGGCCGCGTCGATATCCGCCCGCCGCAGCGCGGCGAGCTTCGCCTGCTGGCCGCCGCCCACGCCGAGTTGCAGCTTTGTCCCGCCGATTTCGATTCCCAAACGCATCGCATGTTTCTCAAAAAAGGTTCTTCAAAAAAATTCGCGGGTGAAATCGGAGCCCACCGAATGCAGCTAAAAACTATCTTCCATCGTGTGACCGAATACAAGCCCCTTGTGCCGGAGCACATGGAATAGATCGATATGATCTCCTCGTTCCACTTGATCGATTCGAAGAAACGCGGTAGCGTTCTTTCGCAGAGCGAAAGGCGACCATAAAACAATTATTTCTCGAACGCTCCTTGGAACATAAACCGCCCATGCCTGAACGTCCTGATGATATATGCGCGCGTGAGCAACCGTTGCCGCGCTCGTCCACGCAGCCGCTCTCGCCGCCGATACAACTCTCGACCGTCTATCGTTGCGAATCGACTGCGGAGGCCGAGCAACTTTTGGGCGGCGCCGGCGAAGGTTATGTTTACCTGCGAGACGGGCACCCCAACGCCGACCTGCTGGCCGAGAAGTTGCGAAAACTCCACGTCGCCGACCACGCCGCGATTACCGGATCGGGAATGGCCGCGATGTCGTTGGCGTTGCTTTCTCAATTGGAAGCGGGCGGGCATGTGGTTGTGAGCAGGCGATTGTACGGCAGGTGCCTCCAACTTCTGACCACCGAAGCCCGGCGTTTCGGCATCGATGCGACCGTGGTCGACGCCGACGACCTTGCCGCCACGGCCGCCGCCGTAACTTCCAAAACGCGCCTGCTGGTTGTCGAAACGCTCGCCAACCCAACGTTGCAAGTGGCCGATTTATCGGGCTTGGCGA
>QIKY01000382.1 GCA_003233175.1 Planctomycetaceae bacterium | reverse complement strand
TACCAGCACGTTCGGTGGCGGCACCCCGAAACCGGCCGCATCCACTGGCTGCAAATCGACCGAGGGCCTGAAACGGCGTTTGTTCAGCAGTTGCAGACCAACGGTTTGTGGAAGCGTTACGACGCCCTCTCCAGCGGTTTCGGTTCGTACGAGCAGGCGCGCATGGCGCGTGAATCGGGCGGGATTTTCTTCATGTTGCCTAGCGTGGAAACGGCCACGGTGCGTGGCTCCTCCGACAAACGCCGTTACGAACTGGAGGCCATGCGAGCCTATCGGCCCGATTTGCGCGCTCGCGAGTTGTGCGCCAAGGATCGTGATAAATACAAACTGCACGCCGTACTCACCAAAGTCATCTATGACCTGAACCCTTACAACCCGGCGGCCGCGAAAATCATCGTGATGCGGCATCGTTTTTCACCCAAGGCCAACGAATTTCAAAAGCAAGCCACGCTGCAAATCAGGAAGGCGCTGGTTTACCTGCCCTACTTGGTGAAGGCTTCCGAAGTGGTGGAGGGCTTGCAATCGGTTCGTGGACAAGAGTCCGACCCCCGTTGGCAAGGCAACTACGATTTGCTGCGGGCGCAAATGATTGCCTACCAGGCGCTGGTGTATGAGTATGCCGCCTACTTGGAAGCCTTCCTCAAGGACCCCAAGTCGGCGCCGCCCACCAAAGCCCCCAACCTGCTGCTTGTTCACTGGGATATCAACCGCCAAAAGAAGCTGCTCAACCCCGACGTTTCCCAGCCTTTAATTGACAAAGCCACGGCCCTCTTCAAGCAGGTGCTGGTCGATCATCCCGGCACGCCGTGGGCCGAACGCGCCAAGCAGGAATTGAACCAGGGCTTTGGCATCAACCTGCATCCGATTTACTGGCCGCCGTACAAAAAGCCCTCCGGGAAAATCAAAATCCCCAAGTATTAGCGTCGCCTTTCGGAGAAACAAAAGATGGACCGACCTCTCTCACGGCGAACCGTTCTCAAGGGAATGCTGGCTGGCGGTTTGACGGCCGGCGGCGCGGCTGCTTTCGCCGCATCGCCCGCGCGCGTTCAAGCCGCTCGCGAGACTCCCCAATGGACCGCCGGCGTTCGCAATGGTCTTGATTGGGTGGCCCGCACGCAATCGCGCCTTGGCCATTGGACAGCCAGTAATTACCCCACTGCCATGACGGCGTTGGCGGGCGTCGCGCTGATTGCTTCCGGCTCCACGACCACCCAAGGGCCGTATGCCAAGAACATTCGCAATGCGGTCGATTACCTGCTCACAAAAAAAGTCCGCGACAACGGCCTCATTGGCGATCCTCAAACCGATAACCGCTACACCTACGGCCACGGCTTCTCGATGCTCTTTCTTTCGCAAGTGCTAGGCGAAGAGGAAGACCTTGACCGCCGGGAGGAGTTGACCAAAGCCTTGAAAGAGGCGGTTGAATTTAGTGTTTTTGCGCAGACGAAATCCGGCGGTTGGGGCTACGTCAGCGCCAAGGACGGCAACGATTTCGACGAAGGCTCCACAACCATTACCCAGGTGCAGGGATTGCGAGGTTGCCGGAATGCCGGAATTCCCACGCCGCACGAGAGCGTCGACAAGGCCAAGGAGTACATTTACCGTTGCAAGAACACCGATGGCGGCATTTCGTATAGCTCGCGCAACCGGGGGTCGTCGCGTCCGGCGATTACCGCCGCAGCGCTGGCCACGCTTTATAACGCCGGAGATTACGACAGCAAGCACGTACCTGATATGCTTGAATACTGCAAGAAAAACCTATATCGCGTTTCGTCGGGCACAACTGCGTTCGGCCATTGGCACTACACATACCTCTATTATTCGCAAGTGGTCTACCGGCAGGGGGGCTCGGAGTGGAGTGGATTTCGCGACAAAATCTACCGCAAGATTTTATCCGAGCAAGCCAACGATGGCGCCTGGAGCGGGAATATTGGCTCGATTTATGTCACCGCTTGCAATCTCATCATCTTGCAGCTTGACCGAGGCTTCTTACCGATTTATCAGCGTTGAACGGCGCCTGTTGGAGTATTGATAAACGGTTCCGAAGAAGGGAAACGCAGGGCGCGAAGGGCCGCAGAGGAAAGAATCCCGTCATCTCGAACCGAGTTGGCAACGCGATTCCATGGCGCCGCCGATAACCATCGGCGAGATTTCGTTTGCTTCCATCGCGTCATTTCTTCTCTTCTTCTCTGCGGCCCTCCGCGACTTTGCGACCTCTGCGTTAAAACATGCACCCGAAAACCTCAGCACAATGCAGGGATGGCGGGGATGATTGTCGGCTGTCCTCCATCGTCAGAGCGGCCGATTTTTGGTACAAACGGCAAAGTTCTACGATCACCACTAATTTGACATTGGGGACCCGCTGCCGATGAACGGTTTCGAGGGGAAAAAAGGTTTGATTTTGGGCGTTGCCAACGATCGCTCCATTGCCTGGGCGATCGCGCAACAAATCATGGCGCAGGGCGGCGAGTGTGGCTTCACGCACCTGCCCGACCGCACAGACGACGCCCGCCAGCGCAATCGGCGCCGCGTGGCGCAGTTGGTCGACCCGGCGGAGAACGCCAAATTTTTGGTTCCGCTCAATGTGCAAGACGACGAAACCATTAAAGCGGTCATGCAAACCGCCAAGGAGGAATTCGGCAAAATCGATTTCCTCTTGCACTCCATCGCCTGGGCCGATTTGGAAGATCTCAAACGCGACACCATCGAAACCAGCCGCGAAGGTTTTAAGTCGGCCATGGAAATCAGCGCCTTCAGCCTGATTGCCGTAGCCAACGCCGCTCGCGATATTTTCAGCGAACAAGCAGCTATCGCCACCATGACCTACTACGGCGGCGAGCGGTGCGTGCCCGGGTACAACGTAATGGGAATCTGCAAATCGGCGCTCGATTCCGTGGTGCGGTATCTGGCCTACGACCTGGGTCCTCAGGGCGTGCGAGTCAACGCGCTCAGCGCGGGCCCGTTGAAAACGTTGGCCGGCGTGGCGGCGGGCGTGCGGGAAATGACCGACCTTTATAAGGCGATGTCGCCCTTGGGCCGCAATATCACGCATGAGGAAGTTGGCAAGACGGGCGCGTTTTTGCTCTCCGATTTTTCCAATGGCGTGACCGGCGAAATTTTCCACGTCGATGGCGGCTACAACATGATGGGTTCGCCCGGCCGCATGCTGGAGAAAATCGCCGCGGCGAAGTAAGTCTTTGAAGGAATAGCGAACATGAACGCCGCCGATTCCTCGGGAAAATACAATCCTTTAACCGAGGAAGAATCTCGCGTCCTGCTTCACAAAGGCACCGAAAGGCCGCACGTCGGCCAGTACGCCGACTGGAAGCAGGCGGGCGTTTTTTTGTGCCGGCGGTGCAACGCGCCCCTGTACCGCGCCGAAGATAAATTCGAGAGCGGCTGTGGATGGCCAAGTTTCGACGACGAACTCCCCCACGGCGTGGAGCGTCTGCCCGACGCCGACGGACGCCGTACTGAAATCGTCTGTAAAAACTGCGGCGGCCACTTGGGCCATGTGTTTCTCGGCGAAGGCATGACGGCTAAAAACACCCGCCACTGCGTGAATTCCGTGTCGATGAAATTCATCGCCCAAGGGGAAGAGCCGCCGCCCGTGATTCGCCCCGACGACTAACGTCGTTATTTAAACGCTACGCCACAACACCCGCCTCTTGCAGCACTTGACGGTATGCCGCCGCTACGCCGGCGGCCATGCTGCGGTCGGAAAAATGTTCGGCGTGTCGGCGCAGGGCGCTGGCGCGCAGTGCGGCCCAATCGACGTCGCCGCCGACAAACTTCGCTATCGCCTCGGCCAAATGTTGTGGATCTTGAGGACGCACCAGCAAGCCATCAACGCCGTTTCGAATCGCCTCTGGAACGCCTTCCACTTCGGAACCCACCACCGGCACGCCGGCGGCCATGGCTTCCAGCACCACCATCGGCAAGCCTTCGCCAAATAGGCTGGGAAGAATGAATAGGTCGAACATCGCAATATGATGAGGCACGTCGTGCTGGAAGCCGGCCCATTCGATGGCTTCCGATACGTTCTGTTGGTCGGCCAGCGTTTTGAGTTCGGCTTCGTAGGCCTCGTTTTCAAACGGCCCCACGACTTTCAGCCGCACGGGCAAGCCTTGTTGTCGAACGATCGACAACGCCTGTAGCAACACTTCCAAACCTTTACGCGGCCGAATCAAGGCCACGGCGCCCAGCAGCCATTCCTCTTGCGGCGGAACGTTGTTCCGCATGATCGGCGGCGCGGGCACTCCGTTGGGCGTTACGCTGATGCGGTCGGCCTGGTAGCCTTCCCGCCGCATGTGCTCACCCAAACTATGAGAAACGGCGATGATTTTTTTCGCCCCCCGCAGGCAACAACGCTCGACGGTGGTGTTGATAAAATTCCTCCACCGATGCGTGGTGTCGCGCGAAGTCGGGCTGTGGGCGTGGTAGACCAACGGGCGGCCCGTCCAGGCGGCTAGCAAGCGGCCCACCAATACGCTGCGCGGCGTGTGGGCATGGAGAATATCGTATCCCTCCCGGCGAACAATGTCGGCCAAACGGGAAAGCCCGGTTAAGTCGCAACGTCCTCGCATCGCGATTTCATACAGCGGCGTGCTCTGGGAGCGGCGCATTTTAGGAAAGAGGCCCGGCTTCAAGCAGGCGAAGCCGATATCGACTCCCAATTCCGGCAGCCGCGCCGCCAGATGGTCTTGCACGCGTTCGGCGCCGGCATAAACCTCGCCGTTGACCAAATGCAAAACGCGCATCCGCCGCGCAGGCGTTATGCCTTCGGTGGCCGCTGTTCCCTCGTCGGCTGGCGGCGTTGTTGGTTGAGGCGCTGTTGGTTGCGGCGCCAGCGGCGGCAACGCGGGGTTCGCCGGTGCGAAGAAGGTTGTATCCGTTGGATCGGATGAAAATGGTGCGTTCAAGTTTTGCATTCCGCCTGACCTACAGTAAGCAAAAAGGGGCTTCCCGAAAGTCTAGCTCACAAATGCGCGCCTGGTCGGCCATTTGAACTTCCCCAGTATTAGTTGGCGCGGGGTTAAGGTTGATTAGATGAGTGAATTTGTTTGGGGTTGGCGGAGCGGCCAGCGAGCCCTCCC
>QIKY01000301.1 GCA_003233175.1 Planctomycetaceae bacterium | reverse complement strand
ATTTTTTCGGCGTACGGCAGCTTGTGCAGAACGTATCGCATGGAATTTAACCGGGCGCGCTTTTTGCAGTCTGATTTGACCACGGTCCAGGGCGCGGCGGCGGTGTCGGTGTAAAAGAACATCGCCTCCTTGGCCTTGGTGTATGCATCCCACATGTCGAGGGAGGCCTTGTCGATCGGTGAAAGCTTCCACTGCTTGAGTGGATGCACCTCTCGGTTTTTGAAACGTCGCCGCTGCTCCTTGCGGCTGACGGAGAACCAAAACTTGACAAAATGTATCCCGCTTCTGGCGAGGTTGCGTTCAAACCCGGGAACCTGCCGCATGAATTCACTGTATTGGTCGGGTGTGCAGAACTCCATCACCCGCTCCACTCCGGCGCGGTTGTACCACGACCGATCAAACAACACGATTTCACCCGACGTCGGCAAGTGTTGCACATAACGCTGGAAGTACCACTGGCCCTGCTCCACTTCGTTCGGTTTTTCCAAAGCCACCACCCGGGCGCCGCGAGGGTTCAAATGTTCCATGAACCGTTTGATCGCGCCTCCCTTGCCGGCGGCGTCGCGCCCTTCGAATATGATCACCACCTTTTGCCCGGTCTTCTTGACCCACGCCTGGAGTTTCAGCAGTTCGACTTGCAGATGATACTTTTGCTTCTCGTAGCTCTTGCGAGACAACAAATTTTTGTAAGGATATCCTCCCTGGCGCCAGTTCGCCGCCAAAGCGTCATCCGATTTTGCCGCCCTCCTTGGCGCGCTCGGCAGCGCGCCTTTAAGCAGCGCGTTTCGCAGCACCGCCGCATCGTCGGACGATGCGCCTTCCATGATGGCCGCCAACACCTTGGTGAGCGTGTCGGCGTCGTGCGGCGGAACTTCGCTGATCACATCTCGGACGGCCGCGATTTTCGCCTCCTGAGCGGCTTGAATCGACTTCGAAACAACGAACCGCTCGATTCCTTTCTCGGTTTGCGCCGGCGGCGTATCGCCACTGGAAACGCGCCGCGCGCGACCATTGTACGCATTCGACTTCTTGGCGGTCTTCTTTTTAGTCATCTTCGTACTTCGACTGTTTGTTTATCTGGACTCGCGTTAAGTTAAATGGTACCAGTAATTTCCGCGCTTTGTAAGTTTTTCCGGGTTTTGTCCCCGTTGGACGAGCACGTGCTGGTTTTCGAGGAGGCCATGCCACGGATGGAGAGTTTCCTGGCCCGTCGTTTTGTCGTAGCTGGTGTTTGTCCGGAAAGTAGGTTGCAACTCAAACAAGATAAAATAAACTTTCCCAGCGATTGAATGTTGCGGCTCAAGATCGCCATCGCCACGTAGCATTCGAATCCAACTTCGCCGACGTCGCGACGTCGCACCAAGCCGTTGCCCGACTGCAAGCCGCCGATGGCCGATTCGATTCCGGAGCGGCGTTTCATTGATTAGTGAAATTGCACCGATGCGTTTTGCACGTCGCTTCGGCGCGGGCCAAATCGACATTGCTCCGAGTAACCTTGCCGCATCGATTCGCTCCTTGAAGATGACCGACCATTCGAGTTGTTTGCACACGTTGTATACGCATTCAACGGCATTGTGGTTTCATCTTCAGGGAGTGTTTTTTGTTTTTCTTCAGAAAAACACAGGCCCAATCCATTTTCGGGCAGACACTAACTCCGTGGTTTCATCGTGAAGCAACTCGAATGTTCGCACGGACACAAATCAGCGCCAAATCTTCCTTCACATCGACGGGCTGCCTGCCTGAGGCGCCTGAGGCGTTTGAATCATGCCTTTCGCGGGCCGCGCAGGTGCATTCGCCGCCAAAGCCTGGGTTGACTCCGGAGAAAACGGCCGATGAAGTCGTTTTACTTTCAGCGCACGGATTGTTGTCGGCGGTCGATCTGTTAAGTTTTCATTAAGTTCCCGTTAAGCTTTTGGGAATTCGTTCTTTCTCACGTCACCCTTTGGAGTAGTTAATGAATACGGTTGCCAGCGGCACACGGCGTATTACCACGGCACTCTTGCTAGCAGCCGGAACTGGCAGTCGACTTCAGCCACTTACCAACGACGCACCAAAATGTCTGACCGACGTCAGCGGAACGACAATCCTGGAACGGCTCGTTCGCATCTTGCGATCACATGGAATCAAACGTCTCGTTGTCGTGGTGGGTCATCTTGATCTGTGCATCCGCCAGGCGCTCCCTACTTCGGTAGACGGCCTCGTTATTGAATTCATCCTCAGTCCTCGCTACCGGACAACGAACAATATCTATTCCCTCTGGATGGCTCGAAACATGATTCAGGAGTCTTTCTTATTGATCGAGTCCGATCTTGTCTTCGACTCCGCCTTGCTGGATGAAATGTTAGAGCCCGACAGAATCGCTGTTTCTCACGCGCTGCCGTGGATGAACGGAACAACCGTTACTCTCGATTCCCGTCGGCGCGTGACCGGTTTTCAGCTTGGCGGTGATTCGCCGACGGAGCAGGCCAGTTACAAGACCGTCAACATATACAGCTTCTCGCCAACGGCGTGGCGGCAAGTCGCGCGTCGCTTGGAGCGGCATGTTTCGATTGGCCGCGTCGGTGGATATTACGAGACGGTCTTCGCCGAACTGGTTGCTGAAGGCAAGCTCATGTTTCAAGCGGCGTTTTTTGACAACAACCACTGGTACGAAGTCGACACCCTTGAGGATCTGCATCAGGCTGAACGCCTCTTCCCACGGCATCATGGGCTTCTGGATACTCCCGCCTAGCGGTGCGTCGATTTCATATCGCCTCTTGAATGCCTTGATTTGAATGCCTTGATTTGAATGCCTTGACCTTGAATACCTTGACTGCGGACGGCTTATCAACATGCCTACTCTCGATCAGCAAACGCGGAAAAATGTCTTTCTTCGCAACATAGCAAACATTGTATCGATTCTGGGTGTGCTGCCGCTCAGTATTCTATTCGCGGAACATGGATACGAGTATCTGATACCGCTGATCGTTTATAATAATATCATGGACGATTTGGATGGAGTCTTGGCTCGCAAACTGAATATCCGGAGTAATTTCGGCGCGATGTTGGATAACGTCTGTGACGCCATCTCGCATCCGATCTTCGTATTCGTCATTGGCATGCATTATTTTCAGCAAGCGAACGGTTCCGCGATGGGAAGCGCATGCATGGCTGGCGGCTTGCTGGCAACGGCTGCGATCATCCTCCGTAGTGTCTCCCGATTGGACCCCGCGTCGCCAACGGGCGCCGGTTCTCCCACCAACGAGTTGATCCGCCACATCTTTTTTGTCATTGTCTTGTCACAGATCTTCAAGTTCGCACCCGAACCATTTCTGATCGTGGTTTTCGTAATGCACGCCGTGACGATGCTTGTTCCCTTCCGTATGCCCTACCTGATTCGCAGCCTGACCAAATCGGCGTTCGCGATTAGTCTGGTGAATGGTGCATTGGCGCTGGCATGGCTGGTCCCATACTACGCAGCGCCAGTCATCGCGGCTTTGTTCATCGGTGCGTATTTCTTTTCCTTCGTGACAGGTGGCCTTCATTGGCTAAAGTCCGTCGACGCCAAGACATTGCCGCAGCACTCTTAAACGCCGGGAGCAGGGGATGTTTTTTCCAATTCTTGCGATGTTTCGAACCAATACCAAGCCTACGGTATACTTTCGCCCGCCGCTCGCCTTAACCCGTCTTGCAACCTCTGCGCCATGCCGGGCCGTGCGAACGTATACTGCACACGGCTAGCATTGGATCGTTTAACGGCAAGCCGAAGACGGCTGCGTTTTGAGCCAGACCGTTTGGGCAAGACAGAAAAACGCAGTCGTCTTCGGCTTGCCGTTAAACGAAAAGGCGCCATTTTCAACCGTGCGAACGTAGCTGGAAAAATTGTCCTGACGAGGTGGACCGTGAATCGACAACCCTATGGAACGCCGCCCAAGTGGTGGGAGCCGAAAATGACGCCGTGGTGCGTTCGGCTTTCGGTGGGGTATCGGCGTCGGCAGCTCCGGCAGTTGCAAGTGCAGTCGATTGAAGTTCAGGGGCTGGACCGATTGCGTGAAGTTCTCAATGATGGCCGGGGCGTGATGATCACTCCGAACCATTCAGCGCACTACGATTCCGCAGCGCTTTATCTGGCGGCCGACCTGCTCCGACAACCGCTCTATTATATGACGGCGTGGCAGGTGTTCGGCATGAGCAGCGCGTGGGAGCAGTGGGCCATGCAGCGTTTAGGGTGCTTTAGCGTCGACCGCGAAAGCACCGACCGCAAGGCATTCAAGCAAGCCTTGCACGTGCTGCAAGAAGAACCGCACCCGCTGGTCGTTTTTCCCGAAGGCGATATCTATCACACCACCGACCACGTGACGCGCTTCCGCGAAGGCGCCGCGGCAATTGCCATGGCGGCGGCGAAGCGGTCGAAACGGCCGATCGTGGCCATGCCTTGCGGCGTCAAATTCTGGTACGTGGAAGATCCCACTCCCGAACTGGAGGCCGCCGCGATCGAACTGGAGGAGCGGGTGCTGCTGCGACCCCTGCAAACGGCGCCGCTGCGAGAAAGAATCCACCGCTTGGCGGAGTCGGTCTTGGCGCTCAAGGAGCTTGACTATCTGGGCCGCACGCGGGAAGGCCGCCTGCGAGAGAGGATTCCCTTTCTTATCGAAGCGGTGTTGGTGCAACTCGAAAAAGATTTTCTCTCCGGCCAGAATATCCAACCCACGGGCGCCGACGCCCGCGTTCCGGAACGCGTCAAACAGTTGCGGCAAACGATCATTTCGGAATTGCAACAGTTGGAGGAGAACGCCGAAACACGCCCGCAAAGCGCCGCTCGCAGACGCCAACTGGCCGAAGCGATGGACGACCTATTCTTCGCCATGCAACTCTACAGTTACCCCGGCGATTATCTCATCGACGACCCCACGATCGAACGACTTGCCGAGACGCTCGACAAATTCGAGGAAGACATACTCCAACTCAACCTGCCGCGCATTCGAGGCACGCGCCGCGTGGTGATCCGTTTCGGGGCAGCGCGAGTCGGTGGGGAGTCTTACTTTGCGTTTGCAGGAGTCGGTGCAGGGCCTAGTAGATTCGCTGAACGACGAGAAAAATGGTTCGCCGGCGAACACCGAACGCGTGCTCTTGCGGCTGTAATATTTTCAATCGAACTGCAATTCCAGTTCATCGACAATCAACCGGCCGATATTGAGCGACGACGTCGCGGCCGGCGAAGGCGCGTTGCCCACATTCACAATATGCGCGCCCGATTGGA
>QIKY01000397.1 GCA_003233175.1 Planctomycetaceae bacterium | reverse complement strand
TGAGTGTATCGGCCGAGGAAAATAGCTGCCCCACTTGCGGCGAACCCTGTTCGAGGACTGTTGTTCACAGTTTGCAGCAAGATTTCGAACTGGCGGGCGAAACACTTTCGCGTTTAGGCATTCCTCGTTTCGACATCGTTCGCCTGATGAGCGTCAGCCAAGACGGCGAGAATGCCGGCGAATCTGCTTCGGAAGGGAACGAAGTCGATGAAAAATGCTTCCTCTTGGTAGGCGATCGCGATACCTCCACAGACACTCCGAAAGACGCCACTCCCCCAGACCAGCACGGCTGAATCCATGGACGCCGAATTCGAATTCGGAGAACTTGAACAGCAAGAGCCTGCCACGCTTCGGCCGCCGAGTTGTAATAAACACTTCGCGGTGGCGGCCTGTGGTTCTCCGAGTGATGACGACCTGCCGATGTATGTCGATCTTGACGCCATGCGAGACATGGAGTTGCATGCGCTTTCCGACACCAACGTCGAACTGGGCGGCGTGCTGCTGGGCGGGCAGTATGTCGATGAAAACGGCAAGCCGTTTGTTCTCATCACCGATAGCTTGCGCGCCTGCCATTACAAAAATTCCAAGGGAAGTTTCACGTTCACGCACGAAACCTGGGAGCAGATCACTCGTGAACGCGACCAATTCCCCGACGACGTGCAGATGGTCGGCTGGTATCATACGCACCCCGGGTGGGGCGTGTTTTTATCGGGCATGGACCTCTTCATCTGCAATAACTTTTTCAACAAGCCGCTCGACGCCGCGCTCGTGATCGACCCCTGCAACGATGATCGCGGTTTTTTTCAGTGGGTGCGCCAGGAAGATGACGCTGTCCGCCGCACCGATGGCTTTTATGTTGTTGCTTCTCGTTTCCGCGAAGCCGAGTTGGCGGCCTTCGCCCAACAATTGGAGGGTAGAAAAAACATGACCACGCCAGTTGGCGGACCGCCTCATCCGGCCCACTTTCCACCACCGCCACCCGATCATTGGCGCAGCGTCGCGATGATGGGCATGCTCGCCACGCAATTCCTGTTGCTGTTCCTGATTGCCTGGCGGATGACGGCTCCGGCGGCGCCGGCCGATTCCAAAACACCAAACTCCAAGGTGATTGCGCGTCTGGAGAAGTTGGAGCAGAACTTGGAAAATCGGTCGTTATTGGTGCTGCAGGAAGAAAATCTGACCGCGCAACGAGAAATGCTCGACCGCATTGTCGCCCAAATGGGGGGCGGCAGTGGCGAAAGTGGCGGCGCGCCCCTGGGTTTGGTGCAATCGCTGGAAGAAGAACGCCGCAAGAACGCCGCGCTCAACGCTTCGATGTTGGGCCAGAACGCCTTGAATCAGTCGTTGCTCGAATCGCAGCGCGAGCTGAAAGATGCACTAGAACTAGTCCACGACGCGCGTCAGGCCGACCAGAAAGCCTGGAAAAAGAAAACGGCGGATTGGGAGCGGAAATCGAAAGAGTTTCAACGCGAAATTGGCGACGTCCACAAGGAATCGGGCGATGCATTGGCCAGCCAGGGCGACCTCCCCTACTGGCAAACGTATCCGTTTTGGCTCGGTGTGACCGCCGTTGTGGTCGTACTGGGGTTGGGCGTGGGGCTGGCTTTCAACGGCTCTCCAAAAACATCTCAAGAATCTCCCGAGAACGACCACCGAACGCCGAATAACGAATAGGGGTTGGATCCAGCAATTACCGGAGGCTCTTTTGTGAATCAAGAAAAACGGGAAGAGCGCCTGCTACGAGATCTTGAGGCGATGGAATCGCTGCAAGCGGAAAGCTCCATCCTCCAGTTCACCGCCGCCGGCGACCCGCCGCACCAGTACCAGATTACTTTTCAGGGACGCACCATCCGTCGTGAATCGTCGCGGGCCGACGTTTCCATTGAAGTGGGCCAGCAGCAGTGCGAAATCAGGCTGCCCTATTCCTACCCTCGCCAACCGCCTGACATCCGCTGGACGACGCCGATTTTTCATCCCAACGTCTCGTTCAGCGGTTTTTTCAAACTCTCAGACGCCGGAATTCAATGGCGTCCGGAATGGACGCTCGACGTCGTTTGCGCGCACCTCTGGGATGTCGCCCGCCTAGCCACGCATCAGGCCGATGCGGCCACCAACTACGCCGCGCTCAAATGGTTGGAAACACCCGAGGCGATTGTTCCCGTCGACGTCCGCTCGCTGCGGGATATCGCCCAGGCCAAGAATCCCAACATCGTGCGTTACCAGCGCAAGGGCGCGGGCCAGCCGGCGCGGCGTTCGTCCGCCGCCGATATTCTCTATATTGACGAAAACACGCCGTTGCCGCCGCTCGCCCACGGCGACGACGCCGATACGCTCTACATTGGCTTCGATTAACGCCGCGCGCCGTCGGGTGACACCATGAAAACTGGTTCTTCAGTGATTTTAGTGGGTGATAGCCGCTTGATTCACTTCGAACTGTAGTCAGCTTCGAAAGTGCATGAGTACCCAAAATGAATGGCCGCCAACTCGAAAAAATCGGTGTTCCTCGCGCTTGCCGGAACGCGGCCATTGCCGCCGTGCAAAAAATGGCCAAGGCGGGTCGAAACGCCGCGCGTGGCGCCAAGGGAAACGAGATCAAGCGGCGCATCAAAATGGTGCTCGAAGCGCCGGAGTCGTTCCTTACCGACGACTGCCTAGCCGAATTCGCCCATGCGATTGTCGAAGATCGACAATTGCCCGACATCAAACAGGTCGACTATCGAACCTGGGGCGATGAAGGCATCGAACCGGCGGCGCATGACCAGATGCGGCGGGCGTGTAGCGTGCCGGTGGCCACGGCGGGCGCGCTCATGCCCGACGCTCATGTGGGGTATGGGCTTCCCATCGGCGGCGTGTTGGCCTGCGACAACGCCGTGATTCCTTACGCCGTGGGCGTCGACATCGCCTGCCGCATGAAACTCTCCGTGCTCGATCTGCCGACGCACTCGCTCGACAACAAGTTCAACTTGTTCAAGGAATCGATCGAGAAGGGCTCGCGGTTCGGCGTGGGCGTGCAGTACGACCGCCCAAAATCGCACGCCGTGATGGACCAAGATTGGTCGGTGAGTAAAGTCACGCGGGAACGAAAAGATAAAGCCTGGAAACAGCTCGGCACTTCGGGTTCGGGCAATCATTTTGTCGACGTCGGCGTGCTTGAATTAACCCATCGCGACGACGAACTTAATCTCGATGCCGGGCAATACGTCGCGCTGTTGAGCCATAGCGGCAGCCGGGGCGTGGGCGCCGCGGTGTGCTCCGTGTATAGCGCTATTGCGCAGTCGCGGCTGCATGGCAAGTACGAACAGTTCAAGCACTTAGCCTGGTTGGACCTCGACACCGAAGCCGGGCAAGAGTACTGGGCGGCCATGAACCTCATGGGCGACTATGCCTCAGCCAACCACGATGTGATCCACAAGATGATCACCAAGCAACTCGGCGCCGCGATCATTGCCGGGATCGAAAACCATCACAACTTCGCCTGGAAGGAAGTGCATGGCGGGAAGGAAGTTATTGTGCATCGCAAAGGCGCCACGCCCGCCGGCGCCGGAGTGCTGGGCGTGATTCCCGGCTCCATGGACGCCCCCGCTTTCGTCGTTCGGGGCAAGGGCGCCGCCGATTCACTCTGTTCCGCCGCGCATGGCGCCGGCCGCCTGATGTCGCGAAAAAAGGCTCGGGATATCTACAACTTCAAGGCGGTGCGGAACGACCTCCAGGCTCGCGGCGTGCGCGTGCTTTCCGCCGGCGCCGACGAATCGCCGGGCGTGTATAAAAACATCCTCGATGTGATGCGCCGCCAGACCGATCTGGTGGAAATCGTGGCGCGGTTCGATCCTAAAATCGTGAAAATGTGCGACGACGGCAGCCGCCCCGAAGATTGAATGGCCGCAGTTGCGGCATTGAGGCGAGCGGCGGAAAAAATTGCAACCGCGAACCTTATTCGGTAGGTAAATTCGGGACTATCCTCAAGGGCCGCGCAGTTTTTTATTGTCGCCTATTGTTCGAACGCGCCTCAATAGGTGGTTGGCAATCGAACGGGTTCCTCTGCGTCGGCGGCAGTGTCGTCGGCGGCAGTGTCGTCCGAGGTGGGGTCGTCGGAGGCGGGGTCGTCGGAGGCGGGGTCGTCGGAGGCGGGCTCCGCGCTCGGCGAGACAAGCGATCGTACTCCGTTGGCGGTATGTCCGACGGCGGCGCCGGCAAGGCGCCCGAATACGTGTCCGTAGGGAACGAACGAGGCGACCTGTCCGCCCCAATTGGCGCCGTAGTCGGGGTACAGAATCCGATAGGCTTCTTCTTGGTCTGCTTCAATGCCTCGTGTTTGGGTGTAGTCGAGAATTTCCTGCGTGGTGACCGTTTTATGCCACATACCGGCAATGGGAAGTTCGTTGACGGCCGCATAACCGCCCGGGCGGTCGCGGTGGCGCACATCCTTGGCGTAGGCGGCTTCGGCCAGGGCCAGGGCCGGAATGTCGGAATAGAGATGGATCGTGTTGGTGAATGGGTTGTACCAATCGGTTCCCATAATGCGGCCTGGCAGCAGCGTGTACTCCAGCGTGTTCAGCGTGCCGATGGTGTATCGCCAGCCGGCGCCAATTCGCTTGTTGCGGGCCAGCCGGCGCCATTCTCCTCCAGGGTCGTACTGGTTGACGCGAACGAGCACGTCGTTGAGATCGTTTTCCAGCATGTACTGGACTAATTTGTCTTCCGTTTCGGGGGAGATATCGTGGTTGTCGGCGCGGCGGTCCCAGAGCGCCAGTTTATTGGGAATGCCAATCACCCAGCCAAGGCCGTCGATCACTCGATTGGGGTGGCCGTGTTCGATGCGCACCGGCATCGGCTGGAGGCCGGCGGGCGGTTGTATCGGCGCCGATGCACAACCGGCAACGCCCAGAGCCAACACCGCAATGGCGACCATTCGCATCTTCGAGAATAGTGCGAAAGTTGCGTGTGGCATTGCTCAACTCCCGCTTAACAAAAGATAACACGTTGGGAATACACGACTTACGACCAATTCTGAAGTATTGGGGCTAGGGCTCTGTCACAGCTTAATTTTAGGATCAGCCGCAGGGTAGCCCACGGTTCTGAGCAGGAAAACCGTGGGCTAGCGCCCTGCGGCTGATATCTTGCAACCCTAATTCTTAGCTGTGACAAAGCACTAGGGCGATTCAAGCAACAACGCCAACACATTATCGGTAAAGACCGGGTTATTCGTGAGGCCATAGTGGTTCGCGTTGAGGTACATGGTGCTGGTCCAGTGAATGGGCGAGGCCAGCCTAGCGCCGCGCGAGCGAACGGTGCGTTCGTCCATCACGGCGCTGGCGCGGGTGGTTGTGTTGTCGCCAGGCGCAGATTTCAGAATTTGAATTTTTCCGCTCTCCAAGGCGACGGAAATCACCGCCGGCGTATCGGCGGTGTCTCCGGCGAACAGGTGCAAGTTCACGCCCGGCGGCGGCGCGGCGGGAAGGTCGAGCGCGCGGTGAAGTTGCCTCGCCTTGAGCAAACACTTTTTCTGATGGTCGAGCGCGATTCGCAGCCGCGATTCCCGATCGGCTATTTCCGGCAACAGCTTTCTCAGCACGGCGTCTTCTTTAGGATCGGCGAGCCCCCATTTCATGTCGCGCCATAGCGCAGGATCATAAACATCGAGCTGGCGTTTCCCGTCGCTGGCGTCGACCAAACCTCCATGCCGGGGCCGGGGCAATAATTGGTAGGCGGCGGGCATGGTTCCCAACACGGCGGCGGGGTGCTTCGGCAAGCCGGGCGCGAGGCGATGTCCTTGAACAAGATCGCGAATGGCGAGCACCGATCCGGCGTTCGGCGCGCCAACCAAGACGACGCGCCCCACATTGCGAGCGCCGGCCCAATCCAACCGCGGCGGCGAGCCATCGCGGGGAAGCGGTTGGGCGCCGTAGCGGAGGTAATAACGGGCCACCAAGCCGCCCATCGAATGTGCGACCAAATCGAACTTCACGTTGGCGTGGGCAATCCCATAACGACGTCGGTATTCCTGCTGGATATAAGCGCGGCGCTCCGCGATGAACACATCGAGCCGGGCCGCGCTTTCGGCCACGTCGCGCCGCCAATCGTAGTCAAACTGGAAACAGGTGAAGTGGTTGTCGCCGTAATCGATTTGCTCCTTGCTCTTATGCTGGGGATCGCGATATCCGCCCACGCCAAGGCTCTGCAAAATGTCGTCGTAGGCTTGAATTTCGAGCGGGATTCCCGCCACGTTGATTTCCAAATAGGCCAGCGTTCCATCGCTGCGTACGGCGTCTTGCAATTGATCGAGCGATGCGCCTTGACGCATGGGCAACGCGGCGGCGGTTACGTCGGCGGTGGTGCGGCGGAAGAATCGAATGCGCTCGAACTTACCCCAAACCAACGCTCCGGTTTCATCATCGACCAAACGCGAGCCCAGAATGCCGGGAATCACGATCACCGGATTCCTGGCGAAATCGGGCGCCTGCGCAGCCTCATTGTAGATGGCGCCTAGCTGAACATGGGGCGCCGTTGCGGTGCAGCTCGCGCCAATCGCGACCACCCAGACAGACATCGCGAACGCGAGTAGATGGCGCCGCCAAAAAGGTTGTGAATTCATCGGCGATGCCCATTCCTATTCTTCCTTGAACTAGCTGGACGCGACATCAACACGCCTGACCACCTTACTTCCGCGCCCCGCCCGCGTATAGAGCGGAATCAGCCAAGTGCTAGCAGTAACGTCAGGAAACCGCGGCAATACCCCGGAGGCATGGTTTTATACCTGCTAGCACAACTTGGTGGGTCAGCAGCAAATTCCGCGTTTGAAACGCCAAACAGGGGTTATGTTAGGAGCTCGTAGGCATGAGGAAGACGGCCGCGCGGCGGAATCCTTACATCTCTTTTTCCAGCCGCCGGTCTGTTTTCGCCTACCGCTCGCCGAATGTTCGTTTTCTTGATCCGATCTCCACATTGATCTGCGTCGAAAGGTTATCGGCTCGACG
>QIKY01000432.1 GCA_003233175.1 Planctomycetaceae bacterium | reverse complement strand
TCACTCAGAGGAACAACCACGCCGTTACACGGCAATGAGTTTAACAATTCAAAACCACCAAGTCGTCACTAATTTCGCGAGCGATGCTTAGCACCTGTCCAAATACTATTCCGTGTTTTTCAGATGTCGGCAAAGCCGAAGCGACGGCCAGGCGTATTTGATTTCATATCCTGAAAGGATAAAAGCTATTAGCCGGTGGTCGAGCGCAGCGAACACCACCGGAGGAGCGAGGCCCCGACATTCTACATCCCGGCGACGATGCCAGCCGCTCACCGTTGGAGTGTACGCTTCAGCGTGCGTCCGAGAACAAAACACGCTAAAGCGTGAACTCCAACGGTGGGCGGCAAAGTGCGCTGCTGCATCCGCTTCGAGGCGTTTCTCGCGCCCGCCGCATCTGGCATCGTCGCCGGGATGCACGTTTGTTGCGTTGGCCTACCGGCGGTGTTCGCTGCGCTCGACCGCCGGCTAATGGCTGACAAGCCTCCGGCTTGGCGGGAATTCCAGACAAGCCTCCGGCTTGGCGGGAATTCCAGAACTCCATTGCACGGAATAGATCTTGGACAGCTACTAAGCAATGATTTCGTTGACGACCTCTCCGTGCAGGTCGGTCAGGCGGAACGGCCGACCATTGGAGAGGAACGTCAGGCGTTTGTGGTCCATGCCCATCAGGTGTAACAGCGTGGCGTGCCAATCGTGCATGTGGACCTTGCCGGCAATGGCGTGATGGCCGAATTCGTCCGTCTCGCCATGGCTAAAACCGGGCTTCACGCCGCCACCCGCCAGGAAGAAAGTGAAGCCGTCGGGGTTATGATCTCTACCGGTGCCGTTGGTTTGTGCGTAGGGAGTGCGGCCAAACTCTCCGCCCCACCACACGAGCGTGTCTTCGAGTAAACCGCGTTGTTTCAAGTCGGCCAACAAACCGGCCACGGGTTTGTCGGTGTTGAAGGCGTGCTCGGCGTGCAGTTCCAGATTGGAATGTTGGTCCCAACGAGGGTTGTTGGTGTTGTCGCCATAATTGACTTGAATGTACCGCACGCCCGCCTCCGCCAAACGCCGCGCAAGCAAGCATTGTCGGCCGAAGTCGTCGGTTCCCTTTTCATCAATGCCGTATTGCTTGAGGACATGCGGCTGTTCGTGCGAAAGGTCCATCAGACCGGGGGCGTGTTGTTGCATGCGCCACGCCAGTTCATACGAGCCGATCACGGCTTCCAATTCTTGATCGCCCGGATTGTGGCTCAGTTGTTCGGCATTGATTTTTCGCAGCAACTCGAACTGATCTTGTTGTTCGGCCCGCGAAAGTAGGCCGTTGGCGAGGTTGCGAATGCCGGCTTCCTTGGCCGAAACGCCCGCCCGCCCGACAGCCGTGCCCTGATAGGCCGCCGGCAAGAACGCGGCGCCGTAATTTCGCGGGCCGCCGTTGCCCATCGATGGTTGGATCGTGATGAACCCCGGCAGGTTTTGATTCTCGGAGCCCAGGCCGTAGAGCATCCAGGAGCCGACCGAGGGACGAATCAAATTGATGGAGCCGGTGTGTAGGAATAATGTCGAGGGGCCATGCGCGACGCCATCGGTGTGCATGCCCTTCAAGAAGCAAAGGTCGTCGACCTGCCGGGCAATGTGCGGGAATAAATCAGAAACGTGTTGGCCCGACTGCCCATATTGCTTGAACGTCCAGGGCGATTTGAAAACGCGATGCTTGGTGATTTTTTTTGTTTTGGCCAGCACGCGGGCGTCGTCGAAGTTGCGCATTTTGCCGTCGTCGGCAATCAAACGTGGTTTGTAGTCGAACGTATCGACATGGCTGGGGCCGCCCTGCATGAAAATAAAGATGACGCGTTTGGCGCGCGGCGGGAAGTGCGGCGGTTTCGGCGCTAACGGATCCACCGCGGCGGCCCGGGATTCTTGGTTCGCCATGCCGGCGGCGGCCAAATAGCCGAACCCGCAGGCCATCGACTGTAGCGCGCTGCGGCGGCTGTAAGTAGGCTGACGGGTTATGGGAGGTGTGTTCACGGTTGTTTCCTTACTGCGCAGCGATCAGAAAATGGCGGTCGTATTTCCGGGGCCGCTCGGTAGTTCCGATTTGGAAGTTCTTCAAAAGTTTTTGCCACGGAGCTTAACGCGGCGTTTGGCCGCAACCAAAAAAGTTTTTGCCACAGAACACACCGAGAAAATGTTGGTAATAAAGAATACAAGTTGTGAACGTAACTATCCAGCGACGAGCTTCGATCGGTACTTGATGGAACCACGAATGAACACGAATAGACACGAATTCTTGTGGCGAACTCTCCACATAATGGCACGGCTGACGTTGCCTGTTTCCAGGAGAAAACCTGAGAGCCCGTTGAAATGCATTCGTGTCTATTCGTGTTCATTCGTGGTTCTCGAAAAAAAGCATCGTGCGATCATCGCTGAGCGGTTACTATTCTTCTTCAAGGGCGGGTTAATTCAAATACCGAAAATCGATGCTCTGGAAGAGCGCCTGGTAGAGCAAAGCCCAGCGTTTGAGGGCCGGCTCTTCCGGGGGCGTGTTCTCTTGGTTCGCTTCTCCCACGAACTGTTGGCCGAGCGAACGCTCTTTCGCCGAAGGGCGGCGTCCTAGCACTTCGCGGTAGGCGCGCTCCAGCCGTTGCGTTTGCGTGAGGCCGTCTTGCTCCAATAGCCGTTCAGCCGCCAAGCGAGATTGCACCACCACGAACGGATGATTCATCAGCCACAACGCTTGCGGGGCGATGGTGCTGGTGCTGCGTCGTCCGTTCTGGATGTTGGGATCGGCAAAATCAAAGACTTCAAAAACCTGCGGCAACGTGTTGCGAAAAACCGGCACGTAAACGCTCCGCCGCAAGCCATCGAACTGGTAGCCGTATTCGCCTTTGGTGCCGGGCTTAAAATTGGCGCCGCCATAGGCGGTGTCTAACTGGCCGCTCACCAGCAGCAGGGCGTCGCGAATTTGTTCAGCCTCCAAACGCTTTCGGTTCATGTGCGAGAGCAGGCGGTTGTCGGGGTCGACCTGCTTTGCGGCGGGCGGCTCACGGGTGCTCAAACGGTACACATGCGAGAGCATGATCTGGCGGATCAATCGCTTGACCGACCAGCCGTCCTCCACGAACGAAGCCGCTAGGTAGTCCAACAGTTCCGCATGCGAGGGACGTTCGCCCGTCGAACCAAAATTATCAACCGTGCGCACCAGCCCCCGGCCCATCAGCCAATACCAAACACGATTCACCATCACGCGAGATGTCAGCGGGTTCTCGGCGTGGGCCAGCCACTGTGCCAATTCGTACCGACCGCTCTGCTTTTTCGCAATCGACTTGAAGGGCGCCGACTGCACCACCTGCAATGCACTGCGAGGCACGATCGGGCCTTTGTTATGCACCACGCCGCGAATCGAAATATGGGTGTCGCGCGGCGCGGCTTCGTCCTTCGCGACCATGGCGAACTGCCGTTGCGGACCCGCCGCCGCCAACGCCTTGATTTGCGTTTCTAGTTTTTTGATGTCCGACTCCAATTGTTCTCGCAATTGCTCGCGCTGCTCTTTCCGTTCTTTCTGTTCTTCGGACGCCAACCGCGCGGCGGCGTCTACCTTACTGGCAACGTCGTTCTTGCCAGTGACGGAAATAAACTGCACGGCGTCGGCAATCACCACGCCATCGTCGACACCCGCATTCGATACGCTCACGCGAGGATCGTGGGCCGGATCAAACTCGAACACGCCCAACGATTCAAACGCCTCGCCGATTTTCGGCGTCTGTCGCTGATTGACCGAAACCACCGCTTCGCCGTCTTGATGAACAACGGTAACCGGCGCGTGCGAAGTGCGGTTGGGCCCCGCCGCGTAGGCTATTCGCACTTCGTACCGACCGGCTTGCGGCAACACAGGATGGAACGAAACGCTCTTGGCGCCGTTGCCGGAGGCGTAAAGGTAGCCGGCGTTGATGTACGTTTTGATTGAAGTAGACGACTTCCACTGGCCAACGATTTTTGCGTCAATGTCATCCACCACGACGCCCGCCAGCGACGCCGATGCGATCGACTTAGGACTCGCCTTGCCGTCTTTCCCGCCCGCCGCCTTCCAGTTGGCTTGCAGCACGGCCAACTGTTTTTTGAGTGCGGAAACCTGCTCTTCGCGAGCGGTAATTTCTTTTTCAACCGCCGGCGATTCGGGCAGCGGCGCCACGTTCCATCGCGAGACATTGCCATCATGCACGGCGGCGGTGGTGCTCTGAAAAATCCCCGCCAAGCCGTAATAATCGTGCAGCGTGATCGGGTCGAATTTGTGGTCGTGGCAACGGGCGCAGCCGATCGTCATGCCCAGCAGCGCCTTGCCGAGGGTGTCGAGTTGCTCATCGATGACATCGGTTTCCAGCACTTCCTTGTCTTGCATTTCGTAGTTGGTCGGCCCCAAGACCAGAAAGCCGGTCGCGATCAACTGCCGGCGGCGCTGGCGCCAATCGGTGAACTCCAGCAAGTCGCCCGCCAACTGTTCACGCAGGAAGCGGTCATAGGGCGCATCTTGATTGAACGATTCGATCACATAATCGCGATACCGCCAAGCATCGGGAAAAAAGAGCGTCCGCCCGCCGCCGCTCGATTCGGCAAAACGCACGACATCCAACCAATGGCGCCCCCAGCGCTCGCCGAAGTGGGGCGAACTCAAAAGCGAGTCGATTAGCATCTCATATGCGCGCACCGAGCGGTCGTTGAGGAAGGCGTCTTGTTGGGCGGGCGTCGGCGGCAAGCCGAGAAGATCGAAATACGCCCGCCGCACCAGCGAGGCTTGGTCGGAGTCGTCGCCGGGCGTTAAGTCTTTTTCAGCCAAAGCAGCCAGAATGAAACGGTCGATGTCGGTCTCCGCCCACGCGGCGCCAGCCACTTCAGGCGGCTGGGGTTTCACCACCGGCTGGAACGACCAAAAAGAACGACCCTCCTCCAGCGAAACTCCCTTGTTGCGTTTCGACAGCGGCGCCGAAGCCGCGCGAGGGTCGGCCGCGCCGCGCGCCACCCACTTCTCGAACGCCGCAATGGCGGCTTTCGGCAATATACCCTTGGGCGGCATCTCGAGGTCGGAATCTTGGTAACGAATCGCCTTGATGAGCAGGCTCTCGCTCGGCTTCCCCGGCAGAATAGCGGGGCCGGAATCGCCGCCGAGTTTCCAGGCGTCGCGCGAATCGAGCCGCAGACCGCCGTTTTCCTCCTCAGAACCGTGGCAGCGAATGCAATGTCGCACCAGTAGCGGACGAATCTGCTTTTCAAAAAATGCAACGTCTGCCGCCCGCCCAACTTTCGGTCTCGCAACATCGGCCTGTTCGGCGCTGGCCTGCTCTGACTGCATGGCCGTCTGCACGATGAGGATTCCCATTGCCGCAAAAACCAAGCGGGCCATTCGTATTCGCGGCGATGAAAACATGGGCGGGGCCTGCGGTGGTGGGGTTTTAATCCAAGCGTTCGAGCAGTTTCCCGCGAAGGAAAGGCGAACGGGCAAACATGGCGTCGGCGACTCTCGGCAGTGGCGAAAATTCATTGTAAATGCTGTCGTCGTAAGAAGGAAGCGACAAAACGCCCTCTAAGGACCGCTCGTGAAATTAGTGACGACTTGCGATTTTGAATTATTAAACTCATTGCCGTGCAACGGCGTGATTATTCCTCAGTGCATCCCG
>QIKY01000267.1 GCA_003233175.1 Planctomycetaceae bacterium | reverse complement strand
CGATCACGCAGCCGATAATGCTGCGTGTCATGACAGCCAGCGGGTTCTTTTTGATGAAACGGTTCAAAACGGTCTTCCCTGACATAGCAAACTGCCTCCTTGCAATCGCGAAAATTCTGTGATAGCAAGGGTTTAGCAAATTTACGAAGATGTTAAAAGCCCCGGCCTTCCAAGGCCGTCGGCTTGCTGGTAGCTGACTCGACGGCCTTGGAAGGCCATCGTACGAATCGGGAGTTTATTTCGGGACTGTTCCTTAGCGTGTTTCTTCGCGTTTCGCAGGGTAGTCAGCAACCATCCTATGCGCAAACCGCGATAATCGTCGGCCGCATGCGAATCAAGAAACGGACAACGCCGGGCGCCAAAACGCCCGGCGTTGTCTGGTGTGATGCAAATCGCGGGAAAAACTATTCGGCGGGAGGGGTGGGCAGTTTACCCGCTTTGAACAGTTCGCCGAAGGTAACGCCGCTGGGGTCTTTCATGGATTCAACCTTCTCAAAAGCCGCAAAGATTTCCTTGCGAACTTCATCGGGTTCGGCTTTCGTGCGAGACCGCTTGAAATTGGCTTTGTCGAGAAGTTCGCTCAGCGCCATACCATAGGCGTTGCGGTTTTTCTTCTTTTTGCCGAAGTGGCAAACGTTGCACTTGGCTTTTTTGACGGCGGCGGCAAACTCAGCGTTGTCGGAGCCTTCAACATACTTGGCGGCGAATTGCTTCTTGAACTCCAGAACCGCGTGAGCGGGAGTGGCGGTCAAAGCGACAACGGCCATCGCGACGGCCAGAGTGACACAACAATACTTCATCTGGGGATCTCCTCTGAGGAAATAACGAGCAAAACAGCGCGAAAACACAACCAGGAACGTCGGTTTCCGCACATTCTTAGGCAGGCGGTTCAGGAAGGCTTGGCCTCTTTCCCTACTACGTACCAGTAAAACTCCGATTATGCCGATTGTCAAGCGAGCAGATTGCCAAGTTGCGCGATTACGCAGAATGCGAAAACAGCGGTATTTGTTTCGTCGCCTTCGGTGAATGGCGCCTTCAGAACAAAAACATAGCATTTTTGGCGCCAAAAAGGGTTTTTTCCGCTTTCTCATTGCATGCGTGGCCAGAGATGCACACTTCAGGCGAATTGGCGACTCTGGGTGGATAATTATTTCGAGTCGACGCCCATCTAGAGCGTTGTCGATGACCAGAATTTACAAAGGCTCTGTCACAATTTCAGGTTGATCTCAAATTGGAAAGCATTGGCGAACGCTTCGTGCTGGCTTAAAGACTTGTCTCGGATTTACATTCCGAATTACAAGCCCGGCATTTTCAAAATGCCGGGCTTTCTGGTGATCAAGAAAAATACCATTGGTAAATTTTTTTCCGCCACAACCAACTGAAGGAGTTTCCCAATCTGTCATTCATTTTGACGGGTGGGCTGAGCCCTTCGGCGAGAATTGACTTCGCAAAGCTGTGCAACCACATCGAATACCTGCGGACCCTCTCGGTTTAACAGTCTGGAACGCTGGTGGACTGCGACATTTGAGTTTCTCCCTGAACCTGGATAGAAACCCAAAATCCGCCATCAATGAAAATCATCCTCCGCCGAACGCTTACTCTTATCTTGAATTCATGCTGACCGCTGATCCGCCCCTCTTGCCGCTACTTGTTGATGAGTTTGAGTAAGTCGCCGATGTTTCGGTGAGATTCGATGGGATGGCGGAGCGATTTGTTCGTAAGCAGTTGGTACCGGTTCTGGCGTCCTACTCTTTCCCGCCGAATGAACCCGCCCTCCTCCAGATCATGGATGATGCGCTGAACAGCTCGCTCCGTGATGCCGACCTCGGCCGCAACCTGCCGAAGCACCATCTGCGGATTCGAGTGGATCAGCGATAAGACATGTGCGTGATTCGTCAGGAATGTCCAACGAGCCGGGGAGTCGTCAAGTTCGCTGGCGGCCTTGGTAGACCGGGTGGGATTTTCCATGCGAGAGGTCTTCTTTGCTGCGGCTTCGTTCATCGGCACAGACCCGTTACGCGCCCTTCGAAAGCCTCGGAAAGGTCACATTCTAGCACGCCGCGTCGCAATTGGCGACAATGAACACGCGAAACACTATTGACGACATTTGTTTCGCGTATTAAGCTTCACGCGTCCCCCATTCCACATGTCGTTTGGCCAATACGTCTCTGAGATATTCTTAGGAGTAACGATTGTGAGTGATAGCAAACAGCCCATGGTGGGAGTCGTGATGGGCAGCAAATCCGACTGGGAAACCATGCGCGCCGCCGCCGAACGGTTGGTTGAATTCGGTGTACCGCATGAATGTCGCGTGGTGTCGGCTCACCGGACTCCGCAATGGATGTGCGAGTACGCCCAATCGGCGGAGAAACGGGGCCTGGAAATCATCATTGCCGGAGCCGGCGGAGCGGCTCATTTGCCGGGTATGATTGCGGCTCAAACGGTGTTGCCGGTGCTGGGTGTGCCGGTCCAGAGCAAGGCGTTTAACGGACTGGACTCGCTGCTGTCGATTGTGCAAATGCCGGCTGGCGTACCGGTCGGTACGTTGGCGATCGGACAGGCCGGTGCGGGAAATGCCGCGTTGTTGGCGGTACGCATACTCGCCGGTTCTCGCCCTGAATTACGACGTAAGCTGCACGACTTTCATCGACAACAAGCGGAAGGCATTCTGGCGGAGCGAGAGCTATGAGCGGCAGCATATTACCCGGTGCGACCCTGGGAGTTCTTGGCAGCGGGCAGCTCGGACGGATGTTCGCCATCGCGGCGCGCCGCATGGGCTATCGCGTTCACGTCCTCTCACCCGACACGGACACTCCCACCGGACAGGTTGCGGACGTGGAAGTCAACGCGTCGTATGACGACCTGGATGCCGTTGCCCGTTTCGCGAGAATTGTTGATGTGGTCACCTTCGAGTTTGAGAATGTGCCGGCGGCAGCGGCCGAGTTGGCGGCCCGTTACGCCCCCGTGCGGCCGCGTGGCGGGGTGTTGCACGTTACACAGCATCGGGTGCGGGAAAAAACATTCTTGCGACAACACGGTTTCCCCGTCGCACCGTCCTGCGTTGTCCACTCGCCGCAGGAACTTCGGCAATCACTTGCGAGGCTCGGTTGCCCTGCCGTGTTGAAAACGGCCGGCTGGGGCTACGACGGCAAAGGGCAAACATTGATTCAGACGCTGCACGAAGCGGACGCCGCCTGGCTGGCGCTGGATACCGGTGAAGCGGTGCTCGAAGCCTTTGTTGATTTTGATCGCGAACTCTCTGTGATCGTTGCGCGCAGCGTGGATGGCTCGATGGCCACCTACGGCCCCATGGAAAACGAGCATCATAACCACATCCTGGACATCACGTGCGCACCGGCTAGCGTCTCGGAGCAGATTTGTGCCGAAGCGTTGGACATGTCTCGTGAAGTTGCCGCCAAGTTGGATGTCGTGGGCATTCTCTGCGTGGAGTTTTTCCTTACTCGCGATAACCGATTGCTGATCAATGAATTAGCCCCTCGCCCACACAACTCCGGACACTTGACAATCGATGCCCATGTAACGTGCCAATTCGAGCAACAAGTGCGCGCCGTGTGCGGATTGCCGCTTGGTTCGACACACCAGCATCGCCCGGCGGCGATGGCAAATCTGCTCGGCGACCATCTCGTTTCGGCAGAGCCCAACTGGGAGTCACTTCTAAGTTGGCCAACCGTTAAGCTTCATTTGTACGGCAAACATACTCCACGACTTTCGCGCAAGATGGGGCATCTGACAGCCACAGCAGACAGCCCGGCGATGGCAAAGTCCCACGTCAAGAACGCCCGCAGGGAATTGGTGTCGCGTGCCGCAAACTAACGGCAGCGAAGCGTCGTTGTGTGCGAAAAGCAGCCTGATTCAATTTGAAAATCAAGAAACGGAGAAATCAAACAGTGGGAGAACACGTAAAGACAGTCGAAACAGCATCGATTCCTTCCCGACAAGATGGAACTGCTGAGTCGTTGGGTTGCCAGAACAAGAACCTCTCCGGCCAGGATTTCAGCGGGCAGGACTTGCGTGGGGCTTGCTTCGAAGGTGCGCGATTGGACGGAGCAAACTTTCGGAATGCCGACCTGCGCGAGACGAACTTCCGCGACGCGCGTTGTGTGTCAGCGCATTTCGACGGAGCCGACCTTTCGGGGGCGATTCTTGACAACACAAAGTTTCATAAAGCCTGCCTGCGGGGCGCCATTCTTCGGAATACCGTGTTGCGCCACACTGACCTGACACTGGCTGATCTGCGGCAATCCGATATGAGCGATTCAGAGTTTGACCACGTCGGATTCAATGGAGCCAATCTTGAGGAGGCCAATTTGAGTAGAGCGAAAATGTTGGCGCCGCGCATGCGAACGGCAATCCTCTGCCGGGCCGAACTTGCTGAAGCGGTTATTGAGCGACCTGTTTTCCGGGGAACCGACCTGCGCGGCGCGAAACTGGATGGCGCAAGAATCACGAACGCCGACGTCCTGAACGCGTTCTACGACGAAGACGCCGCTAGCGTGCTTACCACTGCAAGCGGCTGTGATGGCAAGTGATAACGAATTTCTCCGCCCGTCGGTCTAAACGCGAGTTTTCTCATGGGACTGAGGCGATGGCGCCGATAGTAACAGTTGGGGGAACTGGGGGGGCGGTGCGCCTTGATGTGGCGGTTTCGATCCGAACAGATCGGGAATCGGCGGAAGGGTCCAAGCCAACAGGCGAATCAGAAAAAACAGGCGGAAACAGGTAATGCAGATCGTTTATCAACTGAAGATCCTTCTTCTCTGCATGATTGTGACCGGCTGCGCGGGCTCGTCAAAGCGGACCCGCGCAGTACGACGGCAACCGCAGCCTGAATGGGCTGGAAGTGATATCGGTAACGGCTCTCCGCGCGAGCCCCCGCAAGAAGAAGCAGATTCCGGTTCAAATTCCGTAATCAGAGACGCCACCGAATCCTCATCCCGCCCCGATCGCGAAGCAGCTGGCCGGAGGCCAAGCCGCTCGTTGGTGCTCACGGGCGAGCATCAAACAATCACTTCTACCGCAATAGCATCTCACGAAGGCGTCAGATGGCTGACCGAAACGAAGCGTCATTCAGCGGAGCAAGATCGCGACAATGCTCAGCCGCTCGTCTTACAGATATCGGCCAGCGAGGAGCAAGCAACCGACGAGCAACCCGCCAGGACCGGAGAAATTGTTCCGGCGCCGCAGCCCGAACCGGCAACGTCGCTTCGG
>QIKY01000158.1 GCA_003233175.1 Planctomycetaceae bacterium | reverse complement strand
TCCGATGCCACGGATCGAATTCCTCCCACAACCGGTTTGTCAATGAAAGCGAACATTATAGGCTTTTGCGGCCGATTCGGGCAACCGGCCCTTGCGGGGCCTTGGCACTTCCCGCAGCCACAAGTTTTTGTACGATGGCGTTCCAAAGGCCATTGAACATGACGACTGTTTGATTCCAAAGCGGCGTTCTGAGAAGTCCGGCTTTTTGAAAAAGCCGGGCTTCTGATAAAACGCAGGCGCCTGCGGCTTGCCGCTAAACGAAAAAGGCGCCATTTTCAACGGTGCGTGGAGTCTAATTTCCGAAGTATACGTCACTCGTTTGTGTCCGGGGAAACGGCGCTAGGCGTTGACAAATCGGCCTGCTTCACACAAGCCTGACACCTTTTTCGCGTTTGCGATTTCAGAGAGCTTGGCGTGTTGTCAGAGGATGAGTTTTTAGATATGCGACAGAGACCACGATTTTACGGCGGCGAATTGCTTACGAAAGAGAGATTGAATGCGATCCGCTAACGAGAATCGAGCGACTTGCGTATGCAGGACAATTCATGATGAATGGCGTCGGCAGATCGCAACATAGCAATCAGAATATCGTGATTGGAGACGTCGGTTTCGGCATCTACTTCGCGGACCTTGTCATAGCCCTTGAAGTTCATGTATTCCGACGTCGGACTTCCAAACGGATGTTTGTTCATCGCTTCAATTCCTTCAGGTGTCACGACACATCTCCTCTATTCGCTAGGCGGAAAAATAAAGAACGCAAGCGGGCCAAGCCACAGCGTTAAGTCTCCACAGTCCTGGTTTACCATGCATACGCAGCCTCCTCTTAATTGCACGCCTAACTTGCGATTCTATCACATCGAATGGATTGAGAATAACCGATTTTGCGAGTATGTCAATTTTTTGCCGCGACGCGAGTTGCAGCGGATTTCACTGCGCGAATGGACCAAGCAATTCTTACGCGGCGCCATTGGGGAGCATGAAACTGGTGCTCGCTCAGTGAACCAGTTCTCGTTTTTCGCCCTTCTTGGGCGCAACGCTCACTACCTTGAATCGCACCCCCGCATTCTCTTGCAGATACTGGATTACACCGAAAAGATTTTTCGCATTCGGGTTTCCGTCTGGACCAAGCATTCTCATGAGGCTCTTGGGGGATTTCCCCACCGCCGCTCCAACGGCCTTGAAACCCACAGTTGCGTTGATGTAATCGCGGAGGAGAATTTTCGCAACTTCGAGTTCTCCACGAACAATAGCCTCTAACGCTTCCGCCAAAAGCCCATAACGAAATTCGGGATCACGATCAGCGCGATCTTTCACGGTTTTTCTGAAACTTCGCGTCAGCGCCATCACTTCCTCCTTCTCTTCTCTGTTTGTCGCGGCTTGGCCTTGGCTTCCTGATCTCTCTTTTCTTGCTTCTTGCGTTTCTTATACTCCGACCAGTATCCCTTGGCCTTATCGATATCAGACTGCTGCCGCGCTTTGACGCCGCCGCAGAAAAGAAGGATTAGTTCCTTTCCGTCCTTGGCGAAGTACACCCGATAGCCCTTTTCGAAGTTGATGCGACGCTCCCAGACACCCCCGCCGACAGACTTGTGATCGCCTAAATTGCCAGCCTCCATTTGCGCGACCGCCGTTCGGACTTTCAGCGCCGCCTTGGCGCCAAGCACCGAAAACCACCTCTCGAAAGGGACTTTCCCATCTTCCGTTTCGTATTGGCTGACCTTGGCCATCGCTCAATGGTAACACATTCGTTACTACCGTCAAGTGAATTTGGGGGATTTTAGACAGATTCCGCAGCTGTTTCCGCACTCCGGGCAGTTCTCGGGTAAGCCGGGTAAGCCGGGTAAGCACGGATGTATGCACTAACAAAACGCAGTCGCCCGCAGCTTGCCGTTCAACGAAAAGGCGCCGTTTTCAACCGTGCGCGGAATCTAATTTCCGAAGTATACGTCACTCGTTTGCGTCCGGGGAAACGGCGCCGGGCGTTGACAAATCGGCCTGCTTCACACAGGTTGAGCGATGCGCGGGTTTTCCGTACACTCCCGCCTCGCCGGCGAACCTTCTAATCTCCCGTTACCGACGGATGCTCCCAACCGGAAAAAGGGGAGCGTCGAAGGAATGGGCTCAAAACCAGCAACACCAACCGCCTTTCCGCTAGAGTCATAACTTATGTCTGGATATAACCTTACGCACCTCAAGCAGCTTGAGGCGGAGAGCATTCACATCATCCGGGAGGTGGCGTCGGAGTTTTCCAACCCGGTGATGCTGTACTCGATTGGCAAAGATTCGTCGGTCATGGTGCAATTGGCGTTGAAGGCGTTTTACCCGGCCAAGCCGCCTTTTCCGCTGATGCACGTCGATACGAAGTGGAAATTTCGCCAGATGATCGATTTTCGCGAAAATTACGCCAAGCGTGAATTGGGCTTGGAGGTGATCGTCTACACCAACGAAGAAGGACGGAAGCTGGGCATCAGCCCGTTGGAAGATAGCGCCAAACATACTGAAGTGATGAAAACCGACGCCCTCAAGCAGGCGCTCGATAAATATCAATTCGACGCCGCGTTCGGAGGCGCCCGCCGCGATGAAGAAAAGTCGCGGGCCAAGGAGCGGGTGTTTTCCTTCCGCGACCGCCACCACGGCTGGGATCCTAAAAACCAGCGGCCCGAATTGTGGAACTTGTACAACACGCGGGTGAACAAGGGCGAGAGCATTCGCGTTTTCCCACTTTCCAACTGGACGGAGCTAGACGTTTGGCAGTACATCCATTTGGAGAACATTCCGATCGTGCCGTTGTACCTTTCCGCCGAGAGGCCGGTCGTGCGTCGCAACGGCGAACTGATTCTCGTCGACGACGACCGCCTGGAGCTGGCGCCCGGAGAAAAAGTGGAACAGCGGTTCGTTCGCTTTCGCACGCTGGGTTGTTATCCGCTGAGCGGGGCGGTGGAATCGCGCGCCGCCACGCTGCCGGAAATCATTCAGGAAATGTTGTTGACCAAAACGTCGGAGCGGCAAGGACGCGTGATCGATAAAGACGATGGCGACGACGACATGGAAGGCAAGAAACGACGCGGTTACTTTTAATCGTCACACGAAATTACAGCACACTCGTTCACCCAGAGCGCGGCGTTTGGCCGTAGCGAATATAGGAAGTTCAGCCCGTGTCGCATCAGTCGGACCTTATCTCTAGCGATATCGACGCCTACCTCAAGCAGCATGAAAACAAGGAACTCCTGCGGTTCCTCACATGCGGCAGCGTCGACGACGGCAAAAGCACCTTGATCGGCCGCTTGCTCTACGATGCCAAAATGATCTATGAAGATCAACTCGCGGCAATCCAAAAAGATTCCCTCACCGTGGGCGCCGCCGGAGGCGATTTCGACCCCGCCCTGCTCACCGACGGCCTGCGTTCGGAGCGCGAGCAAGGAATCACGATCGATGTTGCTTACCGTTACTTTTCCACGGCCAAGCGCAAATTCATCATCGCCGATACGCCGGGCCATACGCAGTACACTCGCAACATGGCCACCGGCGCCTCCACCGCTGACTTGGCGATCATTCTCATCGACGCCCGCCACGGAGTGCTGGAGCAGACCAAACGCCACAGCTTCATCACCTCGCTACTGGGAATTAAGCACATCTTCGTGGCGATCAACAAGATGGACCTAGTCGACTTCAGCCAGGAAACGTTCGAGCGCATTAAAGAGGAGTATTCCGAATTCGCCGCCCGGCTCGATATCAGCGATATGCACTTCCTGCCGCTCTCGGCTTTGAAGGGCGATAACGTCGTCGACCGCAGCAAGCACATGCCTTGGTACCAGGGCGCCACGCTGATGGACATGCTGGAGTCGGTGTATATCGCCTCGGACCGCAACCTCAACGACTTTCGCTTCCCGGTGCAGTACGTGAACCGGCCCGACCTCGATTTTCGCGGCTTTTGCGGCACGATTGCTTCGGGCATCGTGCGGCAAGGCGATGAAATCGTGGTGCTGCCCTCGCGAAAAACGAGCCGCGTCAAAACGATCACCACCTTCGAAGGCGAACTCAAGGAAGCGTTCGCGCCGCTTTCAGTCACGCTCACGCTCGAAGATGAAATCGATTGCAGCCGAGGCGATATGATCTGCCGCCCCGGCAACATGCCGCAGTTGAAAGACCATTTCGACGCCATGGTTGTCTGGATGGCCGAAGAGCCGCTGGCGCCCGGCAAGCCGTACCTATTCAAACAGACCACCAAAACGGTGGCCGGTTCGGTTTCCCAGCTGCGTTATCAGGTGGATGTCAACACGCTGCACCGCGTGGAGTCGCCCACGCTGGAACTGAACCAAATCGGCCGTTGCGTGGTGACGCTCAACCAGCCGATTGCGTTTGACGGTTATCGTCGGAATCGGACCACCGGCGCTTTTATTATTGTCGACCGGATCACCAACGGCACCGTCGGCGCGGGCATGATTCTCGACCAGGCAACCGAGCAAGATCGTATCGACCACTGGGATGTCACGCCGAAAACGAAAACATCGCCGGTGAAACTCAGCACGGTTTCCGACCAAGAGCGAAAATCTCGTTACGGTCAGACACCGGCCACGATTCTGCTCACCGGTCTTTCCGGCGCCGGCAAGTCGACCACCGCCGCGGCGCTCGAGCGGCGTCTGTTCGACGAAGGCCGCGCCGCCGTGGTGCTCGACGGCCAAAGTCTGCGGCAAGGCATTAGTCGCGATCTTGGATTTTCGGCCGAGGAGCGAGGTGAAAACTTACGCCGCGGCGCCGAGGTGGCGAAAATTATCAATCAGGCCGGCTTGCTCTGCATTGCCGCCTTCGTGGCGCCAACCGAAGCCGTGCGGCAAAAAGCCCAAGCAACTATTAACGCAGGGCTCGGCAAAGGAAAATGCCTCGTGGTGCATTTATCGGCGCCGGTCGAAGTTTGCCGAGAGCGCGACCAGGAAGGTCTGTATGATAAAGCCGACGCCGGCGATATCGCGAACTTTCCGGGCGTCAGCTTTCCGTACGAGCCGCCCGCATCGCCCGACCTCATACTGCCCACCCACGAGTGGTCCGTCGACGAATGCACCGAGGCGATCATGCGGTTATTGCGCGAACGCGGCTTTTTGGAATAAACGGCGTTGCAGCGGCTAGGAAATAGACATGAAATAACTTCCCGAATTAATAGCCCGGCATTTCGAAAATGCCGGGCTTTTTTGTTTGCCCAGCGAAGCTGGCAAACCCTGTCGCTGCTTGTCAGCGACCAAGCCCTGTTCA
>QIKY01000096.1 GCA_003233175.1 Planctomycetaceae bacterium | reverse complement strand
TTTGTACAAGCACTTCGGCATCACACCCGAAAACGTCGTGCAACAAGCCAAAGAGGCGATGGGGAAAGGGTAGGCTGGTAAACAACCCGGAAGATGGCGCGAATGGGGACATTGGAATGAGTGAAGTTATTGCGGATCCCGAAGGGATCATCAGCCATTAGCCGATGGCTGAGCGTAGCGAACACCGCCGGAGGATCGGGGCCAACCGAAACGGAGCCTCCCGAAGACGTCTGAGGTTATCACCAACACACCCTCGCAACAAAGCCCGCCGCCGCTAGCAGACATTTTTACCGGTCCAGCGAAGGCGGCCCCCTCGGAAACAACGCACTTTGTCGAGCCTGAACAGAGGCGTTCTGACGCGCCCTCTGGCGTTTGGCGCCGAAATTGCCCTTGTTCCTGGCCGTGAACCTTGGTAGTTTTCCCGCCGCTTAACCGCACGGCGGCTGGGGGGAAGTACAGGTTCCAGAGAACAGGTAGGCCCTCAACTCGCCGGAGCGCGGACGTCAGCGACCATCTCGCGATGGGTTCGTCGGTGTTTTGAAGGTAGTCATGATTTCATTGTTCGCCAAACGATCTTTGCCGCCGCGCCGCAAGGTTCTCGCTTGCCTGGCTGTGTTGTTCTTGTTGGCGCCGACGGGCTGCCGTCAGAGCGTGTTTTACCAAGCTAATAATCTTCCTCCCGACATCATGGCGCCGCACGTGGGTAGTTTGCGGCGCGTTGATCTGTCGCAATTCGCCCGGCATGTGGGCAACAGCAAACGGCTCCGCGTGGGCGACAATATCGAAGTTTCGATTGTAACCGGCGTGAACAAGGGCTCAGTGACATCGGCCATATTGCGACTCGACGAAAACGGGGTGGCCAACGTTCCGTTGATCGGCGCCGTTCGTCTGGCGGGGTTGGAGTTGGTGGAAGCGGAGCGGGCCATCAGCGAACAAAGCATTCGTGCTGGGAAATTCGTGAACCCGAATGTGACCGTGAAACTCGATAAGCGGCGCACCAACCGGGTGACGGTCGTCGGCGCGGTGCAAGAGCCCAACACTTACGAACTTCCCGCCGGCGGCAGCGACCTGCTCGACGCTTTCGCCGCGGCTGGAGGCTTGGCGCAAAACGCCGACACGATCGTCGAAATACGCCACCCGCCCGAGCCGGCGCCGGTACAACCGGCGGGTTATCGGGGCGGTCCTCCGCTGATGAATCCTCCACGGACGATGCGCATCGATTTGGCGCACCCCGCGCCGGCCGATTACCGCCTGCGCGATGGATCCACGGTGATGGTGATGACCCGTCCCAAGCGGTTCGTGCATGTGATTGGCTTGGTCAACCGCCCCGACCAAATCGAGATACCGGCCGAACAAGACCTGCGTCTGCTCGACGCCATCTCACAGGCTGGCGGCCGCACGTTAAGCATCGCCGACAAGGTTCACGTGATTCGCAAGGTTCCCGACCGCGCCGAACCGGTCGTGATCGAGGTCTCGATCAAGGAGGCCAAACGCAATGGCAAAGCGAACTTCCGTCTAGCCGCTTCCGATGTCATCAGCGTGGAGGAAACCCCCACGACATTCGTGGTCGGCACGCTCAAGGATTTTATCCGCTTCGGATTCACCAGCGCCATTCCCGGGATCTAGGGCTTTTGCTCCATGACGCAACTTCTTGAAGGTCAACCCACAACGAGCCCGGTCCAGACGGTCGTTCATCTGCTGCGCGCGATCCGATACCACAAGGCGTATCTCGTGACGTCGCTGATCGTGGCGGGTTTGCTGGGCTCAATCTATTTTTTCACGGCCACGAGAATTTACGAAGCCAACGCCTCGATTCTGATTACGAAATCAAACTCCGGCGTGTGGAGCGATCCTTCCAGTTCCGATGAAGGCCGCAACGGCCTCGTTCCCACCTACGAGATGCTGTTTTCCAGCAAAGTGGTGTTGGAGCGCGCGATCAAAACACTGCTGCAAAAGCCGCCCAGTGCGAGAATCGATTTGGCCGCCCACCGGCGAGATCTTTGGGTCGACATCCTGCGCAGCAACCTGACCGCGAAAGGCGTGCGAAACACCAATATCATCCAGCTCTCTTATCGCTCGCAGGCGCCCGAAGCCGCGACCGAGGTCGTGGCCGCCATTCTGGATTCCTACATGAGCTTCATGGAGAAACATCACAAAGACGTTTCCATTGAAATCATGACGATTCTGGAAACCGAAATGAAAGACAACGAAAAACGCCTGCGGGAAAAGCAAGCCGAACTGCTGGCCCAAAAGAGCGACGCTGGTGAAATCAGTCTGGATGAAGGCGGCAATCATGTGCATCCGATCGTGGAGCGCGTCATCGAATTGAACAAGGCGTTGCTGAGCGCCGGCAAAAAGCGGATCCAACTGCATTCGTCGCTGGTTGCCGTTCGGGCCGCGATTCAAAACGGCGGAGACCTACGGCAGCATCTGATCGCCTTTGAGCCGGAAGTCGGCCAGGAAGTGATCATGAGTTCGCTCGGCATGAATCCTCAATTGTCGGCCGCGGCCGACAAGGAGGAGCGGGAATTGCGAGGGTATCACATCGAACTCAACCGGCTGCGGCCGCATTTGGGGCCGACACACCATGAAATCGTTCTCTTGAACCAGAAGATATTGGCTGCCGAGCAATACCTTCAAGATTACTACGCCAAGATCAATAATCGCCAGCAAACGATGGGCCGCAGCCGGCTGGGGCCGCTGCTCGTATCGATGATTCAGGAGCGGCTTGCGGCAACGACCGCCCATGAAAACGAATTGCGGCAGCAGTACGAGGCCTTCAAGGAGGAGGCCCTGCAATTGAACGACCGCCAGGCGCAGTTGCAGATGGTAACCAACGAAGTCGGTCGGCTGCAAAACTACCATAACACGTTATTGAACCGCATCGCCAATATCGACATGGGGCAAGACAACACCGGCGTGCGCGTGGCGATCGTGAGCGACCCCACTGCCATCAAAGGCCCCGTGGCGCCCCGGCTCTCGATTATCGGCATGCTCAGCTTACTGAGCGGGCTGGGGATTGGCGTCTCGATCATTTATGTGCTCGACCTACTCGACGACCGCTTCAGCTCTCCCCAGGAGCTGAGCGAACACCTGGGAGTTCCGGTGCTCGCGATCGTGAAGAAGTTGATTGCAAATGGCGACGAAGACGCCCGCCTGCTGCCGACCTACGACGACCCGCTCTCGGTGGAAAGCGAGGCGTTCCGCACCTTGCGCACCACGCTCACGCTCTCCAGCCAAGATACGCAGCGCGTGGCGATTACCAGTTCCGAACCGGCCGATGGCAAAACAACCGTGCTGGCCAACCTGGCGGTTTCCTACGCCCAGGCCAACAAACGCACTTTGCTCATCGACGCCGACCTGCGCCGACCCGGTCTGACCAAGTTCTTCAACGTTCGCGGCTGCGAGGGGCTGGCGGAAATCCTCCGATCCGATGAAAGCATTGCTCTCATGGCGCCGGCTCGTCTCCAGCCGACCGGCGTCGAGGGATTGGAAATTCTGCCCTGCGGAACCCGGCCGCCCAATCCTTCGGAACTGTTGAGCGAGTCTCGCTTGGCTGAAATCGTGGCTTGGGCCGAAACCCGATACGACCAAATCTTTATCGACTGCCCGCCGATTTTGGCCGTCAGCGACGCCGCCATGGTGGCCCGCCACACCGATGGCATGCTGCTCGTTGTGCGGCCCGATAAAAATCACAGGCGGCGCGTGATTCAATCGGCGGAAGCATTGGCCTCGCTGGACGTCAACTTGCTGGGCGTGGTCGCCAACCGGGTGGACAACAAAAAGAACGGCGGCTACTACGACTACGCCTACGGATACGGCGGCGAATACCACTACGTTGAAAACGAAGAGCAAGACGCCCCACCGCCGCCCGCCACCGAACCCCGAAGACGCCGCGCTGCTTAAAAGAAGCAATGACCATCACGCCTCATACGATTCCAACGCTGCACGCCAACCGCCGCTCGCCCAGCCGGTTCGATACCGATTCCAGCCAAACGCTGCAACGGCTGATCGATTTTGGGCTGGCTGCAATTATCATTGCAGCCCCTTTGTTCATGGGCGGACTGGGCCCGATCGGCAAGTTCGTTTTTGTTTCCATGGTCGGTTTTGTGGCCGTTTCGTGGGGGCTCCGCCAGTGTCTGGTGAAGAAGTTGCGTTGGCGGTGGTCGGGCGCCGAAGTGTTGATCATCGCCGGTATGTTGGCGCCGCTCTTGCAGTTGGCGCCGCTATCGCCCGATTGGCTCCAACGGCTTTCGCCGCATACCGCCGCACTGTTGCCGCTTTGGACCGAACACAGCCAAACGCTGGGACAAACCGGCCCTTGGAACACGATCTCGCTCACGCCACAGATGACGCGTGAAAGCTTGGCGGTCTACATCGCCTACGCGATGCTGTTTTTGGTGGTCGTGCAACGGATTCGCTCGCTCGAAGACGTGGAAAGAATATTGCGTTGGATCGCCTTGGCGGCGGTCGGCATGGCGGTGCTCGGGTTGGCGCAGTTTCTGTTTGGCAACGGCAGGTTTCTTTGGGTCTATGAACATCCTTCGCGCGACACTTACCACCAGGTCAAAGGCGCTTTCGCGAACCAAAATCACTTCGCCCATTTTCTCGCCCTGGGGACCGCCCCGCTGATCTGGCTGCTGGTCCGACTACAACAGCAGGCCTCTAGCGAAGCCGAACCGGGCGCCGCCAAAGGGGGCGGGCATCGGCGGTCGTCGAGCGGGCGGAGACGAAAACACAAGCGTTCGGACAAGTTCCGCCTGAGCAGCCGCACCCTGTTGTTCGCTTTGTTGATTGGCGCCGGAGTGGTGGCCTTCTCCGGTCTGCTGACGTTCTCTCGCGGCGGCATCTTGGTGTTGGCGCTGGCGGCGGTGCTGTGCCTGGGCCTCTATTGGTGGAAATCGATTCTCGATAAAAAGTGTCTGTTCGTGATCGGGCCGATGCTGTTGCTGGTGGGCGTGGCGTTGGTGTTTTATGGATATGAACCGCTGACCCGCCGACTCGGCGCCGCGTTGAACGCCCGCTCGCTCGATGAACTTTCGCACGGGCGGCAAGAACTTTGGAACGCAGACCTCACCGCCATCCCGCGATTTCCGCTGTGGGGATCGGGCTTTGGCAGCCATCGGGAAATATACCGCGTCTATATGCGCGAACATTTCGATAAGGAATTCATGTACGCTGAAAGCGGTTACCTACAAATTCTGGTCGAAGGAGGCGGGGCCTCTCTGTTGCTCATGCTGGCGGGAATTGGC
>QIKY01000235.1 GCA_003233175.1 Planctomycetaceae bacterium | reverse complement strand
ATATTGCCCCCCATGTGCGCTCACTCCGTTCGCGACATGGGGCTTTGGAATACAACGCCTTCGGCGTATAAGGCTTACGCTGCACGGCGTCTGACGGTCTAACTTGGAACTACTGACATTGAAAGGTGATCACGTGGGAACATGGGGACCTGGCGTATTCGATAGCGATACCTCGCTAGAAGTCGTCGGAGAGGTAGCCAAACTGTTGAAGCAGATGATCGTTCGAGACCTGAAAGGGATGGTGAAAAAGAGCGACCAAGACGTTCTCGAACGGCCAGTTGTTGCCGCCGTGGCGATTTTGGCGACACTCGCGACGAAGTATCCAACGGCTAGATACAGTGTGACCAAGGGAGAAGTTGCGCAGTGGAAACAGGAATTCTTAGCTTGGCATGAGCAGTGGTTTGTGCAGGGTTGCTCTCCAGATGTCTGGAAGCCCCATAAGATGCATGCAAAAAAAGAGTTCGATAAGCTATTAAAGCTCGCCGACGGAGATGCGCTCCACGAATAGCAAATGCTTCGTCAACCAGGTTGAAGCATGAACTCCAACGGAGGCTCGCCATGCTGTTAGAATAATGCGTCTGGCAAATGGGCTCCGTTGAGAAGGACAAAACGATGGCGTATCTGGGATGGCTGCTGGTCGGTCTGATGGTTGGCGCGGGGCTCACGTATTTTGTGGTGCAAAAGAAAAAGTTTGCTGGAGTGGCGTCGGTCGCGGCCTTGCTGTCGGCGCACTTCCGGCCGACGACGCCCGATAATATCACGATTTCCAAGCGAGGGTTTCCCTGTCGCATGCGGGCCGACCTGCAAAGGGGCATCGAAGAGTTGCTGAACGGGGAAATTCAAACCATGCACTTCTGCGGCGTTCGCAAGGAGTTCTCGCCGGAGGGCGTTTCGTTGTCGGACTGCATCATCGAAAGTGCGCATTACCCGACGATTTCCACGCCGCCTGAATACGAAGAAATCGACATCGGCGATGACGAAGCAATTCGAGTTTTGAAAGCCGGGCTGTGGCTGCTCGAAAGCGACAGCGTTCGCTTCGCCGTTCTCTTGGCGCCGGCCGGACATTACTCCCAAACCGAAGAAACACTGATTCAGGTAGGCGTGCCGAACACACAAGAGGGAACTCAAATCAGCCAGAAGTTTTTCAGACATCTGGAAGCCGCGATCCTGGAGGCGAAGTCGTATCGCGGAAAAGTTTTGTCGTTGGAAAAATCGGGGAATCCTTATTCCGGTGAAGCGACGGGCGTCACCGTTCACAAGCTCAGGGCGGTCACGCGGGAACAGGTCATCTTGCCAGACTCCACCTTGCAACTGCTGGAGCGCAACGTCATTCAATTTGTTCAGCAGCGAGAGAAACTCGCACAGTTCAAACAGGCCACCAAGAAAGGCCTCTTGTTTTACGGACCTCCCGGCACCGGAAAAACGCACACGATTCACTACCTCTCGCGGGCGTTGGAAGGCCATACCACGCTGCTCATTTCGGCCGAACAGGTTGCGTTGCTGGATGAATACATGACCTTGGCTCGCTTGCTGCAACCGAGTATCGTGGTGATTGAAGATGTCGATCTGATCGCCCGCGAGCGAACCGAAATGGGCAGCCCTTGCGAAGAAGTGCTGCTGAACAAACTGCTCAACGAAATGGATGGGTTGAAACAAGAGGCCGACATTCTGTTCCTGCTCACGACGAATCGGCCGGAATCGTTGGAGGCGGCCTTGGCTTCCCGCCCCGGTCGGGTGGATCAGGCTATTGAATTCCCGCTTCCCAACGACAGCGGCCGACAAAAACTGGTTCGGCTGTATTCGGAGGGCGTCCGACTGAGCGACGAAGTCGTGGCGGAAGTCGTCTTACGAACCGAAGGCGTCAGCGCCTCGTTTATCAAGGAACTCATGCGGCGGTCGGTGCAGTTCCACATTGAACGCGACGGAACAGGTGAAATCACCCGTGAAGACACCGCCAACGCACTCGACGAAATGCTCGTCAGCGGCGGATCCTTGAACCTCAAGTTGCTCGGCGCCGCCGAAGTGGTCGGCCCAGAGTGAACAACCGCCATTTGGCGGATAAAAAACGAACGTATCGACCGGTGGGCGGAGATTGGCGAATGGAAAAATCGAAGAGGCTGGTTTCACTCGATGTGTTTCGCGGACTTACGATTGCCGGCATGGTGCTGGTGAACGATCCTGGTTCGGAAAGCAGCGTGTATGGGCCGCTGCGGCACGCCGCCTGGAATGGCCTGACGCCGACCGATCTGGTGTTCCCGTTTTTTATCGTGATTGTCGGCGTGTCGATCGTGCTGGCGTATAACAAACGGCTCCAGTCGGGCGTTTCGCTCGGCCGCATGCTCGGCAAAACGGTTTGGCGCTCGGCGGTCATTTTCGCCCTGGGCCTGCTGATGTGGCTGTTTCCCGATTTCGATTTTTCCGGCCTGCGTGTTCCCGGCGTGTTGCAACGCATTGCGATCGTGTACCTGGTTTGCTCGCTGTTGTTTCTGGCGGTGAATTGGCGCGTGCAGGCGGGGTTATGCGGCGTGCTCTTGATTGGCTATTGCATCATCATGGGAACGGTTCCCGTGCCGATCGACGACGTGATTCAAAACGCCCTCGAAACAGGAGAGGTTCGCGCCGCCCATGCGAATGTTGACGTGGGCGAATTGCATCGTGTTTCCGCCACGAAAATTGCCGCCAACCTCCAGCCGGGAGTGAACCTTGCCGCCTGGGTGGATCGGCAAGTCCTACCGGGAAAAATGTGGGAAACGACCTGGGACCCCGAAGGCCTGCTGAGCACGTTTCCGGCCATCGCGAGCGGGATTACCGGCATGCTGTTCGGCTACTTGTTGATTGGCGCCAATACGGCCGAACGCAAAGTCATGCACCTGATGCTGGCCGGGTTCGCGCTGTTTTTGGCTGGGTCGGCTTGGGAGTGGTTTGTGCCGTTCAATAAAAACCTGTGGTCGAGTCCTTACGTGCTGGTTTCGTCGGGGCTGGCGGGCATGATGTTGGGGCTGCTGTATTGGCTGATTGATATTGTCGGCCGCGTCGGTTGGACGTATCCCTTTCGCGTGTTCGGCGCCAACGCCATTGCCGCCTATGTGTTGCACGGTTTGGCGGGGAGTCTACTCGATATCCCGCTGGGCGAAAACGGCTGGACGCTCAAGGCCGCCTTTATGAACGCCGGCCAAAGCAGCGGACTGCCCGGCGAATTCACCTCCCTGGCGTACGCCTTCTGCTTCACGGCGCTGATCTACCTCATGGTTTGGGGAATGTACAAACGAAAAATCTTCCTCCGCGTGTAGCTTGCCACGGCTGGCAATGGCTCGTTTAACGGCAAGCCGAAGGCGACTGCGTTTTGCGCCAATCCGTTCAGACAAAAAAGAAACACAGTCGCCTTCGGCTTGCCGTTAAACGAAAAATACGCCGTTTCAATCGTGAGCGGAATATTGACAAAGCTCACTCGTTGTTTTTATCTTTCCAGGCGTCTTTTTTGGCTTTTAACAGCCGCGAGGTGTAGCTCTCTTCTTCCTCGGACGGGGCCGACGATGGAGCAGAAGGTCGCGGCGGAGGCGCGGGCGAAGCGGAGCCGACGTCGTCGAGAACTTCGTCCAAATTCGGGGCTTCATGTTCTTCGAGTTGCGGTTCGAAACGGGCGGCCGACCGCCGTTCATCGAGCCGTTCGGAAATAATCGCTTTTTGGTTCCGCAGACGCGAGAGTCGGCCGTCGTCGTCTGGTTCGACCTGGCCGCCGCCCAGACGCTCCCGGATTTTCATCATCAACGGCGAGAGCCATTCAAAGCCGATCGTGACGCGGCGTACGAATACATCGGCGCAAAACAGGCAGGCACAAAACAGCACGACTTGCGGCCAAACATCCTGGGCGCTGATGGCCGGCGCCAAATCGGGCCGGTAGGTGTCGGTCTCGAGTAGTTGCGACATCTGCCCGCGTTGCATGCGGCCGATAATCAACTCGCCCGCCTTGCCTTGCTTGGGCTTCAGCGCCGCCAAGCCGATCAGCAACGCCTGATTCGTTTCCTGCTCGCGGAACTCCGCCGAATACGGCACGCTCACGCCGGCTTGCAGCGTTTGCGGACGGGTGTCTTTGGAGCCGGCGGCGGGCGGCGCCAGAATATTCAAAAAGTAACTGCCTTGTTGGTCGGCCGGAAATTCACCCACATATCGCCCCGGCGCCGTCTGCCGTATGGGCACCTCAAAAGTTTCCAGGTCGGGGCTGATTGCCGTGCCGGAAAGATTCAAAAAGTTGAGGAATTCATCGTTCTCATCGAGCGCCGTGACAATCACCTGAACCCGGCCGTCTTTCGTGTTGGTGGCGATGGTGAACTTGCCCCGGTCGCCGGTGGGCCGCATCGACCAACGCACCAACTGCGAAAAGAATTTGTCGTAGCTCTCCCATTCGGTCCAGGCGTTGGCCCAGCGGTGGCCGGCGTCGGTGGTCCAGACCGCGGTTCGGCCCAGGCCGTAGGTCCAGGTGGCGAGAATCGTGGCGTTCTTGGGAGAGCCGGGGCGCGGAGATCGGATAGCCACCTCGACCAAGGGGTTATCCTTGACCGACGTCATGACAAAACCGGCGGTGCGCGGCAACGGCTCCGTGATTCCATCGAGCACTTCGTGTGGATACACAATACCCGGCGTGACGCCGCCGGCCGGTTCGTAAATCAGGGGCCTGGCCACGCGCCGCGCTTCGCGTTGATAAATTCGCGGCAACGCCTTGGGGTTGGTGACTTGGTAGTATTTTCCCCCGGTCACATTGGCGATGTTCTGCAAGATGCTGCTGCCCGCCGGGCCGTGCGTGCCAACGGCCACCGTGCTGACCTTGATCTTGGCCGCCTTGTATCGGATCAACGTGGCGCGCGAGGGCGGCGAAGGATCGCCATCGCTAATGATAATCATGTGCTTTACGGAAGCCTTGCAGCGGTTGAACGCCGCCAAACCCGTTCGCATGGCCGGATCGAATTGCGGCATGTCGCCGGGGGTCATGCGGTCGAGTCGGCCCAGCATTCCCTTGCGGCGTCCGCTAATGCGCACCAGTCCTCGGGGCGCGCCCCAGAGCCAATTGTCGGTCCCGCTCCAATGGAGCAGGCCGCAGTAGTCCATTGGGCCGAGCGCTTTGATGGCTTCCCGGGCGGTCACCTTTTGCCAGTAATTTCCTTGGGGCATTTCGGAGGCGTGCATCATGAGCACTAACGCGCCGACGGCCTGCACTTTCGCATTCTTGATTTGAAAATCGACCGGCATGGCCTTTTCCAGTTCGGTGTTCGACCAACCGCCGGCGCCGAAGC
>QIKY01000265.1 GCA_003233175.1 Planctomycetaceae bacterium | reverse complement strand
GCAATATTGCCGGCCAGCATCAAGGCTCGCCAAAGCCAAGCCTGTCCGCGTTGGAATCCCCACAGGGCGGGCAGCATCGTGGCGGCGCCGCAGGCAATCAACATGCCGCCAAACGTGGCGCGATCGTGAGCCACGAGCGGAACAAGTTGAGGATGCGCGCCCGAAAGGTCGGCTGCCGAAGTGCGCATGAACTCCAAATCTTCGACGACAAACACAGTCGTCATGCCGATGATGGTAATGACCAACCCAGCGGTGATCAAAACGGCGCCGTGAACGACGAACAAAAGTTGGCCCCATTGGTTGGCCTTCCAGCGGCGGTCGTTCCAGAGGCCGGGCGGCTCAAGTTGATGACGTTGCGGCAGGCGGGCATGAATCGTGAGGAGCAGGAACTGGAACAAGATCGCGGTCACGAAGGCGTGGAAGGGGTCGAAGTAGCCGAAGCTCAGAAATGAAAAGAAGCTGAAGAACCCGGCCAGCGCCGATACGACCACCGAAACATAAGCCCAGTGAACTCCGCGACGAATTCCGCACCAGGCCATTGTCACGTAGAGAATCCCCACGGCTAGCATCGTGCCGGCCAACGTCACGCGGTCATGTGTCATGAACGACAGCAGACGGTCGTTCACTTCGGAGAGTTGTTCGAGCGTGAGCCCCGACATCGCTTCATCGTAAGGCAACACCACGCGCGTCGTCGCGACGCCCATCGCCAGCAAGCCGCCAACCAACAAGCTTAGCCCCATGAGCAGCGCCCAAAACCAAGACTCCCCGCCGATTCGCACCGGCGGCTGCGCGGCTTCGGGTTCGGTCATCAGCCGCCGATAGAGTAGTGCTTCGTTGATGCGTTTGGGCAAGCCGGGTCCGCTGAACACCAAGCCGGAATCGACTTGAACCAAATCGGCGCCGGCTTCGAGGTAATCGAGTGCGTCGGCGGGAGCATGAACGCCCGCCGATCCAATCACGATCGGGTTTGGTCCCAGCTCCTGGCGAATCAGGCGAACGGTTTCCACGGCCTCGACAAAACCCGTTTTGCCGATTTGCCGCGAAGCATGCTCCCCAGCCGATTCGACCACCACCACGCCGCCAAGCCATCGGTCGTCAATGGCCTGTATGCAACGATCTTTTTGTTCGGCATCGCGCCACGCTCCAGCAGTGGTCGCGGCGAGGAAAATCGGGCCGGAACTGGTTGCTTTGTCGTCCTTGCCGAGAGCATGAATGATAACTTCGATTCGGTGAATCGGCGCGACAAATCCATCAACACACTCGCGCAGAATGGCAACAACTTCGCCAGCCTCTTCGACCGACGCGGGATCGATTCTGGCGAAGATCGGCAGATGAAACGGGCCGTCTTGTTGGAGTCGTTCTCTGGCGGCGATGGGCGTCATTGCGGCGCGGGGCGGTTCGATTTGGACTGATTCCTCCTCTGCATTGAGGCGAATAGCGCCGGCATCCGCTGCTGGGTTGGCGACGACAGGCCCGATTTCCAAAAACCCAAATCCAAATTCGGCAAACGCGGGCGTGGCCAGCAAGTGAGGATCGAGCGCGCAGCCCAAACCGACGGCGGTCGGAAATTGGCGCCCATTGCGTTCCAGTGCAAGCCGCGAATCTGGCTGCATGTGACCCATCAACTGAATCACGCGTTTGCCGAGCGGCAATCGTGAAAGCAAGCCCATCGATCCCAACGCCAACCGGCGGCCCATTCGGGCGCCGAGCCGAAACAGAACGGGGCGAAAAACAGTTTGGTAAGTCCAGTCGGGCATCGGGGCGTCGCCAGATATGAAACATTTGTGGAAACTATTCACCAGCATAGAAGATGCGCGAGGAGTTGGGGAGGTTTGGCGGGGAGTGATCTGAAAAATGGTCATCCGGCCAAGATGCGCAGGTCGATTTTGCGCAGCGGTGAGAGGCGGTTATACTTCACGCAGCTGAGAATGGCATCGCTAAAAAAAAACGACGTCCTCTCTCGCCGGGGATTTGTCAGGCGATCTCGAACAAGATACACTCGCAATGTGCCAGTAAGGGCGCCCGCAACGAATCGTGGCAGAGGCAAATGGTATTCCCCGGCCTACACGATTGGACAACGATTCGGCGCAGACGTTCCGCCATGGGTAGATCTGGAGAAGGAATGCTACATGCCGATTCAATTTCGTTGCAGCAATTGTGGGGCGGCGTTTAACGCCCCCGAAAGCATGGCGGGCTCACAAGCACGGTGTAATGGTTGTGGTGCAATCGTCGTGGTCCCGGGCTTGATTCCGGTTGCATCGGAGGCCTCGCAGTGGTCTGAGGCGCCTGCCGACTTTGATCCGAATCAGCGGAGCACGAAGCCGGGACTGCCTAAGATCGAAGAAGTACCGGCCTTCGTTTGGTTTCTTCTTGCCGGCGGGGCTTTCGTCTTATTCTTCCTCACTGTCGGCATCACACTGGTCATGGACGCAGGATCCTCGGTTGGCGAGGATCCCGTCGCCCGACGACCCGAAGGCGCTTCCATTTCGCCGAGCGGCGCGACCGCGCCGTCGACTCCGACAACTCCCAACAAACCAACTCAACCACGCTCAGCCAATTCGCCCGTACGAGCGTCGGTCGTGGCGGGCTCCTTCCCGATCGAACCATCGGAGCCCGTGCCGAGTTCTTTGTCGCCGCCACCCGATCGAACGGGTGTTAAACTTGGCATCCCCTCAAGCGCCGACTCGACGAACGACCCAATTGGGAGTGCTTCACCGGCGGCGGCATCCGTCGCATGGGGTGGAGGCGACGCCGATGGAGAACTGAGAATTCCCGTCGACGACGCGCACGTTACGTTTGGTCCTTCTGGTTGCCCGGTTGTTGTCGTTGGGAATCGTGTTTGGGGTCTCGGCAAGGGCGAACTCGTTCAAGAGTTGAAAGGGGGATATAGGAAGCACGGCCAAGTTCGGACCGCATTGTCCGCAAACGGCCGGTGGTTCGCGGCCCAGGAGAGTTCGAAAGACGGCCGCGACCATGTTAGTGTTTGGAATACGACGACAGGAGAAAAGAGCGCGACGGTCGACGCGGGCAAGGAGCATACGGTCGAATATTTTTCGTTCTCGTTAGACAAATACCTCGTCACTGGCGGCCGCGGTACAACACAGCTCCAAGTATGGGACGCCGCCAGCGGACGAGCAATGAAACCCATCGACACGCCATGTGACCGGATCAAGCAGGGGAACATCGCCTTCACTTCAGACGGCCAGTACTTTGCCGTGGTCGACGATAAGCATTTGGTCGTACTCAAGACCAAGAGCAAACGAGTCGTTGCGGTGATGGCGTCGCCGAAGAAAATCGAGCGGTCCAATACCGGCCAGTCTGTTATTGTTCGCAATAATCGCGTGGTTGCCGACACTCGACGGGCGACGGGAACCGAGTCGATTTTCATCTTCGCTTGGCTCCAAGCCATGCAGTTTTCTCCCGACAACCAGGAATTGGCGGCGGTGTCGACTCATCCTCGCCCCCGTTTGATGTGCTGGTCCAATCGTGGCAAGCTCGCGTATGACGAACCGCTTGACCAACTGCCGAGAATGGCCTTCTGGAAACACTCGGTGCAGTGGCTGCCAGACCGAAGCGGCTGGGTCGTGAGTGGAAGCGTCATCGACCGAGAAACGAAGCGAATTGTGTTGGGTGTTCGCCAACAGTTCGGGTCGGATATGCACGTCTATGCCTTGGACAAGAACCGACTTCTGGGCGCATTCCCGCACAACCCCGACGAATTGGAGGTAATGGAAATTCCCTGGGATCAGATTCGGACATCGCTCAAGTTACTCGAAGAAGGCGCTCCGGCGCTGCTCAGCCCGGCCCAGCCGGTCAGCGCGCATGTCAAGCTTACGGGGTTGCGAGGTGATCAATCCGAGACAACTCGAATTATCGGCGAGGCGCTGGAAAAACGCCTCGCTCGAGACGGGTTGCGGATCGCGCCGGATCAGAAAACCTACTTCCAGCTTCGTTTTTCCGAAGAAGCCGGCGATCAACTGCCTATCTATGAACGGCAATCGCCGTTCGATTTCCGCGGCCGGGATACGGGCCGAACGGCGACCGAGGCAAAAGGCGCGCTGATTGTAGAATTGATCAGTGGTCAAGAGGTGCTCTGGCGCGACGCACTCACCGCGACCTCATCAACAAGTTTCAGCGAAGCGATCAACGACGCATCCGTGCGAAAGAGCATGCTCCAAACGCTTTCATTTCAGATCGCTGAGTTGAATTTCCCCTACTTCATTCCCACGTCGAAAGACAATGTGGCGTTGCCGGTCGTTATCGAGTAGCCAAGGAGAGCGACGAATGAGTAGCGATGTGAAGACGATGCGAGTGAACTGCCCGAACTGCGATAAGACGTTGGAGGCGCCGGTTAGCGCGGCTGGAAAGACGGGGCGTTGCCCTCGGTGTCGCGAAACTTTTCCGCTGCTTAGGAAGATCAGCGCGGAATCGGTTTCCGAATCCGCCCCGCCGGCGGCGAAACGCGGGTTTACGCTGATCGAAACATCTGCTCCAGAGCCAAAACCGCAACCAGTTCGTTCGCAGCGGTCCGGCTTGCAACCGCTGGATCAAACCCAGCCAGGACTTGCGTCCCGCAATGTTTCCGCCGAGAGCCTTGATGATCCGCTGGGCTTTCCTTCTCTCGAGCCACTTACCGACACTAACCTTGGAGCTACGCGGGATCTAGTTCCGGCATCACCGCGAACCTACTACAACACGCCCACGCAAACGGAGGCTAGAAAGACAAGACGCCGTTCGGCCTACCGGGAGCCGAGAGAGAGCGAATTCAACGGCGGCGTAGCCGGCGGCCTGCTGATCATGCTGTTAGCAGTTGTGTGGTTTGTTGGAGGTCTGTTTGCCGGCTTCATTTTCTTCTATCCTCCTATTATGTTTGTTGCCGGATTGGTCACGGTCATAAAGGGGCTGGCCAATTTCGGCGGAGACTAACTTCCAGTTTTGCACTTTTTGGAGAGCTATCCGGCGAGTGTGGCCAGGTAGGTGAGCAGGTCGATTGCATAGTTGGTGGGCGCCGCTGCAGGCGACACCCTCGATAATTTATCGTCCCAGCTTTTGCGGCGTAATGTGGTCAATATGTCTGCAAAGCTGGGCTCCGACTTCCAATGATACCAAGGACGATCAGGGAACTGTAAATAGGCGTGACCTTCAGTCGCGAACCACACGATCGTCAAGCTGTACAGAAACATCGCCATCGGCGCCGTTCGTTGGACCGCTTGAGGAACCCGGTTGGCCGGGTCTTCCAAGCCGAGATGCTGCTTGCAATCGAAGTGCGTCACTTCGACCGACCAAGGTGTTGATGATCAGCGCGGCGAGCAGCCT
>QIKY01000389.1 GCA_003233175.1 Planctomycetaceae bacterium | reverse complement strand
ACTATTGTCAAATAACAAATGACAAATCCTTCCGGCTCAACACGGCGATTGGATAACCTTGGGAGCCGGCGCCGAAAAAAACTTATGTATAAACAACAGACTACCACCTACGCGGGAATGACCGTTAGCTGATTCACTCGCTTGCGCTTCGTGCTTGTATTAGGTAAATTTTCATCTGCCGCTCGCCTACAATCGCGAGCCCCGCTTCAAATGTTCTTGAGATACTCGACGGCCATGCTCAGTTCGGCCAGTGAGTTATCGGCCGGCCGCCGCACGAGTGTGAACCAGCCGTGGTAACCGTGCTCTTCCAGAGCGCCTAGTAGGGCGGGGTAATCGACCGAACCTCGACCGAGCGGCGTTTCCATGCCTCGGCCATGGGCAAGATCGCGGGTGGCGTCGGTCATGTGAACATGGCGAACGAATTCAGCCAATTCGAGGATCGCCTCGGCGGGAGAAAACCCGTTCATCATCAGATTGCCAGGATTGAAATCGACGCCCAGCGCGCCGGTGGGCAAGTGGTCGATGAGCGTTTTGAGAACGGCGCCGTCTTCGGCGCCGGTGGTGGCGGCCAGCCCAGCGCCGACATGCTGGCCGTGACGGCCCAAATCGGCAAGCACTTGCAGGAGCAGATCCCATTCGGCGCCGGAATCGGGGGCGGGAATATGTCCGACCTGGTTGATCACCGAATCTGCGCCCAGTTCGCGAGCGAATTTCATGGCGGCTTTCGTGGCCTCAACGCGGCGGTCAAGATCGGCTGAAACGTTGTAGCCTCTCTGGGTGGGGAAACCGACCGCCGCCACCCGCAAATTCAGATCAGCCAGCATTTTCCGCACCTGGCGCAGCGCGGTGCCGGAGAATTCGCCGGGGCGGAGGTCATTTCGTGCGTCTATTTCCACCGCTTCGGCCCCCAATCGCGATGCAGTGAGCAAGGCTTTCTTAAAGGGTTGGCGCAAGCCGGCCAACTGAACGCCAATTTTTATTCGCAGCACGCGGAATTCTCCCACTTAAAAAACGACACTGTCGATCTCGCATGAGCCATCTGTTATTGATTTCGATTCTAGCCGCTACGCCCGCCGCTCCCAATGCGGCTGCCGCTCCCGATGTGTCCGCAGTAGCCCATGCCGCCCAACCCGAGATTGCGTGGGAAGTGTATCGCTGCGATTTTGACGAACAGCACGACAGGAATTTCGATGGCTGGCCCGACCACTGGACCCGGCGGCAAGGACGATCTTACCCGGCCTATGTGAAAGCCGCGATACCGTATTCCGAAGAGGAAAACACCCAATCCACGACTTCGGACCCGGCCGAGTCGACTGAGTTCCTGCGCGTCGATCTCGATGGCGGCGCCGTGGCGTTATTCTCACCGCCCATTCCCGTAAGCCCCATTTTCTCGTACGTTTTCGAGGGAGTGGTGCGCACCGAAAAACTCAAACACGATATCGTGTTTTACTCGGTTACGTTCTTCGACGCCGAGAAGAACATCGTCGAACGCCTGGAATCAAAACGCGTTCGCAACGCCCCCCGATGGCTTCCCTTGCGAATTGGACCCGTGACGCCCACCTCAAACAAAATCCATTCCGCCGTGATTGGTCTTCATATCGAGCCGACGAGTAAATCTGATTTTACCGGCGCGGTGTTTTTCGACACGCTGGTGCTCTCGCGTTTGCCGCGCATGACGGTTGCCGGCAACCAGGATTTCAATTTGTACACCGATGTAAAAGATGTCGAAATAACCTGCTCGGTTTCCGGAATGCCGAATCCTGATCCGAAAATCACGCTGCAACTCATCGACGTGGCGGGCGACGTCGTGGACGAAAAAGTAACACAACTGGAACTGAAACCAGTGGAGCCGCACTCCGAACAGAATGGGCGGGCCAGCGCTGGCCCGCCCGCTGATGTTGGCAAGTCGGCTACCGATAGCAAGGCCGCCAGCGTTGGCTCGGCCAGCTATGCGGGCGAGCTGAAGTGGCGTCCTCGAATAGTTGTGCGGGGCGCCTACCGCGTGGTGGTCACGCTGCACGACCAACAGGGCGTTGCGTATGAACGAGAAATGACGCTGGCGGTGGTGCGTCCGATGAAGGCTCCGGTGTCGGGCGAATTCGGCTGGTCGCTGCCGCGCGGCGAAGAGCCCCAGGGGTTTGGGCCGATGGCGTCGTTGTTGCCGCAAGTCGGGATTAGCTGGGTCAAGTTTCCGGTTTGGTACAACGCCGACGATAACCAACGCGCCGACCGCATCGCTAGGTTTGCCGAACGCGTGCAAGCCGAAAACGTGATTTTCGTCGGCCTGCTGGATCAACCGTCGGAGCAATCTCGCAAACTATTTTCACAGTCGGGCGAGGTAACGATCGCGACCATCTTTCTAGAGCCGGAACAATGGCAGCCGATCGTCGACCCGATCATGACGCGGCTGTCGCTCAATATTCGTTGGTGGCAGATCGGCGCCGATCGCGATGCGAGCTTCGTGGGGCACGCGCGCCTGGCGCGTTCGATCCAGGAAATTAAAGACCATTTGGAGCGTTTCGGGCAAGAGATCAAGGTCGGTTTTCCGTGGTTGTGGTTGTACGAAACCCCGGCGGAAAAAAACCCGCCGTGGGAATTTTTGTCGTTCACCCAACAACAACGGCAACCCGGCGGCGAAACCCAGCCTTCGTTTACCGGCGAGGAGTTGTCGAAATACTTGGAAACGCCCGACGCCGCGCGGCCGCCCGTTCGGCGGTGGATCGTCCTCCAGCCATTGCCGCGCAGCCGTTATTCCCTAGAAACGCGCGCCCGCGACCTTGTGGAGCGGATGATGGCCGTGAAAATCAAAAAAGCCGATGTCGCTTTCATCCCCGCGCCGTTCGATGAGGAATATGGCTTGATGACGCCCGACGGCTCGCCGGGTGAATTGTTGTTGCCCTGGCGAACGACGTCGCACATGCTTTCCAAGGCGTCTTACCTCGGTTCGCTCGAACTACCCAACGGCAGCCAGAACATGGTTTTCTCGCGGGGCGATGAATCAGTGATGGTGGTCTGGAATAACAGCCCCGTGCGGGAAATTCTCTATTTGGGTGAGCATGTCGAGCAGGTAGACCTCTGGGACCGCGTCACCCAGCCGAAGCAGGCAGGCAACCGGCAGGTGTTGGAGGTCGGCCCGGCGCCGATTTTTGTCACGGGGTTGAATACGAAAATCGTTCGTTGCCGAATGAGTTTCGGCTTTGACCAGAAGCAACTTGCCAGCGTGTTCGGCCGCCAGCAAACCGCTTCGTACCATTTTAACAACCCCTTCGACCAGGGCGTCGGGGCGCTGGTTACTTTAAACACGCCCGACGTGTGGCGTGTCTCGCAGCGCAAGGCTGTTCATAAATTATCTCCTCATGAAGAAACCCATCAGGAGTTCGACATACTCCTAATGCCAGCCGCGACAAGCGGCGTACAACCGATTCGCATTGATGTTCAGCTCACCGCCGAGCAACCCTATGCATTCAGCATTTATAGGGAAATACAGGTTGGCTTGGGAGACATTGAAATGACGATCACCACGCAAATCAACGAGAAGGGGCAAGTTCTCGTGAAGCAATTTCTGGTCAACAAAACGGACGACGTGGTGAGTTTTTCCTGCCAATTGTTCGCCCCGCAACGCAAACGCATGCGCCAGGCGGTGGTCAACCTGGGGCGGGGGCGGGTCTTGAAAACTTACACTCTGCCAGATGCAAGCTCGCTCATCGGCAAAACAATTTATGTGCGAGCCACCGAAATTGGCGGTTCGCGAGCCCTCAGCAGCGGCGCCATCGTTCACCCTGAATAACCGTTCACGCGTTTTGAACTGCCGGGTTCTTCAGGGATTTTAGTGGCTGATTTCAGTTCGATTCGCTTGGGTGAGGCGTGTTGATGAGAGCAAAGCGGCGCGCCGAAGACCTCCGCTCAAGCTCGACAAAAGGGGGTCCGCCCCTACCGCCTTCGCTGTCACACCGACCCCATGAAATCGCGGGGCGAGGGCCGATGTGACAGCGAAGACGAAAGGGGCTCGCGGAAGCCCCGTTTCAAAAGGATACTGAAATCACAGCCTCCCCAGCCATTTGGTGGATGCCCGTTGGCGTCGTATGCTCCCGTTTTTATGTCCCGTAAAGTTTGGGCGAGCCCCTTCGCCGTCGCCGTCACGTCGGTCCTGCGCCCAGCATTTGAGGGCCGGTGTGATGGCGAAGGCGACAGGGGCGTTCCCCTTTGTCGAGCCCGAACGGAGGTGGGCATGAGGCGCCCACATTCCGGATTCGACCCACTAAAATCCCGGAAGAACCGAACTGCCGGAAGGATTGTTGTCGTAATTTCCACATGCCTTCAGCGGAAGTCCTGATCGGGATCGGCGTTTTCCAGGTGAACATAGCAACGCAAAAAACGCAAACGCGGCAAGGACCGCAAGCAAACTCGCGTTCATCGATAAGCGAGGTTGTCGTCCATGAAACGCGAGCGAGTCCAAAAACATTTTTACCACGAAGAACACAGAGACCACAGAGAACCTTTTCGTGGTCCCGTTCTTTTGCTGCTCCATTTTACAACCACGAAATACACGAACAGCACGAAAGAAGAAGCGGGAAAGGAACGACCATCCCATTTCCACCCACGGATTCTGGCGAAGAGCTTTGCATTTCTATCGACATCAATACAAAACCTCAGTTTACGGCCGTTTAAGGTATAATTACCCAAACCAAGGAAGCCATTGTGATGACAACGAGAAGAGTGGCCCTGCCAAACACCGCCGCGCGCAGTCGCCAAAGCAGTTTGCTCGATCTGTATTGTTGTTGATCGACCTCGGCCAATCCAACACACGCAATCGCGATGCCGCCGACGAATCCTATTATTCCCAAAGCCGTATTAGCCGTAGGGATCAATAAGACGAGGAGCATTGGCTCCAGCAGTCCAAGCAAGGCGTATCTTCTGAATTCTCGGCGCCATTGGTTGTCTTTCACTCGCCAAAGGTAAATTCCGTAGAGTACAAGACAGCCATACGCCGCGTTTGCAATAAACCAGATCACCACGGCGGTTCCAAACACGGACACGACGGCAGTTCCCAGCACGGCTCGGACGGCGGCGTAGATCGCCATCACGACTGACGCCGCGGCCAGAATGCCGAGCAGCGTCCTCAGACTGAACTGTATCGGTTTGGCGCCGGTGGGCATTGCATTACCGATGTTTGGAGATTCGATCGCCTCTTGGGAACCGCAGAAGAATAATTTACCGGTTGCTTAACCATCGAGTAGGGTGAGCCGCGGGGATCAGCCGCGACTCAGCCCTCTCACAGAACCGTACGTACGGGTCCGTATACGGCTCCTGTTTCAAG
>QIKY01000010.1 GCA_003233175.1 Planctomycetaceae bacterium | reverse complement strand
GGCTTGGCGGCCGCGCTTCGTTTTTCGGTGATCAACTTCAAAGGTTTTTTCACCGCTCCGTTACTGCCGATGTTGGGCGCGCTGGCGATGGCCCTGGGCATTATCATTCTCGGGGCGCTGATGCGTCTCGATATTGGCGCGGCTATCGGCGGCGTGCTGTGGTTTTTTGTCTTGTTGGCGAGCCTCGTGATCACCATCATGCTGCTCGGCTTGCTGTTCGGCTGGCCGTTGATGTGGGGCGCCATGGCGGCTGAAAAGAAAGATAGCTTCGACGCCATCAGCCGCGCCTACGCCTGCACCTTCCAAAGGCCGCTGCACTATTTGTTTTACATCGGCGTCGTGCTGCTGCTGGGAGGCCTAGGTTGGATTGCGGTGCTGTTCTTCACCGAAACACTGCTGATGCTGAGCGAATCGGCGGCGCGTGCCGGGGCGGGCGGCGCGCGTTGGTCGGAAATCATGCAGGCGAATCCAGATGCATCCGCGCCGTTGGCCTTTGGCGGGCTGACGTTGAAGACGTGGGAACTGCTGGTGTGGGCGGTGGCGGGCTCGTTTCGCTTCAGCTATTTCTGGTGCGCCGCCGGTGCGATTTATCTTCTCTTGCGTTATGACCTTTACCAACATGAGTTGGACGAAGTCTATCTGGAAGAAGAGACATCGTCGCGGGCGCTGCCGAAACTCGATGACGCGCCAAAAACCGAGGCGCCAAAAACTGACGAACCGTCTTCACCGGAAAAAGAGCGACCGCCCACGCCGGACCACGACTAATCCGCCGACGCCATGGCGTAATTTTTCCGCACTTTCTAAATTCGGAATAGCCGCGCAAGTTGCATTGCCAGCGGTGCGAAGATCATCAGCGGGAGCCAAGCCGCGAACGTGGGGCTGAACAGATAATTGACGCCCAGCGAATGACTAACCAAAAGCACGCCTTGAAAGCCGGCCACCATTAACATCGTCATGCCGGCCAGCGCCCAGGGGCTCTGTTGCCGCTGCGAAAACGCCAGAGGCAGCCCCAGAAACAACAGCACGACATCGAGAAACGGCTGCACGATGCGAGCGTGGAGGGTCACGCGGGTGTCGGCCCCGAAATCGAAACTGGGGTTTCGCAGCGCTTTGGCAATCTGCATGGTCGAGGAAAGGCTTCGCCAGAGAGGTCCGCCGGAAAGCTCGTCGAAACCGATGTCGGAGACCAAAAAAAGTTGGTCGTCCTGGAGCCAGGGCGTGTCGGCGGGGCTCAACAACAGCGGCTCGCCTTCAACATAGACCGACGGCTTTCCCGCCGGATTTTTTGGCTGCTTCAAACCGGTAAACAGGTATCCTTGAGGACGTCCCCGGTCGGCCTCTTGAAAATCGGCCGCTTGGCCGGCGAGTTGGCGGCCAAAGGCGCGCGCGCTCTCGGGAAGCAGGAACTTAGGATTGACGATCCGCCGCTGGGCGATCAAAAAACTTTCTCCGCCGAGCAACACATTGGTTTTGTTATCCCATTGCGGCCGCAACGGCTGGGGCGAATCTCCGAGCCAATTCTGGGCGTTTCGCACTAGGCTGCCGCGCTGCTGGGGGATCAGCCATTCTCGATTCACGACTCCCAAAATACTCACCACGATGGCGCCGAAAATCAGCGGCCGCACGATCCGCCAGTAGGGGATTCCGGCCGCCGAAAGCGCCGTGATCTCGCTGGTGCGTTGCATTTGCGCCAAGGTGAACATGGCGGCAATGAGCGCCAGCAGGCCGCTGGTTCGATCGAAGAAACTCAACACGCGGGGGCTATAGTATTCCGCCAGCACTTTGAGCAGACCGCCCTCGGCGGCGCCGTATCGGATGAATTCATCCAGATTTCCGAACACATCGATCAGCACGTAAAGCCCCGTGAAACTGACGAAACAGACCGTCAGCACCTTGAAGAAACTTCCCAGCAGATAACGATCGATCGTGAACATGGAAAATCCGTTTCCCGTCAGTGGCGCCGGTTCGGCGGCTAAATGTCGTGTAGATTCTTATCCTGCCGTTTCGGCGACCTTCTTTTGAACCAGATCGGCAAAATCGGCCTTGCTGAATTGTTGGCTCGGCGGCACGACAACGCCGCAACTGACCACGAACTGAATCGCCTGATCGACCGAAATATCGAGTTCAACGGTTTCGCTCTTGAGCACCGTAACGGTGAAACCGGTGGCGGGCATGGGAGAGGTCGGCATCAAGACGGTCAGCACCGGTTCGTTGGCGGCTTTTCGAATGGCGAGCATGCTCTCGCCCGTGACAAACCCGATCGACCAAACGCCGCAGCGCGGGTACTGAACGGCCACCACGCGATTATATTCAACCTCGCGTTCGCTGAAGACGAAATCGGTCACCTGCTTGACCGACGTATAAACCGTGCGAATCACTGGCAGGCGGGTGATGATCGCCTCGCCCGTATTCCACAACATGCGGCCCACGCCCGCCGCCAGGAATTTCCCCAGCAGGTAAAGAATCAAGACGAACACCAGCAGGAAAATCGGCACCGTCTGGCTGCGATTCAAATATTTTACCCGCACATACTGTTCGTAATATTCGTACGAAGTGGTCGGCGAGCTAATACCGGGAATGAGCAGCACTTCATCGACCACGGTTTGCGGTATCCATTCCCCGCCTTCCACCGGGAAATACACTTGGCCATCGTACTTGAAGGAAAGATCCCAACCGCCGCGTCGCGCCACTTCCTTGCGTAAATTTTTGTAGGCTGGAACCTGCTGGGGAAATAACTCGCGCAGCCTCACTTGCCGGCCTTCCACCGCCACGGATATCGCGTCAGGATCGACCTCCGGCGGTATTTCGGTGAGCACGTCTTCGACCGACCACACAATCACGTATTTGGCGGCGCCCTCCAGCGGAGTGAGCACATAACTTTCAATCGTGTTCCAAGCCCAAATAAACAAGACGATGGTCAGTAGCGGCGGCATCACCAAACCGAGGCCGCGCAAAACGGCCGTGCGGAACGGATGCGGCTTCCGTTTACTGGGCCGTGCGTTGGACGTCGGAGTTGGATTCTCCATGGGGTCGACTCGCGTGATTAATGGAACGCCTCTGGCGACGTTCGGGGCTGTTGCCGGTTGGAATCAGCCGAGCAATATCTATCCCGTGGCGCCCTAAGGTATAGTCCTGTAATAAGTTACCGGTTGTCGTTCAGAAAAGCCCGGCATTTTCAAAATGCCGGGCTTTTAATTCGGCATGTAAATTCAGGACTGTTCCTAACTGGTTGCGCCGCCTCGCGCCACGACCGCCACCCGAACTTGAGCGGCGCCAGCCGCCAGCAATACTTTCGTACAAGCATCGGCGGTGGCCCCGGTGGTAAGAATATCGTCTACCAGCAAGATCGAGGCATCGGCTATTTTCCAAGACGATGAAACTCGGAACGCCTCGCGCACGTTTCTCTTTCGTTCCTGGGGCGCTAAAGCACTCTGCTGAGCAATCTTACGACGATGGCGAAGCAAGTCAATACAGACCCGCGCCCCGACGCTGCGTCCAATCGCCTCGGCGAGGATCTCGGGACTGTTCACGCCGCGCGCCAGCCGACGCGTCAAATGCATTGGAACCGGCGCGATTGCGTCGAATACCGTAGCGTCTGGAATGATTCCGGCCAATGCCTCCCCCAAAGAGAGTGCCAGCAACTCCCCATACGGACGTTTCATTTTGATGACGGCCTTCCGCAACGGGCCGGCATAATCTCCCAAGGCATAAACGCCGGCGAAGGCGAACGTCTGTTTCCGGCACCGGGGGCAGCCGGCTTCCAAGGCAAGGTGGCGAGGCGCCGGCGCGCCACATCGGCCGCATGTGTTACCCTGAGTAGGGGCCAGTGTTTCTCGGCAGGCGGGGCAGAGAGCGCCATCGAGATGGCCCGTGGCCTCGCAAAACGGACACATCGGCGGAAAAAGCAGCCGCCAAGCAGCTTGTGAAATATGCCGAATGCCATGCGGTGTTTGCATATCGATCGGTTTCCTGCAACGCCAAGCCCGGCCGAGCGCTAGAATTTAGAATACCGCGTTTATTGTAATCAGCTCCCCACACAAGGACAGCAACGTGCATCACGACGAACCATTTAGCCAACGCGCCCAATGGGCCGAAGGCCAACCGATCAGCGAATTGATGTCAAGGGCTTTGGAGAATCCTGAACTCATTTCGCTGGCCGCCGGCTTCGTCGACCAAGCCTCCCTGCCCACCGAAGCGGTTCGCTCCGCAATGGAGGCGATTTTTTCAGACCCCGCCTTGGCCCAGGCGTCGCTCCAATACGGCACGACCGCCGGTCTGCCCGAATTGAGAGACGCCATCATTGCCGAAACCGTTCGAGCCGACGGCGCTGCCGGCCGCCCACCCGAGATGGAGCAAGTGATCGTGACTGCAGGCAGCAATCAATTGCTGCACTTAGCCGCCGAGGCGTTGCTGAACCCCGGCGACATCGTGCTATGCGCGGCGCCCACGTATTTTGTGTATTTGGGCGCCTTGGCGAATTTCGGAGCGCGTTCGTGGTCGGTGGCGTCCGACGAACAGGGGATGATCCCGCAGGCTTTGGAAGCGGCGTTTGAAGAACTGGAAAGCCGCGAAGAACTGCATCGGGTGCGCGCCTTGTATTTGGTGCCGTACTTCGACAATCCTCGCGGCGTTTGCACGCCCTTCGCCCGACGCGTCGAACTACTGGCGATTGTGAAACGTTGGTCCAAACGCCGGAAAATCTACTTCCTGGAAGACAACGCCTATCGGGAATTACGATTTGAAGGCCCAGACGAACCGAGCACCCGCATCGCCGATGAGGAACAAGACACCGTCGTGGTGGCGGGAACGTTTTCCAAATCGTTTTCGCCCGGCGTGCGGGTGGGCTGGGGAATTCTGCCGCGGCAACTGATCGAACCAATCTTCAATTTGAAGGGAAATATTGATTTCGGCTCCCCCAATTTGAACCAGCAAATCATGGTGCGGGTGATCGCCCAAGGAGGGCTCGCGCCGCAAGTGGCCCGTTTGCGCGCCGCCTACCAAAAAAAACGCGACGCCATGCTGGCCGCCTTGGAAGAACAGTTCGGCCAAACGGAAGGCGTCGCGTGGCTGCGTCCCCGGGGCGGCCTTTATGTATGGGTCACGTTGCCCGCCGAAATTGACACCGGAGCGTCGTCGGAGTTTTTCCAGCGGTGCTGCGTCGAAGGCGTGTTGTATGTTCCCGGCATACACTGCTTCGCCGCAGACGGCGCTCCGCGCGGCCGCTCCTCCATGCGGCTGAGTTTCGGCGTGCAATCTCCCCGGAGTATCGGCGAGGGAATCGCGGCGCTGCGCCGCGCCGTTGATGCGTCGTTGCTGGAAGCGTGA
>QIKY01000319.1 GCA_003233175.1 Planctomycetaceae bacterium | reverse complement strand
GCGATATCGTAATCGGCGGGCTGAATGCCGAGCAGTTCATCGCGCACGCAACCGCCGGCCCACAGCGCTTCGTGCCCCGCGTCGCGAAGCGTGAGCACCACCTCTTTCGCGAAGCGGCGGGCGGCCTGGGGGTTGGACGCGTGTTTCATCTGATCTGTTACTCCAAGCCCAACGAAGCATATTCCCATTGGTCGGGAGATTGCATGGTGGAAAAATCGGGCGTTACATCAAAACCGAAGCCCGTGCATTGTAGTGAGCCGATGTTGAATTTTCCATCTGTGAGATGCGGCCCCGCGACGCCATGCTCGCAGGCGTAAAAATCGCCATGCGCGGCCAACGCCGCACGTTGTTCCCCTTCGGGAAGATAGGAAAGACCACGATGGTAATGGTGGCCGTTGCGTTCGATGTGCGTCAGCCCCAACGCCGCGATCAGGCAAAGATCCGACTGCACGGCCACCACGCCCACCGTGCAGAGATCTTCGCCGGTCATGACATAGTTCGCAGCCGCGCCGTGCTCATTGTTCAGCCAGGTGAGGCCGGCGTTGAGAATGCTCTTGATCGGGCCCTTGCAGTTTTTCGAGCTGACGCCCCGATAACCCAGTTCAATGGCGCGAGCGTAGGAGCCCAGTTCGCCATCGGATTCATCAATAATAACCGGCTTGCTAGCCGCCAGCCGCCGAATGCCGGCGGTGTGTTGTTCGTCGAGCGCGATGCGGCGATCAAGCGGTTGCTCAATGACCAAGGTCCGCCGCCAAAAGGTTGCCAACGCCGCACTGCCGCAAATGGCGTCGATCAGCCCATCAAAATCCTCGGCGGTGGAATACTGTTCATTGCCGTCGAGCGTGACGAAATAATCGTCGCCCCGATACCGCTCGATTAAATCGGCAATCGTATGCAAACGGGCCAGATCGACGTCAAGATTGTTGCAGGTTTTGATTTTGAAGTATTTCAGACCACACCGGGAAATGTAATCTTCCAGAGCGACGGGGAAACCATCGCTGGGCCAAGGAGCGTCTGTGTTTTCGCTGGGTGAAACGTCGGACGCGGTGAGCGGATCTCCCAGCCCCACGGTGTGCCGCACATAAAGACTCCGTTGCGGTTGGGCGGGCAGCCAATCTTGCGGCGAGAAACCAGCCAGCGAAGCGTGAACGGCCTCCGGCGCGAGGCCCAACGCATTGCTTTGCATGGCGGCGGCGAAGCTCAGGTTGTTTGCCCGCAGCAGGGCGTCGATCAAGGCGCGTTCAAACAGACTGACGCCAAAACTCGCCAGCAGCGGAGTACACTGGTTGTCTTTCGCAAAACAGTGAACCTGCTCATACGCCGCCAGCCAACCCGTAAAAAACTCACACGGTTGCGAGAACTCTTGCCGAAACGCGGCTTCTGCTTGCGCGAAGATCGTGAACATATCGTCGATCTGCTGGGCAAAAGTTTTACCGGGCGTTTTATCGAACCAGCCCGGCGGCAGGCAGTCGGCGCTGTATCCGGCTTGGCTGGCGCCGGCCTGTTTGCCCTGGGCGATGTTCACTTGCACCACGATCTGAGGACAGGCGGTCAGACACGCCTTGCCGTAGCGGAACGGAATGCGGGTGGTTGAATTGCGCAGCCCCATGCGAGTGTCAACAATTTTGGCGGCGGCCAATGGCGTGCTCATGCGAATTCGATTTCTTTCTATTTCTTCGCGTTCGAATCAATCAGGCAATAAAGGATGGTCTGAACTCACTGGCGTTTCAAAACGATTTATTCTTCTCCGCGGCCCTCCGCGACATTGCGGCCTCTGCGTTTCCCTTGCTCCACAACCGTTCACGGGATATTCGCTGTCGGCTATAGTCGTTGTCTCGATTTTCTTCGCCATCGCGAACGGTTACGACGAATGAATAGGAAGACGAGAGAAACGAGCACTGCCTTCTTTCCGCCGTCAAGGTTTTCGTGCCGTTCGTGTCTTTCGTGGTTCCCTTTACGAGACCTGCGTGGTGACATTCTTTTGTTCCATCCTTTTGCCGGGGTCATTTTACGACCACGAAATACACGAACGGCACGAAAGAAGAAGAGTAACCGTTCATGGATTTTGATCTATCGGCTGGATGGCTATCGCAAATTCCCGCAGCGCAATGAACGGTTACCAAATATTTTAACCACTAGAACACCGAGCACACAGAGTTTGATGCGTCGGACGTCATCCATGGCCATTCCTTTGTCGCACGTTTTGGTCGCGCGGTTCAGAATTGCTAGGAAACTTCCGTTGCATCGTGATCCAGGCCGTGGCGGCGAATTTTTTGTCGCAACGTAGCGCGGTGGATGCCCAAAATATCCGCTGCGGCGGCGCGGTTGCCTTTCGATTGTGCGAGCGCTGCTTGCAGCAACGGCGGCTCGATGATCGACAACAACTGCTCGTACAACGGCGTCTCGGACGGAGATGAAAACTGCTGCTTGGCCCAGTTTTGCACGTCGGCTTGCAAGCGGTCGGGCGAGGCCTCAACGTGTTGTTTGTTATGTAGCGAGGAAAGCGGCGGCGGCAAATGTTCGGGGCCGATTGTTCCGCCGCGGGCGACAATCGCGGCGTGTTCGACCACGTTTCTCAATTCCCGCACATTCCCCCACCACGGGCGGAGGCGAAGTTGCGAAAGCGCTGCATCGCTGAAACGCCGCTGGTCGTACGGCGGGCCCATTTTGTGAAGAAACGCGCTTGCCAGAAGCGGAATGTCGTCGAGCCGCTCGCGCAGCGGCGGCAATTCAATTTGAAACACCGCCAGGCGATAAAAAAGATCTTCGCGAAAATGGCCAGACGTCATCCGCTCCGATAAATCGCGATTCGTGGCCGCGATAATGCGAAAGTCGGTCTGGCGAGGTTCGGAGCCGCCGACCGGAGTCACTTGCCGCAACTCCAATGCTCGCAAAAGTTTCACTTGCAGCGACTCCGGGGCGTCGCCGATTTCGTCGAGAAACACCGTGCCGCCGTGACACTGCTCCAGCAGCCCTTGCCGCGGCTGTTCGGCGCCGGTGAAGGCCCCTTTCACATGGCCAAACAGTTCGCTTTCGACCAGCGTCGGACTCAACGCCGCCAAACACACGGCCAGAAATGGAGCCTCGCGGCGGCGGCTATGGGCGTGGATCGCCTGGGCGACCAACTCCTTGCCCGTACCGCTTTCGCCCGTGATCAGCACCGAAGCGTTGCTATCGGACACTTGGGCAATTTGTTTGAACACCGCTTGAATCGCCGCCGACTTACCCACGATCGACTGCCCGGAATCGATACTCGCGCTCTCGCTAGGCGTTTCGGCCGACTGCAACGCCCGCCGCACCACTTCGGCCGCGTCTTCCAGATCGAATGGCTTGGTGAGGTAGTCGAAAGCACCGGCGTCGAGTGCGCGCACGGCGGTTTCCAAATTGCCGAAGGCGGTGATCACCACGATCGGCGCATGCCGCACTTGGGCGTGAAGTTTTTCCATGGCCGAAATGCCGTCCATTCCCGGCAGGCGCACGTCCAGCACGATTGCATCGGGCGGCGTTTCGGCAGTCATTTCGAACGCTTGCTCCGCCGACGACGCAACGCTCACTTCGTGGCCTTCCTCGCGAAGAAACTCCTGAAAGGCCCAGCAAATACTCGGTTCGTCGTCTACGATCAACACGTGGCTCATGCTTGCTCTCCGTGGTCGGTGGCGCCCACTCTGTTCTGTTGATCGTAGCCCGACGCGGCTGAAAGCGAAAGGCAAAATACGGTTTGGTCGTTCTCCCGACGCCACGTCAGTTCACCGCCTTGATCGCGCGCCGTGCGATGCGCCAACGCCAAACCCAACCCGACGCCCTCCGGTTTGGTCGTGACAAACGGCTCGAACAGGGTTTGTTTCAAGTTTTCGGGAGGGCCGGGGCCGTTGTCGCGAACATCAATCGCGATCGTCGCCCCGTCGGCTTTCAGGCCGATGCTTACTTCCCCTTCAGGACCGGCCGCCTCAATGGCGTTCAACAGTAAATTCAGCAACGCCGAACGCACCGGATCCGCATCGGCCACCCACACGCGCCGCGGCAGGTCGTCTTGCAACGTTAACGCCACGCGGCCGTGCGTACAGGCGGGTGATGTCAGGTCGACGACTTCGCGGGCGATTTCGCGCAACAGTCCTGGAGTCGGTTCACTCGGCTCCTTGCGTTGCAAAGAGAGCAAGCCCTTGACATGCTCTTCGGTCAACGACAGTTGGCGAAGCGCCACGGCCAAACTTTCATCTTGGCCGTCGGCCGCGCATCGCTTTTGATGGATTTGAATCGCCATGCGGGCGCCAGTAACGGCGTTTCGTAATTGATGCGCCAACCCGCCCGCTAGTTGCGACAACAAACCCGACCTCTCGGCTTCGCGAATCTTGCCGTGCATGGACTGCAATTCGCCGCACATATGATTGATCGAAAGCGCCAACTCGCGCAGTTCATCGTCGCGCCGCCCCACCTCAAGCGGTTCGAAATGTCCTTCCGCGATTCTCGACACCTGCTGTTGCACACGACGAATTCCCAGACTGATTCGATGCGCCAGCCCCGCCGCCACAACCAGCATGGCGAGAATGGTCGCGGCGCCGAGCGCCAACGGCGGGAAGGCGGCTTGCCATCGCGCCGACCGCCAACTGCTTTCAGGATAGAGCACGATGAGGGTCGTGGTTTGGTTGGCGCCGGCGGGTCGTAAAGCAGCGGCGAAGTATCGATTCGCGCCGACCTCAATCGCCGGATATTCCGACAGATTCTGCAATCGCCGATTTTCAGAAATCGGTTTCGCCGCCCGTAGCAATTCCTGGCCGGCGCCTGCTTCCAGCCTGATGGTTGATGCAACCACTTCGCCGGTGGTCCGGAAGACGATAAAATCGGCCCCGGAGAGTCCTTGCATTTGTTCGAGAATGCGAGGCGTGTAGGGAATGCGGGCGCCGCCCAGCGTGTCGACCACTTGCTCCAGGCGGGCGGCGGTTTGTTGTTCGGCGCGAAGGGTCGCCCAATAGGCCGATGCTCCGGCGATCAGCCCGACGGCAACAACGAGCGTCGTCGCCAAGGGCAGCAGAATCTGATTTCGGAGGGGCCATTTCATGTGCGCCGGTCGCCTTGCGCCGTGAAAAATATTAACCGTTCACGGAGTTTGCCTGGAACGTTCATCATTACGCGGGCTTGAGTTTACAGGAGGGAACGGAGAGAACGGAGAAATCCTGTTTGTTTCCTCGTTTCCGCTGCATGAAAGGCCTTTCGATGCATGCGTTGTTTTCCTCCGCAAACAGTATGACGCACGATGTGATTGGTTCCGCCATCGAAGTTCATCAGGACAAAGGGCCCGGTTTACTGGAGTCCATTTATGAATGGTGCTTGACGATGGAACTCGAATCTC
>QIKY01000254.1 GCA_003233175.1 Planctomycetaceae bacterium | reverse complement strand
CCGCCGTTGGCGATCCAGAAGCGTTTCTCCGGGGGAATAAAGGTGCGCGCCCGCGCTTCAAAACGCAGGTTGTCCGACGTGATATATCCAAACACATTGTCGAGCGACGCAAGTTCGCCCAGCAACTCCGCCGAAGCGCCCAACATGGGCGATGTGCTCAAAAACTTTCCCGGCGCCATTTGGTGAATCATGATGATCGGCGCCGGCGCGCGGGGAATCAGGGCTTCAAAATAGCCTCGCACGTTTTCGGTCAGGCGAGGAATCCTCACGCGCAGCAGTTCGGCGCCGGCTTCCACGAGCGCCTCCGCCAGCCGCAACGATTCCGTCACCGACGGGCAATCGACGCCGCCCACGATCAACTTCTCGCCTTCATTGGCCCGCTGCACGACGCGGACGATTTCCAGCCTTTCGGCCTCTGACAGAAAAGCCTCTTCGCCGTTTTCCGAGTTCAACACGAACCCCGAGAGCGGCGTTTGCCGCCAACGCCGCACATTGCGCTCGATGGCCTCGAAATCGATCGAATCATCGTCGCGAAACGGCGTCGGGCTGGGCGCCAGCAGAATGGGGTCGTCAAGGGGAATCGGCATGTTCGGCTCGCGTCAATTCGTATTTGGCGGGAGCGAATTTTCGTCAGCCGATATTTTAACCCCCGTGACAATCTCCATCATCCAGACGTCTATATCGTGGAGCATTTGGGTGGTGAGTTCGTCGCCGCAGGGATATTGGCGGAGCGAGATGGAGAGGCCCGCCGAATGTGCCAGACGCAAATCGGCGCAAGCCTGGTCGACGGGGTAACGTTGGGAATCGCGTCCTTGGGCGACCAGCAGCGGCAAGCGCCGTAGTTGGTCGAGTTTCGCCAGCGGTTGGTTGCCTTGGGGAAATTGGCCGCCAATCGAGAGGGCGCCGGCAAACATTTCGGGGCGTCTGAGCGCTATACGCAGCGCCATGGCGCCGCCGGTTTGAAACCCGGCCAGAAACACCCGGCTAGTCGCGATATTTCGACGCTCCCTCGCCAATGCGATGCTTTCGAGCACGTCTTCTTCGGCCCGCGCGGCGTCGTGCAGGGTGTCGGGCCAATCGTAACCGCCGTCGCCAGAATCGGCCGCCGCCGCGCCGCGGGGCCCAATCGCGACATAATTCCGCATGTTTAACAGCGGCATGATCCGGCGTAATTCCGTTTCGTCGCGACCGGCGCTGTGGAGCCACACGAACAAAGGATAGGCATAGTTCTTTTCGTAGTGCAATGGGCTAAAAAGAACATGCTTCAATCCGCCCGCCGAGTCTTGGCGAAGCACCGAATGGCTCGCCTGATAGGTTTCGACCGGCTCCAAGGCGAGGGGAGGGAATTGAATGCGGTTGATCATGCGGTTAATGCTTATGCTGGGCCTTGCGCGTTCCGCCGCTACGGGAGCGGAACCACGGCGGAAGGGTTTGAATTTTCGCCACGCCCCTCCAATGCGGTCTTCAGGCTACTCGAATGGCGGGCCCTCGCGCAAAAAGTGATGGCGTAAGCGAGCGATTTGTAAGCCAGACGCCCTCGAATGTCAACCTCAACTGAAATGGCGGGAATTGGCGGGAAACCGGGCAAGGGGCGCACCTTGCGGTTTGCAATTGGAGTGGCGTTAAACGAGCCATTGCCAGCCGCGTGAAGTATACACGTCCTGTTCTCATCCCGAAGACATGCCAGAAAATCGATGTCCGCAAGCTGTCTGGCATCCGGCGAGATAGAGGATTGGATTGCTCATCAACTTCAACACGTCACATTGAAGGCTGGCGTCAAACGTTTTGTTCCCCGACGCCCGACTCTTCCCCTTCGTGTTCTTCGCGTCCTTCGTGGTGACCTTGGTCGTTCGGCGTCATGGAGAATCGTGGCCGGACAGGTTCACCACGAAGGACGCGAAGAACACGAAGCATGGACTTCGACGATCTCTTCCCGCGGCCGTGATCAAAAGCTGGCATTACGGTTCTTCACCGCTGGGCCGCACGATGCGGTTTCTGAGCAAGCCCAAACCTTCCACCTCCAATTCCACGATATCGCCGGGCTGTAGCCAGCGATCGAGTTCGAGTCCACATCCTCCGGGCGCCGTTCCGGAGCCGATGATTTCGCCGGGAAAGAGAGTCTCATCTCGCGAGATATAGGCGATAATCTCCTCGAAACGAAAATGCATTTCGGCGCTGGTGGCGTCGGTCCAGAGTTCGCCGTTGACACGCGCGCGCATGGCAAGATTATAAGGATCAACGATTTCGTCAGGCGTGACCAACCAAGGCCCAAACGCGTTGCCGGTGTCAAAATCCTTGCTCTTGGCCGGGCCCAGCCGCCCAGCCATTTCCCGCATTTGCAAATCCCGGGCGCTGAAGTCGTTGAAAATCAGGAATCCGGCAATGTGTTGCCCGGCCCGCGATTCGGGAATGTTTTTTCCCGACTGACCGATCACGATGGCGAACTCCAGTTCGAAGTCGAGTTTTTCGGTGAACGCCGGCCAGACGACATCGGCTTCGTGGCCCACCACGCTGTGGGGATTTCCTTTGTAGTAGATCGGTCTTTCTCGCCAGGCGCGCGGGGCGCCGAACAGCGGCGATCCAGTGAGTTTTTCTTTCCAGGCGTCGCAAGCCGCCAAGAAGGGCGAACGCCATTTGATCACGGTTCTAGTGGCCTGAATCAGGTGGCGTTCAAAACTGAGGCAATCGCGAATCGAGCGCGGCGTCGGCAGCGGCGCCAGCAGCCGGAGGCCGTCGGCGGGAAACACCAAGGCCGGGTCGGGTTCGGCGGCGGTAATGTCTTGGGCGGCAGTGTTTTGGGCGGCAGTGTTTTGGGCGGCAGTGTTTTGGGCGGCGATGTTTTGGGAGGCAATGTCGGATGACGTAAGGTCGAGCAGTTCGCGCGTCGTGTCTTGGGCGGCTTGGCCCGCGTCGAGCCAGGCGAGCATATCTGCGAACGGCGCAGGATCGTGGTTGAATCGCACTGCGGCGGCGGCCAGGTCGAGCATTTTTTCTCCATCGGCCGATAGCGCGCCCAAGCGGGGTTCCGCGCCATGAGAGGCATCGACGGCGGCCGGAGAGAACGTGGCGAGTTTCATGAACACCTCTAGCCCGGATTATTCATCAGCCGCCACGCGCTAGCGTCCGGTTGTTGCAATTCCCCACAGAACCGGACGCTAGCGCGTGGCGGCTGATTAGCGCGGCGTTTTGGGTAAGATATCCGCAAAGTTGTTTCATATCACCACTTGCAGTGATCAGAGTCGATCTCGTGAATAATCCGTTAAACGAGCCATTGGTAGCCGTGCGAAGTATAAACCGCAATTAGGCGATGGGTAAAATACTCTACGCGCTATTCTTTGGCGCCCGCTCGCGTTTCATCGCCAGAAATTTATTCAGACGTTCGGCGCCTTGCCGACTTCCGTCGCCGGCGCGTTTACCGATTTCAACGGAACGCCGTGGCAAACACCGACCAACCGCCGACCGACTCCCAGCAGAGCGAAATACAACCCGGCGCCCGCCAAAGCGCCCAACACATCGGCCACCCAATCGTTGAACTCACCCCGGCGCCCAGGAATGGGGATTTGAAGAAGTTCATCTAGTACGCCGTACAGGGCAACCGCCGCCAGCAACAGCAAGAGCCGTCGCCGGGAAACGCGAGTTTGGCGAAAAGTAAACGCCGCCGCCAAGAAGGTCAGTCCGGCGTAGCCCAGAAAATGCAAGGTTTTGTCATTCACCGAAACCGCTCCCGGCGCCGCCAAGTTCGGAATATGCGTGCCGACAAACAACGCCATCCAATACAATAGGAATAGCGCGAGCAAGCAGCGGCCAAGCGTGGTAAGGCGATCAAGCATAAGATATAGGGGTCGTCTCCAACAAATAGGCGAGGTTTACTTCCAGACGGCGGTAAGAAACCAACCAGCGTTGTTTTATTTTAATCGGGGACGTATCGTGGAGCGATATCGACTTCCGCAAGATATCAAATTTTCCAAAATGCGCGCAGGAGAAAGATCGTGTTATTCGATAGATTGCAGCGGTATTCGAGCGGGTTGTTCCGGTTGTGTCGGTCTGCAGGTTCGTTTCGTTGGCTGGGCGCCGCGGGTGCGTTTCTTTTTCTGATCGCGCCGCCGGCGCTAGGCGACGAAAAACCTCTGCAAAACCCTCCCGCAAGTAACCACTGGATCTCGATTTTTGACGGACGCACGCTCGCCGGTTGGAAATCGACCAATTTCGGCGGCGAGGGAGAGGTTACCGTTGAGAAGAGCGCGCCCGGCGGCGAGGGCTGCATGGCATTTGATTTTGGCGCTTCGATGACGGGCGTGACGTACACCGGCAAATTCCCTCAAACCAACTACGAACTCCGCTGGAAAGCACGCAAGCTGGAAGGCGTCGATTTTTTTAGCGCGGCCACCATTCCCTACGGCGACTCGCATTGCAGTTTTATCAACGGCGGTTGGGGCGGCGGCGTGGTGGGAATTTCCAGCATCGACGGCGACGACGCCTCACAGAACGAAACCACGCGTTATCTCCGCTTCGACGAAAATCGCTGGTACCGTTTTCGCGTGCGCGTGCGGCCGGGAAGGATTGAGGTCTGGATCGACAATAAAGCGGTGGTGAATCTGGCCGTTCAAGGCCGCCGCATCAGCACCCGCGTGGAGGTCGACCTCTCGAAACCACTCGGGTTTTCCGCCTGGGAAACGCGGTCGGAACTCAAAGACATTGCCTACCGGCGGCTGATCCGGTGAGAATCGACGCCGGCGAAACCGATGGGGTCTTCGCTGGTAAACCGGCCGATGTTGGCGTCGTGGTATCGGGCGCGGTAGTAGTAGAGACCGGTTTCCGGGTCGAATTCGCGGCCGGTGAACAGGTAACGCGTCGCGATGAGCGGATCGGTCTGGCTAAGAACGTTGCCAAAGGAAACGTAGGCGATGCGGTTCAATAACGCGCCGGCGTCGTTAACGATATCGCGAATCGCGCCCAGGTGGTCGGCCAACAGCCACAGCGTTTGCCCGGCTGAGGCGCCGGAAGCGCATGGGGCGGGCCCGTTGACTCGTAAATCGGCAATCAGCAGTAGGGCGTCGGTTAACGAAGTAAAACCGGAATCATCAACGTCCTCGGCGCGCACCGGATTTTGCCAAACACTGGCGAGTAACAGCCGTTGCTCCAGCAGTTGTGTCGTGAGCTGCCGACGCCCTCTGCCAGGACGACGCTTTCGGCGAAGATTTCGAGCGTGGCTGTTCAATTTTTATCCGATCGAGCGGATGCTAAATTCGTAGCATGGCGATCCAGGCAAACTTGGCTATTGTAATGTTAGTAGTTCCAAGTTTGGCCGAATTTCGTTGGTCGCCGCAAGGCGAATACCCCGCAGGGGTTGCATACCATAGCCCAGGGTAAGCGGCATTG
>QIKY01000277.1 GCA_003233175.1 Planctomycetaceae bacterium | reverse complement strand
TCGGCGATGACCTTGCCGAAAAAGAGGGCGGTTCCGCTGGGTGCGTCTTCCTTGAAGCGGTGGTGCCGATCAATGATTTCGACATCGGCGCCGCGGGGGTAGTCTTTCAGCGCCCGGGCCGCATATTCGGCCAGTTTGAAGGTCAGGTTCACAGCCAAACTCATGTTTGGCGCCCAGACCACGGGAATTTTGTGCGCGGCGGTTTCCACGGCGGTGCGTTGTTCCGTGCTGAGGCCGGTGGTAGCCATGACCAACGGTATCTCGCGACGAACACAGCAGGCCGTGATTTTCTCGGCGCCTTGCGGGACGGAAAAATCGATCACCACTTGCGGCAGTTCGCCCAGTTCAGCCGCCAGCGGAACGCCAATCGGGCCGACGCCGGCCAATTCACCGGCGTCGCGTCCCAGTTCGGGGTGTTGGGCGTACTCCAAGGCAGCCACGATTTTCAAGGATTCGTCCTGGCTGCCCAGAGCGATGAGTCGTTGGCCCATGCGGCCGGCGGCGCCGTTAATGGCGATGCGTGTAGTGGTCATTTAGTCTCGAAAACTGGAAGTAGAAGTGTTTTGTCTTGGAGTTCTTCCAAGTGATTTTTGCCACAGAGGCCACAGAGTTCACCGAGAGACGCATTCGTCGTTTATCTTCTCTGAATAGCAAGGCCATAAAAACTTGTTTCTTTCAGCAGTTTTTTTGAGGTCCCGGTTTTGAAACGCCGGCAAGCTATACGCGTCTCGCTGGAACAAATCAGGCAATGAATTTGCCACAGCGGCCGCCGCGTGTGGTGCGTCGGGCGTTGTCATCCGTTCATGAATTCCTTGACTCGTTTTTCTCGGTGAACTCTGTGTGCTCTGTGGCAAAAACGTTTTTGATTGTAACCAACGGCCGCGTGGGGACCTTCGTGGCGCAACCACTTGCCACTGCATTGTGAAAACCCGAAAGATCCTAACTGTACAGCGAAATGGCCTTGATGATTTGCTCCAGTTCATTGGGCACCACCACCGCCCTGTTTGCAAACGATGCGCGTTTCACGCCACGGCTGCCCAGCACTTCGTTGAATTTTTCTTGATCGGTCGTGTGGTAGGCGATTGTGGCGGATGGGTCTTTGAGTTGGTGGCCGGTGAGAATGCAAACGACGCGGTCGCTCCGTGCGATCACGCCTTCTTCGACCAAGAGTTTGGCGCCAGCCACGCTGGCGGCGCTGGCCGGTTCGCAGCCAATGCCGCCGGCGCCGACTTTGGCCTTGGCGTCGAGAATCAACTGGTCGGATACTTCCCGCACGACTCCGTCGCAGACGTCCAACGCGCGCAAGCATTTGGATAGATTGACCGGGCGGATGATCTCGATGGCGCTCGCGATGGTCGAGGCTTTTTTGTTTTCCGCGTCCAGATCTTGCGTGTATTTCGTGGTGATGTTGTCGTCGATGTGTCCGGCGTTGAACCGCAGGCCCCTATTTTCCACCAGTTCGTAAAGTGTATTGGCGCCCGTGGCGTTGATAATCGCCAGTCGGGGAATGCGGTCGATCAGGCCCAACTCCTGGAGTTCCATGAACGCCTTGCCGAAAGCGCTGCTGTTGCCCAGATTTCCGCCGGGCACGACGATCCAATCGGGCGTTTCCCAACGCAGCGCTTCGAGCACGCGGTACATGATCGTCTTCTGGCCTTCGAGACGAAAAGGATTCACGCTGTTGACCAAGTAGATATTGAGCCGCTCCGAGACTTCGCGCACGCGCTGCATGGCGTCGTCGAAATCGCCCGCGATTTGCACCGTGAGCGCGCCATATTCCAACGACTGCGAGAGTTTCCCGTAGGCGATTTTTCCAGCGCCGATGAAAATCACCGCGCGCATCAACTGCGTTGCGGCGCAGTACATGGCCAGGGAGGCGCTGGTGTTTCCCGTCGATGCGCAGGCGGCGCGTTTGGCGCCGACCATGTGGGCGTGCGTAAAGGCCGCCGACATGCCGTTGTCCTTGAAACTGCCCGAAGGGTTCATGCCCTCGTATTGCAGGTACAACGAACCGGCGTTCAAACCGGCGTATTTCGCCACCACATCGGCCTGTTGCAAGAGCGTTTGACCTTCGCCCACCGTGACCACTTTTTCCGGCGGTGCGAAGGGCAGCAAATCGTGAAACCGCCAGACGCCGCTAAAGCAGAGCGGATCGTAACGACGCGACCATTTAGCTTCGAATTCTTGCAGATTTTTGGGCGGCTGGGCGCGATCCCAATCGTAGACCACATCCAACAGACTGCCGCAGGCTGAACAATTCACGCGAACTTCGTCTACACTGAACGTCGCCCCGCAAGTGGGAGAAAGACAGCGTTGGTGGGCGATTTCGGTGGCGGTCGCCATAATTCGGCCGTTCAAAGGATGAATGAAGAAACGTCGTAAGTAGTGTACGGCAGTGTGTTTCGGCCTTCAAGCCGCCGCCAAAAGGCAATTGTAACATTTGGCATTGAATGAAATCGATAGTAACTGCTCAAATAGGGGCTTCCAGTGAGGCGTGAGCGCTTCACTTACGTGCTACTCCCGCCGCGCCGTTGGAGTTTACAAGACGCGAAACACAAACCAGCCACAAAAAAATTAACCACCGAGCACACCGAGCGACGAGACCACGGATTTTGATCGTCGGCATGCTTTCAAGTCATGAAGTTTTGGCTCACTTTTCTCTGCGGCCCTCCACGCGCCTTTGCGTTTCCTTTCTTCGTTGATTCCAGAGAGCCGCGCCAGCCGAGAGATTTCGTTTTAACGCAGAGGCCGCAAAGACACGCAGAGGGCCGCGGAGCCGAGCCATAGCCTGTTCACAACTTGTATTCCTAACTTTCCAGCATTTTCTCGGCGGTCTCTGTGTGCTCTGTGGCAAAAACGTTTTTTGGTTGCGGCGGTCAGCCGCGCTATGGTCGCGGTGTGCTGTGTGGTTAAACTGTTTCCTGCTACATCGCGAACGGGCGCGTGCGGTGTTTGCGGTGGCGTCCGACACTTATTTTCCGAAGAATGCTAAGTTGCGGGTCGCGATCGGAAAGAGATATTTTTTCCGAAACATGGTTCTTTTTTTTTGGGGCGTAATCCTTGAGGCAAACTCTTTTCACCATTCCTCACGAAGTTTTTGGGCTCCCGCTGTTTGGCGCCGGCTGGCTGTTGATTTTGTGGGCGGTCTTTTGTGCGGCTTACTTCGCCTGGCTCCTGCGCCGGCAAGGAATCAACGCCGAAACACGCGGCTATCTTCCGGTGTTTGTGGTCGTGGCGCTGATGATTTGGCTGCTCTTGCCGCGTTTGGAAATGGCGACCGGTCTTGGTGCGAGCGGGTTGCCGATTCGAGGTTACGGCGTGATGCTGCTGATTGCTGTTTGCACCGGCGTCGGGCTAGCCGCCTGGCGCGCGAAAAGCGTCGGCATCGACCCCGATCTCATCTATTCGCTCGCCTTTTGGATGTTCGCCTTGGGCATTTTCGGCGCCCGGCTGTTTTACATTGCACAGAATTACCAAGGGCAGTTCCAGCGGGAAACCCTCGCCGAAACCCTGGCCGCCATGGCCAATGTCACGCAGGGCGGACTGGTGGTGTATGGATCTTTCATCGGCGCCTTGGCGGCGGCGTTTTTTTTCGTCCGGCGGCATGCGCTGCCCGCGCTCGCGGTGGCCGATTTGATCGCGCCGAGTTTATTGATTGGGCTTTCCATTGGCCGCATCGGCTGTTTGTTGAACGGCTGCTGTTACGGAGATTTGTCGCAGCAGGCGTGGGCGTTGCGGTTCCCGGCGCAGAGTCCGCCGTACGCCCGCCAGCGCCAGTTAGGTTTGTTGCACGGCATTCGCCTGGGAGAAAACAAACAGGGCCAAGTGGTCGTTCAGTGGGTGGCGCCCCATTCCGCCGCCCAGCAAGCCGGAGTTTCGACGGGCGCCGTGGTAAAGTCGATACAACTTCCGCCGCTGCGGGCCTTGCGCGGGGCGTTGGCTGTCGCCGCCTTCGCGGGAAAACAACTGACTCTGGAAACCGACGACGGCCGTACTTTATCGTTGCCCATTCCCGCCGACGCCCTGCCCAGCCAACTCGACTTGCGGCGGTTTGGCATCGAGGGGATGACGTTCGACGCAGCGCCCATGGTCACATCGCTCACGCCGGGCGGCGCGGCGAACATCGCGGGCCTTTCGGTGGGCGACCGTATTGTTCGCGTGCGCTTTCCCAAAATAATAAACGCCGACGCCCTACACACGCTGATGCAATTCAACGATCGCAGCATGACGCTCGAATTCGCCGACGGACGCACCGCCCATTGGAGCGTCGAACGTTTGCCAAAGCGGAGTTTGCCGGTGCATCCCACTCAGATTTACAGCTCGATCAACGGCGCCTTGCTGTTCTTCTTTTTGTGGGTGTACTACCCTTTTCGCCGCCACGATGGCGAAGTGTTCGCACTGCTGATCACGTTGTATCCGGTGACGCGCATTCTGCTCGAGATCATTCGAACCGACGAACCGGGCCTGTGGGGAACTTCGCTCACGATTTCCCAGTGGGTCAGCGCCGGCGTGTTATTCGGCGCCGTCGGCCTGTGGGCCTATATTTCACGCAAACCAAGCGGCGGCGGCCCAAAGGCGACCCTGGCCAGTTAAAACATTGCTATTGAGGCGCCCCAAACGTTATCCTGTTGTTGTTCGCACACTCCAACGGTTCGCCCGGCGCCAGAGAGACAAATAATCGGCATGGCTCAAATCCAAAAAATAGGATTTCTCGGCGCGGGGCAAATGGCCCGAGCGTTGGCGGGTGGTTTTGTCGGCGCCCGACTGGTAAGCGGCGCCGATTTACTAGCCGCCGATCCCTCGGCCGACGCGCGAAACGCATTTTCCAGTGTGGCGCCCGGAGCAACCACCTTTGCCGACAACAAGCAAGTCGTGGCCGGCGCCGATGTGATCTTCCTGGCGGTCAAACCACAATACATCGACGCCGCCATGGCCGACGCCAAAACCCTCAGCGCCGGCAAGCTCTTCGTCTCGATTGCGGCGGGAATCCCCCTCAAACGGCTGACCGCCGGACTGGGGTCTGAACGTGTGATCCGAGTGATGCCCAATACGCCTTGCCTGGTTGGCAGTTGCGCCGCCGGTTTCAGTTTGGGAGCGGGCGCCACCGCCGACGACGAAGGCTTGCTCTCGCGGTTGCTTGAATCGGTAGGCGTTTCGGTAAAAGTCGAGGAGCGATTGCTAGACGCCGTCACGGGGCTTTCCGGTTCGGGGCCGGCTTACGCCTATGTCTTTCTGGAAGCGTTGGCCGATGGCGGCGTGCAGATGGGCCTGCCCCGCGACGTGGCCTTGCTGTTGGCGGCTCAAACGTTGCTGGGCGCCGCACGCATGGTGCTCGAAACCGGCGAGCATCCCGCCGTGTTGAAAGATCGCGTCGCCAGCCCGGGAG
>QIKY01000340.1 GCA_003233175.1 Planctomycetaceae bacterium | reverse complement strand
CCTCCCGCCGATTACAAAAAAATCGCCCAGCATGTGGCGCCATTTCAGCGGGTGATTGTGGAAAACCATCCGAAGTTTTGTGGCCAGCGGCTGTTGCAGTTTCAACAGTTACTGGCGCCGCCGCTAGAAGTGGCGCTCGGTTTGGAAACCATCGATCCTCGCGTGCTGCCGCGTTTGAACAAGGCCCTGACACTCGACGACTTCGCCGCCGCGGCGGACTTTCTGCGGCGGAACAACATCGGCGTGCGGGCCTTCATTCTGCTGCGTCCTCCCTACCAGAACGAAGAAGAGGGTGTTGCTTGGGCGTTGCGGTCGATCGAATGGGCGTTTGAAGTCGGCGTGCAGTGTTGTGCGGTCATTCCCACGCGTGCCGGTAACGGCGTCATGGAGCAACTGGCAACGCAAGGAGATTACGCGCCGCCCACGCTGGCGTCGTTGGAAAAAGTGTTGGAAAAAGGTTTGAACCCCGTGCGCGGCCGGGTGTTTGTCGACCTCTGGGATGTCGAACGATTCTTTGCTTGCACTCTTTGCGGCCCGCGCCGCGCGGAGCGGCTCGCCGAGATGAATCTGCGGCAGGTCGTGTTGCCGCGCGTCGCGACCGACTGCCCCTGTCAAAGCGAAACGAGCGGCGCATGAAGAAGGTCGATTGCCAGATACTTGTTCTCGGCGGCGGCTTTGCCGGATCGCTGCTGGCCATGATTTTGAAACGCATCGGTTTTGACGTCGCGTTGTTCGACCGCGCCTCGCATCCTCGCTTCGCGATTGGCGAATCGTCGACGCCGACGGCCAACCTGGTGCTGGCATCGATCGCCCGCCGTTACGACTTGCCGCGTCTGCTGCCGTTGGCGAAATTCGGCTCGTGGCGAGAAACGTATCCCCACCTAACCTGCGGCTGCAAACGCGGCTTTAGTTATTTCGCCCAGCAAAAAAACCGGCCTTTCGCCGCCGCACCCAATCACGGTAATGAGCTGTTGGTCGCGGCCAGCAGCAGTCGAAAGCAAGCTGATACGCAGTGGTTGCGGGCCGATGTTGACGCCTTCCTGTTCGGCGAAGCCGCCGCCTTGGGTGTGCAAACCGAAGAGCGGGTCGAACTCAACGCGGCGCATTATGATGGCGTGTGGCGGCTCAGAGGCCAGCAAAACGGACAGCCCCTCGAAGTTCGCGCCCGGTTCGTGGTCGACGCCACGGGTCCCGCCGCATGGCTGCCGCGAATGCTGGGCGTGCGCGATTCGAGCGTTCGCTTCCGCACCAACTCCTGGGCGATCTATTCGCACTTCGACCATCTGCCGCCGTGGTCTGAAATGCTCGACGCCGTTTCCCCCTCCAACCGCGACGACCAGCCCTTCCCCTGCGATGATGCAGCCCAACATCACTTGCTCGAAACCGGTTGGTTGTGGCGACTGCGTTTCCTCGACGGACGCACCAGCGCCGGCCTTGTATTTGATGGGCGTCGCCGCCAACCACCCGACGCCGCATCGGCCCAACAGTTATGGCGGCGGACGCTCGCCGATTACCCCGCGCTGCAAGAGCAGTTTGCCGAAGCCGCGTTGGCGGCCTCCCCGGGAAAACTCATTCTCAGCCCACGTTTGCAGCGGCGTTTGAATCAAGCCGTCGGCCCCGGCTGGGCGGCGTTGCCGCACACCGCTGGTTTTATCGATCCTTTGCACAGCACGGGCATCGCACATTCGCTTTGCGGCATCGAACGGTTGGCGTCTATTCTGGAACAGCACTTTAGTAAAGGTTCGCTGCCCCCGGCGCTTTGCAGCTACCAGCGGGCGTTGTTCAGCGAATTGGCGATGATCGACCATCTGGTGAGTAGCTGTTACGATGCGTTGACCGATTTCAGACTGTTCGCCGCTTGCACGATGCTCTACTTCGCCGCCGCCACTTATTACGAACAGACGCGCGCCGAAGGAGGGCCTGTTCGCCAGTTTCTTTGTGCCGACGAATTGCCGTTGCGGCGGGCGGTCGCGAAGATTTCGCACGAAGCGAAGCAACTTTCCGGCCAACATCGTGTGACGTCGAACATGGCGGGGCGTTTTGAACAGTCTGTCGCGGAGGCAATTCGGCCCTATAATCGAGTGGGGTTATGCGACCCGGGCGCGATGAATAGGTATCGTCACACCGCCGCCCCGCAGGACTGACCAAACCGGTTGGAGTTCATGCTTTCGCATGTTTTAACACGACATGCCACTCGAACTAAAAACGCAGCCGCCTTCGGCTTGCCGTTAAACGAACCGCTAGTAACCGTGCGAATTGTAAACGCGCTGAGTGAAATGTCGTCGCCCAACCCAACGGAAAGGATGGTTGTGTCGAACAATCGAGAACCGCGTCGTGAAAGCGGCTCTTTCTACACGCCGCCCCGACTCGCCCGGCACGTGGTGGAAAACGCCGTGGCTGTCTGGCGGCGTTTTCACCCCGACCGCTTGTTGCACGACGCCCGCGTTTTGGATCCCGCCTGTGGCGATGGCGTGTTCTTGCTGGAAGCGCTGCGTTTGAAGCTCCCCGGCATCTACGGCGTGGACGTCAATCCGCAAGCGGTGGCGGCTGCCCGGCGTGCTGTGTTGCCGTCGTTTCGTGCGGCTCACTCGGCGGCGGGAAAACAGCCGGCGCGGGCGACATCGGCGCGTTTGCTCGATGCGAGAGTTCTCACGGGCAACGCACTTCTAGGCGCCGATTTCTCGCCTCCGCAACAACCGCCGTTGACGAGCGGCGGCGCGGATCACACTTTTGATTGGCGGCAATTCGACTGGCGCGAAGCCTTTCCCGAAGTGTTTAGCGGCGCCCCCGCCCAAAGTGGTTTCGACATGCTGCTGGGCAACCCGCCGTACGTCGGCATGCGGCGCCTTTCTCAAGGACCGTTGGCGGCGGCGAAGCCGTATTGGTCGACGCGCTACCAGACAGCCCGCGGCGCGTACGATCTTTACGTGCTGTTCCTGGAGCAGGCGAATCGCTTGCTGCGGCCGGGCGGCGTGGGCGCAATGATCACGCCCAACAAAATCGGTTCGCTGCTCTACGCCCAAGCCTGCCGCGACATGTTGCTGCGGGAAACCTGCTTGGAAAGAATCGATGACTGCTCCAACTTGCAACTGTTCCCCGGCGTGAACGTGTACCCTTATGTGTTGTATTGGCGCAAGGCGGCGCCCAGCCAGCAGCAGCATGTTGGCGTGTATGACGCCGCGGCGAGCGGGCAGTTGCCAACCCGCCTGCGATGCCGCGTGTTGCAAGCAACCCTGCGGGCCAAAGGCGTGTTTGCACTCCATGCGGAAACCGATTTGGAAGTCAGGACGCCCGTCGCGCCGCTGGCCGAACTGGCCACGCTGCGCTGTGGCGTGACAGGTTTTCAGGCCGCAAAAATCGGTGCTGCCTTGCGTGAGGCGTCTGAACAAAACGGTTCCTCGTCCGACCAGAACGTCGATAAAAACGCCCAGCAGGAAGAATGGGATTTCGTCGTCAGCGGTTCGATCAACCGGTATCACATCCGCCGAGGAAATGTGCGATTCCAGAAGCGACGTTACGCGCTGCCTCGGTTGCCGTTCGATGCGCCAACGGTCAGCCCAGGCAAGCGAAAACTTTTCGATAACCCCAAAATTGTGTGCTCGGGATTGACCAAACGCTTGCAGGCGGCTTGGTGCGAATCGCCCTTGGCGTTGGGCGTGCAAGTGTTTGCCGCGGCGGATTTGCAAGCCGACGCGTTTTATCTTTTAGGTTTGCTCAATTCCAAATTGCTAACCTTCCTTTTCCGGCAACGGCATGCTTCGAAACAGTTGGCGGGCGGGTATGCGTCGGTCAACAAGGGGCAACTCGGCGAATTGCCGATTCGGCGCATCGACTTCAAAAGCAATCTGGAAAAAACACTGCACCAAACCATTATCGATTCCGCTCGGAAACTCCATCGGCGCGGCGGTGAGAATCTTCACGGCGCCGCCAGCCAACATCTCGAACAGCAACTCGACGCGGCCGTCTATCGGCTTTATCAAATCACGGCCGACGAAATCGCCCGCATCGAAACCATGTGCCGGGAATTGGTCTAACATCGGTCTAGCGGCCGGTCGCGAGCTGTGCTAGAGTTCGCCGCTGCTAATCTTGGCTATTTCTCTATTCTTGAAGGTTCGGCCGGAGGCCGAGCGGCGTTTACCCAAGGAGGGACTCGTGAAAAAATCAGCCGGTCTTGTGCTGCTTGCGCTCGTTTCAGCCGCAGGTTGGTTCTTCTTCCAGAATTTCGAGATCAAGGGCCTCGGCAACCTGGAAGTCGGCGCTCGCGAGAAAATTCCGAGCGAAGCCGAGCCGCAAGGCGCCCTGGCCAGCAACGCCAACGGCGTGATTCGCGTGGCCTCATTCAACATTCAAGTTTTTGGACAAAGCAAACTCAACAAACCGGTCGTGATGGACCGGCTGGCGCAAATAGTTCGTCAGTTCGATATTGTGGCTGTCCAGGAAGTGCGGTCGAAGAATCAAGACGTTCTGCCGAGATTTATCGATCTGATCAACGCCGGCGGGCGCCGCTACGACTACGTGATCAGCGAGCGGCTGGGGCGAACGGTCAGCAAGGAACAATACGCGTACATCTTCGACACGCAAAAGGTTGAAGTCGATCGCAACCAGTGTTATGTCGTGGCCGATCCCAATGATGTCATCCATCGCGAACCGTATGTGGGTTGGTTTCGCGTGCGAGGACCGCCGCCAGAACAAGCCTGGACGTTCTCGCTGGTCAACATTCACACCGACCCCGACGAAGTTAAAGATGAAATCAAGTACCTCGGCGCGATCTATCGTGAAGTGCGCGACGACGGCCGCAACGAAGACGACGTGATCATTCTCGGCGACTTCAACATCGACGACCGAGGGCTCATTCCGCAGGTGCAAAGCGCGGGCCTCATCCCCACGATTTCGGGCGTGGCCACAAACACACGGGGCACGAAACTCTACGACAATTTGGTTTTTTCCACCAAGGCGACCAGCGAGTTCACCGGCCGCTCGGGCGTTTATGATTTCCTTCGGGAATTCAATCTACCGCTGTCCGAAGCGATTGAAATTTCGGATCACCTTCCCGTATGGGCCGAATTCAGCGTCTTTGAAGGCGGGCAACCCGGCAGAGTTGCAACTATCGCCCCCGACGCCCAGCGTTGAGGCGAACGGCAGAAAATAACGTACCCGCACGCAGCGGGAGTCCGTGAGTTTTTTTTGGGTTCCCACCCTGTTGTTTATACATAAGTCATTCGACGACCCGCCAGATTTTTTCACCCCGGACGCGCAATTTGCACCGCCGTTTGAGTTCGTTGCAAGAAGCGCTCGTTGCAAGCCGGAGGCTTGGCAGCCATTAGCCGGCGGTCAGCGCAGCGCCACCGCCGGTGTCGGCCGCGCAATAACTCCCGCATCCCGGCGGGAT
>QIKY01000328.1 GCA_003233175.1 Planctomycetaceae bacterium | reverse complement strand
GCTCGAAAAACAACTCGTTCAACCGCGCACCACTGCCCCTCCGTGCCAATAGGGCTGAGCAAATCATCAACCTGAACCCGGGAAAGAGCCAAAAATATTTCTGCTTACGGTGTGTTTTCACCTGCCGCTCGCCTGACCACGCTAGGTTCTGTTCCATCTGTTGGCCGAAGGCCTATTTTCACCGTAGCCTGGGGCGATGCCCTGTTGTTTATACACAAGTTTTAGCGGCGGCGGGTCCGAAGGTTCTCCAAACGGCTGTATGAAGCAGGAAATTGTCAATAGTTATTTGTCAATCGTCATTTGTCATCGGAAGGAGTGAGCAGAAAATCGATCCCGGCGGGATCCAAGCTATTAGCCGGTGGCTGAGCGGAGCGACGCCACCGGAGGCCCGAAACGCGAAAATCCCGCATCCCGGCGGGATGCCAGTCCGCACACCGGCAGTGTGGCGTAACCGATGGCCGCCCACCGTTGGAGTTCACGCTTCAGCGTGTTTTTGTCTTGGATGCCTTGCTGAAGCGTGAACTCCAACCGCGTCTGGCATCCCGCCGGGATGCACGTTCGTTGCATTGGCCTACCGGTGGTGTTCGCTGCGCTCGACCACCGGCTAATGGCTGCCAAGCCTCCGGCTTGCAGCGAACGCTTACTTGCAACGAACTCCAATTGCTGCTTCAAATGACGACGCAAAAACACACTGAATCGTGAACCCCGACTCTTTTACTGTTTGAATTTGGAAACATCGGGTTCGGGCGTCTCGCGCACCAGCCGCAGCACGATGTCGTCGTTCGAGTAGCCCTCGGCTTGCGCTTGAAAATTGCAACTGATGCGGTGCCGCAACACCGGAATGGCGATCTTGCGGATGTCGTCGGTGGCGACGGAGAAACGTCCGTCCATGGCGGCTAGGGCCTTGCCGCCGTTGATGAGGAACTGCCCGGCGCGGGGTCCTGCGCCCCAGTCGACAAAATCTCGAATAAATTCGGGCGCGGAATCATCGCGTGGTCGGGTGGCGCGCACCAAGCGAGCGGCGTACTTAATGACAAACTCACTCACCGCAACGGAGCCGACCAGCTTTTGCAAATTCACAATGGCTCGGGCGGAGAGCACTTTGCGCACATCGGCTTTTTCGTTGCGGCTCGTGACGGCCAGAATTTTTTCTTCTTCCTCCATGGAAGGGTAGCCGACTTTCACGTTGAACATGAAGCGGTCGAGTTGGGCTTCGGGCAGCGGGTAGGTGCCTTCCTGCTCAATCGGGTTTTGCGTGGCGATGGTGAAGAACGGCGCCGGGAGTTTGTAGGTTTCGCGGCCCACGGAAACTTCCCGCTCCTGCATGGCTTGCAGCAGGGCGGCTTGCGTTTTGGGCGGCGTGCGATTGATTTCGTCGGCCAGCAGAATATTGGTGAAAATCGGTCCTTCGACAAAGCGAAAATTTCGCCGGCCGTGTTCGTCTTCGTCCATGACGTTGGTGCCCGTGATGTCGGACGGCATCAGGTCGGGGGTGAATTGAATGCGTTTGAAGCCGACGTCGAGAATTCTGGCCAAGGTGCTGACCATCAGCGTTTTGGCCAACCCCGGCACGCCTTCGAGCAAGCAATGCCCGCCGGTGAAAATCGCGGCGAACAACTGTTCGATGACTTCGTCTTGGCCGACGATCACCTTTTGCAACTCTTGTTGCATGACTTTGCGGTGCTGGCGAAATTCCTGAAGAATGTCGCCCAAACTGCGAGGTTTCGTGGCCACTGCGATTTGTCTTTCCGATGCTTCCTACGTTGGAATGAACGCGCCCCCCATGGAGCAGTTGTTTGGATTCTATCGGGGCGCCGCTCCGCCAGCAACGCCGCCCGATATTCATTCCAAGGCGTTGTCGCGTTTTCGGCGGGGAAATTCAGCTTCGCAGTTGTTGGCGATGGAGCGCGGCTATGCCAGCCAGCGCGGGCCAACCGGCGCGTTGGGCTGATTCCGCTAAACCGCCGAGTATGTCGTCGAAGCTGTCGACGTATTGCAGGCCATAATCCCAACCGGCCCGATAGTAACAACGATACGCTTCGTCGTAGCGATTGGCGGCCATGGCGGCGGTGGCCCGTTCGAGCCAATAGTCGCGCACGCGGGCGTGCAACGATTCGGCGTCTTGCCGCCAAAACAGTTGCAGGTATTCGTCGTTGCGAACCGATTCTGGCAGCAGTTCAGGATACTCCGCCAACCGCGACGCCGAAAATTTCCCAAAGCCCTCCGGCTGCCAATGCGAGCGAAATCGGATCGATTCATCGGAAAACACAGGCGCGTTCAAACCGCGGGCGTACCACTTTACCGCCTGCTCTATTTCGCCGGCGCGTTCGTGCGACCAACCCAAAATATCGAACGCCCAGGCCAAGTCGGCGCGTTTCTCCACGCACTGCCGGGCCGCGCGTTGGGCGGATGGCCAATCTTGGCGGAGAAATTCCTCCGGCGTTGCGCCGAAACGTTGGCCGATCAACTCCCGCCAGTGTTCGGGGATGAGGCTGGCGTCGAACAGCCAGCTGACAAATTCGGGCGTCCAGGAAATATCCCAATCGCTGGCCAGACAGGCGTCGCCCTGTCTTTTGAATTCGCTCTCCAACGCTACGAGGCAAAACCCGCGAGCTACGGCGAACGCCGCGATGCCTTGTTCTTGCAATAGCCGCAGCGCGCGTTCCGGTGTGTCGGGCGAAGTGTGGTTGATGGAGGGAAGCTGCTCGGCGGTCGCGCCTTTTTCTTTTGACAAAAACTCCCGCGCCCACTGGCCCAGTGCATTCCCGGCGGCCGATTCCTCCAGGTACTGCGTTAGCTCAATGTCTCTGGAGCCAATGGCGGCGTCGAACAGCAATGCTTCGGCCAGATTCGCGCCGTAGGGCGTCCAATCGCCGCCGCCATGTCGCCAGCAGATGATCTCCGAGACATCTCCCTCCGGCGCCACGCGCAGGCAGAGATGATCGCCGTATTCGTTGCCGACCAGCGGCAGGGCGTCGGGCGGCATGAACCCCGCCCAGATCATTCCAGGCGATGGCGCCAGCAGTTCTTCAGGACTGTGCGGCTGCCGAAACTCCGCCGCTCCTGTCCGGCGCCAAACACCTTGATCCAACCAATCGACCAGATCGGCCGGCAAGCGGAGGTGATATTGTTTCGACAGAACGTCCGACCATCGTTGTTCCATCGTAATGCTCACCAATTTGTCAATTGACAAATAACTATTGATAATTCCCTGATCAAATCCGCGATGCCGGTTACATCATCACAACACAAACGCGATCGATTCTCAATCGGGCAGGTTTCCATCGTTTCCAATCGGCAGCGGGCGCGGCTGCACGATGATCTCCAAGTCAGACCGCCCTTGGGCCTCCTCCCAATAGGCCACGGAACACTCCACTTCGGCGACATCGAGCGTGTTTCGCACCCACATGAGTTTCGCGTTGGGCGGTTCGGTGAGGCCGATCGTGGGCAGCGCTCGATCGAGAATATCTCGATCGGTGTCGTACGACAACGGGAACATGGCGCCGGTGGGGTGGCCGCCGGTGAGGCAATTGATGCGCGTCGCCTCGACATTCATGTTCTCGATCACGCGAGAGCGGCAAAATTCGGCTATGCCAATGCCGGCGGCGTTTCCGTGCGTGGCCTTCGACAGTCCGCGCACGATGATGCGTTTGATTTTGGGAGTTTCGTCTTCGGCGGGCAGGTGGTCGGTGAATTTTCGGCCGACGATGTTGGTGTCCATTCCCGAGCCGCTGATATCCTTGCCGATTTCATCGAGAATGAGAATATCGACGTCGTCGAACGGCAAACTGGGCATCCACTTTTTGGCCAATACGAGCAGTTCTTTTTCTCGCTCTTCAAATTCGTTGGCCGCCACGGCGGCAATAAGCGCGGTTTGGTCGTAGCCATTTTCCACAATCGCCAACCCGGCCACGATATTACATTCCGCCAACACTTTGCGCCCCACGCTGCGGACGATCTGGCCGAAGCTATAGTTCATGATCGCGCGGTGATAAATCTTGGCGCCTTCGTGCTTGCCAAGACCGATCAGCATCATTTTCATCAAACCGCTTTCGATCTCGCCGACAAAATTCGTATGCGGCTTGACGCGTCCACAAACCAGCACATGATCGGCCTGGGAGGCGTGGCGGTCGAAGTGAACGGGAAAGCCTTCGTCGGCTTGGCAAACGATAACGGTTTCCATGCCAGCCTTGATCGGGCAACCGCAAAACTCTTCGGTGATACCGTAACTCTCGATGATTTTTTGCTGGCCTTCCGCCGTACCTCCGCCATGGCTGCCCATCGCGGGAACGATAAACGGCTTGGCGCCCAGGCTCTTGAGGTGCTCTACAATCGCCTTGATGATCGGGCCGATATTGGCGATGCCCCGGCTGCCGGCGGTAATCGCGACCGTTTGCCCCGGCTTTATTTTTCCGGCAAGCTGGAGCTTCGCGAGCTGTTTTTCGACTTCCGCCGCCGGGTTTTCAATCTGGGGCGCTTCAAAGGTCTGCCGGACGCGAAAAATCTTCGGGTATTCGATCGTAAGCATAAGAATAATATCGTGAATCATTACGAATAAGGAAATCAGACGCTCAATGGGCCACCATAACTTCGCCAGCCAAGCGGTGGCAAGTCCTAATCGGCGCCTCGCCAGGGCGATTCTCACCTGAATGCGCGTTGGATTCACCAAGAATCAAAAAAAACGGGCGCGATCCTGGCAACAAAAAGCAGTTTCCTGCATGGGGATATCGCCATCGGTCGGGTTGAAAACACGCGATTTCCGACAAGTTGCACAGATATTTTCTCGAGCGATTACGGTAAGAACCGCTCGATAAATAACTGTCGCATTTGTGTAGCCATCGTCGCCAGACGGTGGGTGAGCGGTGAACCATCCCACGCTCTGGCGAGCATGGCTACGACACTAATTTTCCGCTCGATGCTTACTGAATTAAAAGCCCGGCATTTTCAAAATGCCGGGCTTTTTATTCGCGGGACAACCGATATTGGCTTCTCCAGGCCCCCTTAAGGCGAGCGGCGGAAAATAACTTACCCGCACGCAACGGGAGACCGTGAGTTTTTTTCTCGCCTACGCGAGAATGACCGTTTGCTGATTCACTCGCTTGCGCTTCGTGCTTGTATTGGGTAAATTTTCATCTGCCGCTCGCCTAATTCTCCGCAGACTCCTTCTCTTCTTTCACGGCTGGCGGGCGTTTGGCTTCGTCCAATTTCTTTAAGCCTTCATACCATTCGTGTTCGGGGCGGGCGAGCAAATCCTCGATTACTTTTTCAACGGCGTCGGCTTCGGCCCTGCGGCCTTCTTCACGGCTGTGTTCGGCGATTTCCCGCGCTTGCGGAATGAGTTTCGTGTAGAAACGGTCAGCCACTTCAAACATGCCGTGCCAGTGTGCATAGTCGGGCGCCATCATGGAAGCGCCATGGCGAGCCCTGCGGCCTTCATGGTGCCAGAGATAGAACCAAGTCCATTCGATTTCTTCGTCGAATTGCGTTGCCGTGATCAATTTTTGTTCACGCAACACGGCCATGATCTCCTGGCCTGGCTTGGCGAACTTTTCGTTGTAGTTGACAACAAAGTCGTCGTACTGCTTGTAAAACGCGTTGATGTAATTATTCGTGTGGCAATGCAAACATACATTCTTCATGCGTTGACGTTTCTGCTGCCAGGAGTCGGCAATCAGGGCGAGCCGCTTTTCGGGATCTTTCTCCTTAATGACCTTGCCGTCGGCGTCGGTGTCCATTACGGCGCTCACCGGCGGGCGGTTGGTCCAGGAGATGCGTTCTCCCGGATCATGCGTGACTTTGCCATCGTTTCGGGTATGACCCGACATATGGCACGTGGCGCAGGTGGGCGCCTGGGTGTAATCGCGACCGAGCACCCAATCGTGGGCGTCGAGGTTCATGTGTTCCTTGAGGTCGCGGAAAGCGACGCCGTGTTTCGATTCTTCATAAACTTCTTTTTGAGGATGATCGGGCCCCAGGTGGCACTTGCCGCAGTTTTCAGGTTGACGGGCGCGGCGGGGTGAAAAGTCGTGCCGCGAATGGCAAGCAGAGCACGAACCGCGAGAGCCGTCGAGGTTCAAACGGCCAATGCCGGTGTTGGGCCAACTGGCGGCGTCGAGAATGGGCTGCCCATCGCTGTTGCGTTTGATGCTTGCCACGGCGGCGGTGTTGGTGGGTAGGCCATCGGCGCCGGGTTGGAGGTCGTCCACGGTTATCAAACCGCCATCGAGCGTTTGAATCGCGACTTTACTCCCGTGGCATTGGCGGCAGCCAACATTCACGCTGGCCATGCCGTTGACAATATCAATATCTCGGCCGGGCGTTGGCGAATGAGGATTGAACGGCTCACGCGCGCCTTCCACTGTTTCGGCGAGGAAATTATCAAGCGAGGCCAGAATGTTGCCTGCTTTCGAGTGATGGCTATGGGTAAACTCCTCGAATTCCGTTTTGTGGCAACGGGAGCAATCCAACGGCGTGACGATGGTGGCGATCGTGGCGCCGTAATGGTCGAAGGCGTCGACATCTTTTTGATGCGCCTGATGGCATTCGATGCAACCAACGCCTTTCGCCGCATGCGTGCTGCCTTCCCAATGGTCGATAATGCCCGGCGACGACTTCTGATGGCACTCCACACAGGAACGCGATTTCGCCGGCACGGAAATGGCGTGCGTTCGTAAACCGGCCTCTTGTTGTTTGAGCGCGACTTCCATCCATTGGACAAAAATCAAGGAAATCAGGAACGTTGCGCTCAGCACCGCAATAATGATTTGTTTTGTTTTCAGGTTCATCTGTTCTTCGCAGGCTATCGCCGGTGCGCCTCAAGGATTCCAAAAATGCCGTTACGCCAAATCGCCGGCGTGTTCACGCCGGGGTGAGGCGCCAATGCTCGTGCAACGTCAGTGAGTTACAACTGCTTCCCATACGGTGAGTCCGATCAATAGCAGCGTGCCGCCGACGCCGATCCAGACGCTGATGTCTTCGTTGCCGGTGAGCTTTCGCAAGCCGACGTCGATCCAGGGCCAGAGGAACATCGCCCCCAAAATGAAACCGGTGCTCAACACGGCGAAGGTCAGTGAAAACAGCTTCAGCCAGCGAAAGGAAACGTAAAAGTACCATTCCGGTTTGATGATTTCAGGCGTCGTGAGGGGATCGGCCTTCGCGCCCAACGTGGCGGGCAAAATCGTGGCCAGCGCACTGAGCACCACCATCAGCAACAGGCCGATCAAGAGTTCCGTCGTGATATGATCGGGAAAGAAGTTGAAGTGCCGAGGCTCGTTGGGCGGGTCGTCGTCGAAACGCAGTTCCGTCACGCCGTGCATGCGAATGAAGGCGATATGAACAATCACCAGTAAGGTGATCGTGGTGGGCAAAATCGCGGCGTGAATGATGAAGAACCGCGAGAGTGTGTGCTCGTTGTATTCCGCACCGCCGAGCAGCAGCGTTTTGAGCGTGCCGCCCACGACCGGAACGGCGTCGCTGATATTCGCGGCAACCGTGGCGCCCCAGTAACTGAGCTGTTCGAAAACCAAACTGTATCCCGTGAAGCCGGTTAGCAACGTACACATCAGCAAAGCCATGCCGATCACCCAGTTCAATTCCCGGGGACGCCGGTACGCGGCTGTAAAATAGACCCGCATCTGGTGCAGTATCACTGCTGCAATCATGAGTGTGGCGGCCCACTTGTGCATACTTCGCAAATACCAGCCAAAAGCGGCTTCTTCGGTAATATAGCGAACCGATTCGTAGGCCGACGCCGGCGCCGGTTGGTAATAGAGCGCTAGCAATATTCCTGTGAAAATCTGTACGACAAAGAGGTAGGCTGGCGTGCCGCCCAGGCAGAACCACCAACGTCGCAAATGATTCGGAACAGGTTCGTTGGTCAGTTCGCGCAGCTGTTCGCCACTGACGGGAATGCGTTCGTTGATCCAGTCGGCAAGCCGTGTCACGAGAGGCGCCCTTTCTCCACGGCGTCAGCTTGAACAGCATCAGGAGCCGAAGAATCGTTTTGAGCAGAGGGGTCGTTTTGAGCAACAGCCGCCGGGGCGTCGCCGCCAACGGAGTGAAGCGGCGCCTCCACATAGAGCAGCCCGGCTTCGATTTTCAAAGGATACGCCTTCAGCGACTGGCCCGCTTTGGCGGGCGGGCCTTGAGTGGCCACGCCCTGGCGATCAAACGCGCCGTTGTGGCAGGGGCAAAAGAACCGATCGTTCTGCGATTCCCAATGCACGCGGCAACCCAAGTGAGGACATACGCTCGACAACGCGATAAACGCTTCCGCCTCGTCGGCTTCGCCATGCCGGGCGATCACCACCGTTGCGCCCGAAGGCGCCGTGTATTCGAGCGATTTCCCAGGCTGCCACGAAGCAACTGCGGCCACGAATTGCCAGCCCACCGAACGCTGCCCTCCGGCGGGAAACAGGAAACGTCCCGCCATGGAGGCAAAGGTTCCATAGCTGGCCACCAAGCCGGTCGTCATCGCGATAGCCGAACCCGTGGCGATAAATGATCGCCGATGATCATCGCTGGATGACGCCGCGGAGTCTTGCTCTGCGGAATTTTGAGAAGTGGGGTCTTGGCCGGAATTCATGAGCCCGAATCGCGCAATAGAAACAAAGGAAAAGACCATCTACCTCCAGCAGCAGCACTTCCAATGCGAAAACGATATTGCGGACATGGGGGAGACCGCAACGCGCGTACTACTAGCGATATTTATGTCCCGTTTTTTAATTTGCTTCGCCGACCTGCCAGGGAGTTTAGCAAGCCGAACTTCTCTGCCAAGGGGTCTGCCGGCATTAAAAAATGGTCCGGAAAGAAAACACGGCAACCGACGTGCGAGAAGCCCGGCATTTTGAAAATGCCGGGCTTCTGGAATGGGGGAAATCCTTTTTCCGCGACGCCTCACGACGTTGCCTCACCGCGATACGGCTAGACGCAAAACATTAAACACGCAAAACATTAAACATCGTCGGGGTCGGTGTTTTCGTTGAGCATCGGTTGGATTTCGTCGACAAACGCCTGAGCGTTCTTAAACCGACGATAGACGCTGGCAAAACGTACGTACGCCACTTGATCGACTTGCGCCAGGCTTTCCATCACCAGTTTGCCGATTTGCGCGCTGTCGACCTCCGTTTCAAAAGCGGCGTAAACTTCGCCTTCCACCGCCGTGGCGATGCCATGAATGGTGTCGTCGCTGAGCGGCCGTTTCCAACAGGCCTTACGCAGCCCCTGGAGGATTTTATCGTGTGAGAATGGCTCGCGTACGCCGTCGCGTTTCACGACCTTGATCGCTCCCTGCGCCAGACGTTCATAGGTGGTGTAGCGCCGCTCGCAACTCAGGCACTCCCGCCGCCGCCGGATGGCATAACCATCTTGGCTGGCGCGGGAGTCGATCACGCGGTCGTTATCGATACTGCAAAAGGGACAACGCATGGAAGGTTCGACTCAATAAAGTGGTGACTATCGCCACTCATCCTACAACCCGTCAGGCAATCCGGCAACGGTTGCCGGATTGTCTGGCCGCCCGCCAGCGTTCTCTTCATAATGGCCTCTTCGCGACGTAATCGCCGTCGATGATCGTTGTGGCAATTGATTTCCGGCATCTGGCCGCATCGATCGTGACAATCGCGCCAGCCGATCAAATCCGAAATTGCCGTGAGTTCATTTCTCGACTCAAAGCGGCCCCAACACCTTGGAGGCCATCGGCGCCCGCAATGACGGCCGAATCGCGAGCACGATTAAATAGCCCGGTACGTGGTAATTGATCTACGAAGCGGCCACGTATACGCGCATGGAGCGGTTGAGGATGTTCATGCGGCGCGAGCGGGGCGGCACGGGGCCGTTCACTTCGGGGTAGATATCGGCCGGGGCTTGGGCGGCGGTGTCGAGAAACAGCCGCCAACGCGTGCCCTTGGCGATGGCCGGGAAAATGAACTCACGGTTTTCCTGCGTGGGGTTGATCAAGAGCAACACATCGCGGCCCTTGCGCTCGGGGTCTTGCTCGATGCTGGGCGCCGCCAAGAGGCAGGAGAGCGCGGCTTCGTCGGAGGTCCAATCATTGGCGGTTCCCAAGGCGCTATACCAACTGACATCGGGAATGCCGCGCGAGTTGAGTTCTCCGGTGAGAAAGCGGTCGCGGCGCACGGTCGGCTGGTCGCGGCGAAATTGGATCAGGGCCTGGCTGAATCGGAGGCAGTCTTCATTTTTCCGCACCAGATTCCAGTCGAACCAGGAGATTTCGTTATCTTGGCAATAGGCGTTGTTGTTGCCTTGTTGCGTGCGGCGGCATTCGTCGCCAAACACGATCATCGGCACGCCCTGGCTGAGCAGCAGCGTGGACAACATATTCTTGATCAGACGCGTGCGGCGTTTCTTGATTTCCGGTTTGCGCGTGGGGCCTTCCACGCCGCAGTTGTCGCTGAAATTGTTGTTGTCGCCGTCGCGATTATCTTCACCGTTGGCTTCGTTGTGTTTTTCGTTGTAGGTGAAAAGGTCGTTCAGCGTGAAGCCATCGTGCGACGTGATAAAGTTAATGCTGGAGTAAGGATGGCGGCCGCCCATTTGGTAAAGGTCGCTCGAACCGGCTAGCCGCGTGGCGAACGGACCTGTCATGCCGGCGTCGCCGCGCCAATGCCGGCGGATGTCGTCGCGGTAACGGCCATTCCATTCCGCCCAACGAAAACTGCCAAACGAACCGACTTGGTAAGCGCCGGCGGCGTCCCAGGCTTCGGCAATGATTTTTGTGTCGGCCAGGAGCGGGTCTTCGGCAATCGCCTCCACCACCGGGGGATTGGGCACCAGTTCACCGCTGCGGTCGCGGCTCAGAATGGAGGCCAAGTCGAAGCGGAAGCCGTCAATGTGGTAGTTATGCACCCAGTGCCGCAGGCAATGGAAAATCATCTCGCGAACAATCGGATGGTTGCCGTTGACCGTATTGCCGCAACCGCTGTAATTCCGGAAACTGCCGCCGCCGTTTTCCAGCATGTAATAGACCTGGTTTTCCAAGCCCTTGAAACTCAAGCTGGGGCCCAGTTCATTGCCTTCGCAGGTGTGGTTGAAGACCACGTCGAGAATCACTTCGATGCCCGCCTGGTGCAGCGCCTTGACCATCTGCTTGAATTCGACCACCTGCGCGCCGGGCTCTTTTCCAGCGGCGTAGCCTCGGTGCGGCGCGAAAAAGGCGAGCGGGTCATAACCCCAATAGTTGGGCCGTTCGGGTAATTTCCCCGAGATATCGTGAATCGGGAACTCATGCACCGGCATCAGCTCCACCGCCGTGACGCCCAACGATTTCAAATAGGGAATCTTTTCGATCACGCCCAAATACGTGCCGGGGTTCTCGGTTTTGCTGCTGGGGCTTTGCGTGAAGCCGCGAACATGCATTTCGTAGATGATGGTTTCCGAGAGGTCGCGGCGGAGGTGGCGGTCGCCCTCCCAATCGAAATAATCGTCCACCACGACACACTTGGGAGGCCGGATCACGCCGTCGGCGTTCGATTGGAAACGCCCCGCCAGCGCTTTGGCGTAGGGGTCGATCAGCCGCGCCTGGTGGTCGAACCACATGCCGCGTTGCGGGTCGTAGGGGCCTTCGGTTTGGAAATGGTACAACTGCCCAGGGCCAACGCCAGGCACGAAAATACTCCAAATATCGCCCCAGCGGTCGGTATCGCGGTTGAAATCAATGACTTCATCGGGCTCGGTGTCGTTGACATCGCGATACAGCAACAGCCGCATGGCGGTGGCGCTGCGGCTAAAAACGACGAATTGCACGCCCGATTCGTGAAGAATTGCCCCGTAGGGCAGCATGTGGTTGAATTGTAATTTCGGATGCGTATGTCGCATAAGCATAGGGGAATCGCTCGCGGTACGAGGGTTGAGGCATCATGGTGTCCAAACTCTAACCAAAAATACCACTCCCACGGCGCGGCGCAGCTTACGGGAAGACAATTCCCCGGAAAATCCCCCTCCTGTCAGCCAGTCAGACCGTTTACCAAAAAGATTGCGATCGCGACGCCTGCCCAAACCTGGGAACAAACGCCGTTTAAGGGGCGTTCTCCGGCCGCATCCGCCCTTGCAAAGGATAGAACAGGAAAGTTTCCCCGCAAGCACGTTCTCGACGAAAGCCCGCTTACACGTCAAACTACATCCCATCATAGCCGACCGAGGCCTTTCTCACCACGCGCTCGCGATTCCACCAACGCGTCTTGTTATTCCTCCATTCACTGTTCACAGCGGCATTCCATGAGTAAAACGACCTACCAGGACGCCGGCGTCGATCTTGACCGCTACCAGGAATCGATGAATCGGCTGCCCCGACTAATGCATCGCACCTATTCCCCCCGGGTGCTCAAGCTCGATGGCGGCTTCGCCGGGCTCTTTCAACTCGATTTCGCCAATCGCCTCTTCGCCCGCGACTACCAAGACCCCGTGCTGGTTTCCTGCGCCGATGGCGTGGGCACCAAGGTGAAAATCGCCCAGATGGCCGGCCGGCACGACACCGTTGGCGTCGACCTAGTGGCGATGAGCGTGAACGACGCCATTTGCTGCGGCGCCGAACCGCTCTTTTTTCTGGACTACATCGCGATGTCGAAAGACGAGCCCGATGTCGTGGAGCAACTGGTGCGGGGCGTCAGCAACGGCTGCATCGAAGCCGATTGCGCCTTGCTAGGCGGTGAAACCGCCGTCATGCCCGATGTGTACTCCCCGGGTGAATACGACTTGGCCGGTTTTTGCGTGGGTGTTGTCGAACGGCGGCACGTGATTGACGGCCATGCGATCACCCCCGGCGACATGGTTCTGGGCATCGCTTCCAATGGTTTGCATTCCAACGGTTACAGCCTCGTGAGAAAAATCGTATTTGAAATCGCTGGTTTGACGGCCCACGACCACGTCGAAACGCTCGGCGCCACCGTGGCCGACGCCCTCCTGGCGCCCACCCGAATTTACACCCAGCCGATTCGCAAGGTGCTCCGGGCGTACAAAGTGAAACGCGTGGTTCACGGCATCGCGCATATTACCGGCGGCGGCCTGCGGGAAAATCTGGCGCGCATTCTGCCGGCGAACGTCACCGCGCGCTTGGCGCCCCATAGCTGGGAAAAACCGCCCGTGTTCGACTGGCTGCAAAAACTCGGCAATGTCGAAGACCAGGAAATGGAGCGTGTGTTCAACATGGGGCTGGGGCTCGCCATGGTGTTCAATCCTCGTTTCGAGCGCCGCATTCGCGAGATCTTCGCCGAACATGGAATCGAGAGTTGGGTGGTGGGCGAAATCACCACCGGCGACGGCAGCGCTGTTTGGAACACGTAATACGAAAGAGCATCCCTTGTTTGACGTCATTATTCGCCAGGGAACCGTGATCGACGGAACCGGCGCCGACCGCCGCGCCGCCGATGTTGGTATTCGCGGCGACCGCATCGCCGAAATCGGCAATTTATCGAACGCTTCCGCCGCAGTGGAAATCGACGCCGCCGGCAAGATCGTTTGCCCCGGCTTCATCGATGTCCACAACCATTCCGACGGCTGGATGCTGAAAACGCCGCACATCCTCTCCAAAACCACGCAGGGCTTCACCAGCGAAATTTTGATGCTCGACGGCATCGGTTACGCGCCGGTAAACGAGCAAACCGCCCGCCACTGGATGTACTATCTCCGCTCGCTCGACGCCCTCCGCATGGACGAATATCGGGGCTGGCGAACGATTGCCGAATTCATGCAATGCATTGAAGGGAACAACGTTCAAAACGCCGCCACGCATATCCCTTACGCCAATGTGCGCAGCCTGGTTTGTGGGTTTGGACGCGGCGCCGCCGACGACTTCCAAATGCGTTCGATCAAAACCGAAATTCGCAAAGGCATGGAGCAAGGCGCCGTCGGCCTCTCGACCGGCATCGATTATATCGTGCAGTGTTTTTCTGGAACTGAGGAGTTGGTCGACGCCTGTTCCGCCATGGCGGAGTACGACGGTCTGTATGTTACGCACATTCGCTACAAATCGGGTCGGATGCGGGCATTGCGCGAAGCGGTTGCCATTGCTCGCCGCGCCGGCGTGCGTTTACACATCTCGCACTTGAAGGCGGAAGACGCACAAGCGGTTGACGAAATTCTGGACTTTGTCGACAAGGAAGCCCGGCACGAAGTTGATTTCTCGTTCGACGTTTATCCTTATCAGCCCGGCTCCACAATGCTGAACTACCTCATGCCGTATGACGCTTGGGAAGAGGGGCCGCTGGCCGCGATTGGCCGGTTGAACGAAGCGGCCGTGCGCACGCATTTTCGCGAAGGCCTGAAAGCCCAGCGGCTCGAACTCGACAAACTCACCATCGCCTGGGTGGCCAGTAGTGAGAACAAACACCTGCAAGGCTGCCTGATGAGCGAGTATGTGGCGCGGTCGGGCTTGGCCCCCGAAGACGCTATTTTCAATCTGCTGGCGGAAGAGCGATTGGCCGTGCTGCTGGTGTTTAACGAAGGAGACGATCAACTCGTCTGGCCGTTTTTGCAGCACGATCTATTCATGCTCGGCACCGATGGCATCTATTTTGACGACGGCCTGGTGCATCCTCGCCAATTCGGCTCCGCCGGCCGCATGCTTGGCTCCTGTGTGCGCGACCTCCAACTGTTTTCACTGGAGCAGGCGGTTCATAAAATGAGCGGCATTCCGGCCCAGCGGTTTCGCCTCCAAGACAGAGGCCTGCTGGCGGCGAACTATTTTGCTGATGTCGTGGTGTTCGACGCCGACGTCATCGCCGACCGCGCCAACTACAGCGGCTCGCAGCAGAACACTATCGGCATCGAACATGTGCTCACCAACGGCAAACCCATTCTCCGCGACGGGGCGCCCGTGGAATTTGCGCCCAACCAATACCCTGGCCGCTTCGTCAAAATGGAACAGTAGGGTTGCAGTTCGCGATTCAGCGTGGCGTGCGAAATCTATTCCAGGCAAATGCAACCGTTCACGGTGGCGCGGGAAATTGTTATATACCGCACGTGGTTGAAAATGTCGCATTTTTCGTTTAACGGCAAGCCGAAGGCGGCTGTGTTTTGAGCCCACGCGTTCGGGCGGAACAGAAAACGTAGTCGCCTTCGGCTTGCCGTTAAACGAGCCATTGCCAGCCGCGTGAAGTATAACAATCTTTCCAACAAGGAATAACACAAGGAATAACCGAAACACGCACGCGAAAAAGGGAAACGCGGAGGTCGCAGAGAGGCAGAGGGCCGCAGAGAAGAAGAAAGAGAGAGAGAGAGAGAAGAAACGACAAAATGAAAGAAGTACGAAATCCTGGCGATGGTCGTCGGCAATGCGATGAAACTGCCTCGTCAACATGAGCCGGGATGATTGAAGTCTGTCCTCTGCGGCCCTCCGCGCCTTTGCGTTCTCTGCGTTGAAA
>QIKY01000434.1 GCA_003233175.1 Planctomycetaceae bacterium | reverse complement strand
GAGAGAAGGAGTGGAGAGAATCTGGTCGGTCATGGCTTGAATCCCGCCGGGATAAAGGATTGGCTTGCTCATCAACTTCAACAACGCCAAATTGAAGGACAGCGTCAAACGTTTTGTTCTCCGACTCCAAACTCTTCTCCTTCGTGCTCTTCGCGTCCTTCGTGGTGAACTTGATCGTTCGGCGGCGCGGAGAACTGTTTGGCTAAATAGGTTCACCACGAAGGACGCGAAGAGCACGAAGCATGGAATGCGACGATCTCTCCCAGCGCGTGAGCCTCGAACTCTCCCAGCGCGTGAGCCTCGAACTGAAGAGCGTCGGGACAGAGGACTGCGTGGTCATCACGAAGACAGTCTGGCAGCAAAGCCGCCGCCAGCCGACGTTTTTTTCCAGACCAAGCCCAGCCGATCTCGCCACGCCTACCGCGCCGTGTACGCCTGAACACACAAACCACGCGGTGCGCTCGTTGCGAAGAAGGAAAACGCAGAGGCAAGCGGCAGAAAAAAATACCCGCACGCAGCGGGAGTCCGTGAGTTTTTTTTGGGTTCTCGCCTACGTGGGAATGACCGTTTTCTGATTCACTCGCTTGCGCTTCGTGCTTGTATATAGGTAAATTTTTATCTTCCGCTCGCCCTAGGTCGCCAAGGCGCGAAGGGCCGCAGAGGAGAAGGTAAGGAACTGTCTGCAAATAACTTACCGAATTAAAAGCCCGGCGTTTTGAAAATGGCGGGTTTTTGTGATCGACAACCGGTAACCTATTTAAGGATGAGCCCTAATCGCGGTTTTTGAGCGGAAAGTGAGGGCAATTTCTTGAAATCGGGCTTGGTTGTGCGCAAACTCAGGGCATTTGTCTTATAATAACGTTCCCGCCGTTTCTCGTTGGTAGGAACTCAAACACCTTTCTTCAGGAGAATGTTTCGTCATGACTCACCCCGCTTCGTCGCGTCGTCAATTTCTGAAAGACACCGGTAAAGTCGCGGCAGCGTCGACATTGCTTGCGGCCGCCGCCAGCACGCCCGTTCACGCCGCCGAAAACGGTACGATTCAAGTGGCTATCGTCGGGTGCGGCGGCCGTGGAACCGGCGCCGTGGCCAACGCGCTTTCGGTGGAAAACGGTCCGCTCAAATTGGTCGCGATGGCCGATGTGTTCGAGAGCCGGTTGGCCAGCAGTTACGCCAATCTTTCGACGAAATTCTCCTCGCAGGTCGACGTGCCTCAAGACCGGAAGTTCATCAGCTTTGAAGGCTACAAGAACGCCATCGACTGCTTGAACCCCGGCGATATTGTCATTCTCACCACGCCGCCGGCGTTTCGCTGGGTCCATTTTACGTACGCCATAAAGAAGGGCGTCAACGTATTCATGGAAAAGCCGGTCACGGTCGATGGCCCCGCCACTCGCAAAATGCTGGAGCTTGGCGAGCAGTCGGTCAAACGCAATCTGAAAGTGGGCGTTGGCCTGATGTGCCGCCACTGCGAAGCGCGCGGCGAACTGTTCGACCGCATTCGCAACGGAGAAATTGGCGACATCCACACGCTCCGCGCCTACCGCATGGCCGGCCCCACCGGCTCCGCCGCCACCGGCCCCAAGCCGGAAGGCAAAAGCGAACTGCTCTACCAGATTTCCCGTTTCCACGGTTTCCTCTGGGCCAGCGGCGGCGCCTACAGCGATTTTCTCATTCACAACATTGACGAATGCTGCTGGATGAAAGACGCCTGGCCCGTCGAAGCCAAGGCCAGCGGCGGCCGCCACTACCGAGGCGATATGGTCGATCAGAATTTCGACACCTACTCCGTCGAATACACCTTTGCCGATGGCGCCAAACTTTTCCTCAATGGTCGAACCATTCCCGGCTGCTACAAAGAGTTCGCCAGCTACGCCCACGGCACGAAAGGCTCGGCTGTTATTTCCGCCGCGGCCCACACGCCTTCGCGTTGCAGGATCTACAAAAACCAAAACATGGTCAAGGAAAATATCACTTGGGCGTATCCGCAGCCCGAGCGTAATCCTTACCAACTCGAATGGAACGACTTGGTTCACGCCATCAAAAACGACCTGCCCTACAACGAAGTGAAACGCGGCGCGCAGGCCAGTTTAGTAACCTCCATGGGCCGCATGGCGGCGCACACGGGCCAAGTCGTGACCTACGACGACATCTTGAATTGCGAGCACGAATTCGCGCCCACGGTCAACCAATTGGCGCTCGACGGCCCCGCGCCGTTGCAAGCCGATAGCGACGGCAAATACCCCGTGCCGCTGCCGGGCCTGAACAAAGACCGCGAGTATTGATGCACAATGCGTAGAAACTCAGTGTCGTAAACACAAAAAACCCGGTCTTTGCACAAGGCCGGGTTTTTTTGTCATACTTCGAGCAACATTCCTGCGATTAGCTTGAGGAGATTGCCGTCGTGACCAACCTGCTGGAAACGCTTCGCTCTTTGAACAGTTTTGTCCGCACGCTGCTGGCCGTGGTGGTTGTGGGCGGCGTGAGCGGGGCGAGTTGGATTGGCTACCAGACCTACCACGCGGCCGATTTGGAGTTGCAAGAAAAGTCGCGAGCGTTGGCCGCCGCCGAAAAAAAACTGGCCAACTTCCAGGAACGCATCGTCGAACAAGAGCGGCGCATCGAGCAGCTTGATTTATCGCTCCGGCTGATAAAAGTCGACCATCGTTTGGCCAGAATCACGGTGCTCGACCAAAAACAAGACGCCGATACCGGCCAGTTGTTCTCCGAGATTTCTTTCGTAACGCTCGACGGGCGGGGGCGTCCTCAAGGCGAGGAAAAGCGTTTTCGCATTCGGGGCGATGTCGTGTATGTCGACCATTGGATCGTCAAGTTTGAAGACAAATACATCGAGCAGGCCGCACTCGACCGGGCCACCTCGATCTGCCTGTTTCGCCGCCTGTTCGGCGAGTTTCAAAACCCTCGCGATGGCTTTCCGCTCGACGCTGTTGGCGAGCGGCCCCAAGCGTACGCCAAGGGCGGGCGCATTTCGGATTTTGAGCAGGGCATCTGGGACGACTTCTGGAACATCGCCCACGACCCCGCCAGGGCCCAGGAGTTGGGCATCCGCGCCGCGCACGGCGACGCCGTCTCGACAAAGCTGCGCGCAGGGAAGCAATATCGACTGGAATTACGCGCTTCGGGCGGCCTTTCCATCACGCCCGCCGAAGACGCGCCGCCCGTTCGCACCGGACCGGCAACGTAGAAACACATGCCTTGACACTGCGGGCGCCGCCCGATTTTTTCTTCGCGCCTTCGCGTGAGAAAACGGGGCGCGCGCGAAGCCACGAAGAACACGAAGAGCAAGGGTGGGGGATGATGTGGATGAAACCCCGCCTAGTTTTTTTCTTCGCGCCTTCGCGTCTTCGCGTGAGAAAATAGGGCGCGCGAAGCTGGGAATAGCACCGGTTACACATACGAACATCAAGTAATTGGGGGATGGTTGTGAATATTGAGGAAACTTCGGCCATCGTTGTCGATGCGGCGTTTCATCTGCACAAAGACCTTGGACCAGGGCTACTGGAAACGGTCTATGAAACGGTTCTGTCGCGAATGCTGCAGGAGCGTGGGTTGACGGTGGAGCGGCAGAAGAACGTTGCCTTTGACTTTCGCGGAATGCATTTCGATGAGGGGCTGCGGGTCGATTTATTGGTCGATGGGCGTCTTGTCGTTGAACTGAAATCGGTTGAAAAACACGCTCCCGTTCATGCCAAGCAGGTGCTGACGTACCTGCGGCTTCTCAATTTACCAGTCGGTCTGCTGATCAACTTCGGAGCGTCGACTTTCAAGGAGGGGATCAAGCGAATTGTAAACGGTCATGTGGACATTGCGTCTTCACGCCTTCGTGTGAATCAAGAACGCGCGCGAAGCCCCAAAGAACAGGAACAGCAAGGCGAGAGATGACGTGGATGAAACCCCCGCCCGATTCTTTCTTCGCGTCTTTGCGTCTTCGCGTGAGAAAACAGGGCGCGCGCGAAGTCGCGAAGAAGAATAATACGAAGAGGAAGAACGCGGGGGATGGGAACGCCAGCGAGTGAGTAGTTCAAAAGCGTTCAACTTTCGGGCGGTCGTCCTGGAAAAAATGCGAGGGTTGTTGTCAGACGCTTTCTTCCGCAGGTTGCTGTTGCACGATGCCTCGTTCGCAGCGAACGGTTCGTTGGGCGAGTACCTCGTTCAGCCGTGCGTCGTTTCGGGAAAGCTGATCGCGCGATTCCTCGGCGTGGTCGAGATGAAAAACAATCGCTCGGCCATGCACCAGTTTGCGTTTCAAACCGAGGTGATACAAACGAGCCACGAGGTCGGAATCTTCCCTCCCCCAGCCTTCATAGGCTTCGTCCAGGCCGTTGACCGCCAGTAGGTCGTGCTTCCAAACGGCGAGGTTGCAGCCCAACGCTTTATCGAGAGATTGATCGATTTTCACACGCGGGCGGAGCAAGCGAAAGGCCTTCGCCAAGCCGTGCAGCCGGCCCTTGATGAGGAGCGGCCAAAATCGAAAACCTTTTTCGTAAACTTCCTTCACCGCAGACTGTTTCACATACGCTCTGCGGCCTTGCACGAAATGCCCAGCTTGGGCGAGCGCTAGGTGATCACGAATGAAATGCGGGTGCGGCAGGCAGTCGCCATCGAGGAAGACGATCAGGTTGCCCTTGGCTTCGGCCAACGCGAGGTTCAATATTTTTGATTTGCGAAAGCCTTGGTCTTCTTGTGTCAGATGGCGAACTTGTTGGGGGAACGAGGCGATAAAAGGTTGCACGACCTCCCGCGTTTTCGCATCTTGGGCGTCTTCGGCGATCAACACTTCCAGGAAAAAACGACGCTCCGCCATCACCTGCTCCAAAATCAACTTGAGGGCTTCGGGCGCTTGGTAGGTGCTCACCACTAGGCTGATGGCGGGCGGCGTTTGCAACTGCCGGGCTTCGTATAAACGCGTGTAGCGAACCAGTGTGGAGAACCAAGTCACGCAGGCAATGTAAAGCCCTGGGAAACCGTCTTGGAAGCCGCGGCGGAAAAAGTAGGCTCTGATAAAACGCCAGCAAGGCCGAACCAAGGTCTGCAACAGCGACCATTTTTTTCCTGCTTCCAACTGGCGTTTGAGAAAGGCGTCGGAGAAGAAATTGATCTTTTCGATTTGATCGGTCAGCGACGGATTGGTGTAGTGGTAACAATGCCCTTTCAGTTTCCAGGCCTTTCCGGGAACTTCGATTTTGTCGTGCTCGAGGCTGCCAGTATTGCGCACGCCACGTTTGAAAACGCGCGTGCAGTGGTCGGGACTCCAGTCGCCATGTTCGATCCACCTCCCCAAAAACCACGTTCTGCGTGAAAAATACGCAGTTTCGTAGGTGTCATGTTTTCCGGAGGCGAAAAAATCGCGAATGCCGTGCTGCAACGTTTCCGAAAGTTCTTCATCGCAATCGAGCGCCA
>QIKY01000435.1 GCA_003233175.1 Planctomycetaceae bacterium | reverse complement strand
AAAAACGTTCGACGGCATGGAACCGCTCCTCAAAGGTGTTTGCGCAACTAACGGTAACGACCGAGCTAATCTGCTCGGCGACGCCGGGTCGGGTTGAGCGCCTTGTTATGTGGCTGGTGACGGCTACGCGTCCCCCAGACGCTCCTGGTCCCCTTGCTTGTATCTCCCTGGCGAGACGCTCGAAAGAATGGGCGATATCTCGACCTCCCGCACGAGCGCGGTCTACGTTGAATAATAATAGTGTTGCCGTGCTTATCGGGCGCCCCTATAACAACGGAACCCTCGCCAATCTCACCACTAACATTGCCAATTACTACTGAATCCTTCCCGGTCTTTAGTTTGATGGCCTATGTGTTGGTTAGGCGTTTTGAAAATCTTGCCAATCAATTCCCAATTGCCGAATTGCCGCACGAACCGTTCCGAGCTTGAGGTCGCGGCCACCCCAATCCGGAAGGACGGTGGCTTGTTGGTTGCCGGGATGGAACCATTTGCGATGCGAGCCCCACTCTTCCGCGAAAGTTCGTGACAGCCGAGAACCGTCAACTTGCCCGCGACTTCGCGATATTTCATGGAGCCGTTACCACGGTTTCCAGCCACACGGCCCCACTGGCATCTTGGATTTGCGCGTTTTTCGGCAGTGAACGACCAAGATCCTGATACGCTTCGACGACCGCCGCCAACGCATCTTTGACGTTGGACATTGCTTCATCGACCGTGTCGCCTTCAGTAACGAGTTCCGGCAAGAGCGGCGACGTAACCGTGTAGCCGCCTTCTGGTTGCGGCTCCAGGATAAGTGGGATTTTGTAGTTCATGGTCGAGTCTCCTCCAGGTTTCAGGTTAGGCGACCGAGACGAACCATGTCAAGCACGAAAAACCCACGATTCGATACCGGAGGTGCAGGACACGCGCTCATCCGCCGCTCTGGTTGAGCGCCTTGTTAGGCGTTGACTTCAACTTCCGCCGCCTCCGACTGAGGTGGTGGGATTGGCAAATTTTCGGCCGCCAGCCCCTCCAGGTGAAATGCGATTGCCTCCTGCATGAGAGCAACCGTTTCCTGTCGATCATCGCCCGCAGCCACACACCCGTCTAAGTCGGGTGAATAGGCTGAATACCCGGTGCTGGCCAGCTCTAGAATAATTAGGTATTTCATGGAAGAAGCCCCGCTTCGCGGTGAACCGCCGAACTTCGATTATCCGTGGCCGGAAGGCGAGAAGCAAGTTCATGGCGACGAAGAAATAGATAACGACGAAATAAATTTTCCGCCGAAGCGACAATCTTTTGAAGCGGCCGACGAATTACGCACGATTCACGTCAGTAGAACATATCGGTTGGATTACATCACCCCGGCGCGGCGCCCCCAATAGGGGCGGAAAACTGTTGGCGGTCCCCTGGCAAGGCGATGATATCGAACTAATTTGATGTTCGCTGGGGTTCGTCGACTGGAGAGACTTTCCCGCGTCTCAACAATTCCTTAAACTCGGAGTAGTCAATTCTCCTTTCTGGTAGCTGATTTCTGGTAGTTGCTCTTTTCGATAGGCGCCGCAAATTCCATTCGCCGAATGACTCATGAATAGATCTTCACACGGCTCGAGCACTCGTTCCGCCAGCGCCCCCGGTGCGTCTGTTGCGTGCCCGCCTGTTGCAAGGCGGGCGGGCGGATTTTTCTATCTGTTTATTTTTTGCTGGGCGTTGGTCGCCTTGCCGGGTTGCAACGGCTGTACGATGTTTGATCCGGTGGACGAGGAAGAAGCGAAGAAACGGCTGGAGGACAAGGCCGAACAAAAGAAACCCAAACCAGAATTCGAGTTTACCAATCTGAGCGTGCTCACCTCCGACGACGCTCCGATCAAAACGGCCATCAAACCGGGGCATTGGGTGACCATCACGCAACGCTTGCGTGCGAACAAGTTTGATTTCGCCGCGCGTTTGGAATCGGCCGTAACCGACCGCAACGGCCAGCCGCATCCTTTGGAGCACACGCCGTTCGCCATGCGCATGTCGGGCCCGGCGCTGCTGCCCAAGGGGCAAACCAAGCAATTCGACACAAACATTTTTATCCCTCGCCGCTCGAGCATCGAGAACAACCCGTACCTTTTAGAGAGTCGTTTGCTGGCCAGACGCGGCTCGCGCGAAGTGAATCGCAAGATCCAACCGACGGTGGCCATGCCCGGCTACCAATATTATTTTATCGTTTTGGCCAGAGAACCCGATCGCTACGGATTTATTAAATCGCTGCATTCGGTGGCGCCGCCCACGGAACTGACGCTGGAGCAATCGATTCAATATTATCGAGTTGTGATGCCTCGATTTACCCGCCGCGTGCCCGTGCCCTCGCACCCGCTCACTTGGACGTCGGTCGCGTACGTGGTCTGGGACGACCTCGACCCCAACCTGCTCTCGCCCGACCAACAGCAGGCTATGCTCGATTGGATTCACTGGGGCGGGCAGCTCATCATTAGCGGCCCTCGCTCGCTGGGCGCGCTGCAACGAAGTTTCCTGACCAACTACTTACCAGCCGATGGCGGCAACTCGATCGGCTTGGAGCAGTCGGCGTTCGACGCACTCAATGAAAAGTTTTCGCTCCAGCAAAAGAAAGGGGAACGCGAACTGCTAACCGTTCCCGCAGGGAGGCCGATTGTCGCGATTCAACTCGATAAACGCCCTGAGGCCCAATTCGTCGACGGAACCGGCGGCTTGGTTGTGGAGCGGCGCGTGGGGCGCGGCCGCATTGTGGCCACGTCGTTCTCGCTGGATGAACGCAGCGTGGGCAATTGGGGCAACTTCGACGGCTTCTTCAATTGCTGCCTGTTGCGCCGACCGGCGCGGCATTTTTATACTAACAACAACGGCATGATTAGCGTCAGATGGAACAAGCATCGAACGTACTTCCAAGACGCGCTTTTTACTACCTCGCTGCGCTATTTCAGCCGAGACATCGGTGAAACGGCCGGCCTTTCCAGTCTCCGCCACGCGCAGCGCGAAGCCAACACTGATACGCTGGAAGAGCGCCGCGAGCTCGTGTTGGCAGCCGCGAGGGAAAATCGCAACAAAGAAAACAGAAGAAAAAGAGAAGAACATTGGCGTTTGGCCGGTTATCGCAGCATTGCCGATTCAGGCGTGGCGGGTTGGTCTGATTTCAGCGGCGCCGCCAACGCGGCGCGCGAGTCGTTGCGCGAGGCGGCGGGAATCAGCGTGCCTAAGGCGGAATTCGTGATCCGGGTGTTGGCCATTTATATTGTTGTGTTGGTGCCGTTGAATTGGCTGTTTTTCCGCTTGATCGGTCGTGTGGAATGGGCCTGGGTGGCGGCGCCGATCATCGCGATCATCGGCGGCTTGGCGGTGGTTCGTTTCGCCCAACTCGATATCGGCTTTGCGCGCAGCCGCACGGAAATCGGCATTCTAGAAACGCACGGAGGATATAGCCGCGCCCACCTGACGCGCTATTGCGCCCTTTACACCTCGCTTTCCAGTAACTATTCCCTCGCCTTCGACGACACCACCGCGCTGGCGCAGCCCTTCTCGACCGATCCCAATTACACGCGGCTTATCCACCAGGGGCTGACGGAAGTTCGCTTCGAACGCGGGCGAGATGTTCGCCTGACGAACCTGCCGGTCTCCTCCAATTCCACGGGAATGGTTCACGCCGAGCAGATGCTGAACCTGGGCGGCGGCATTGCCATGCAAAAAGACGATTCCGGCGGTTTACGCCTCATCAACCAAGGCGAAATCACGATTCGCGACGCCGGTGTTGTGCGCCGCACCGCGGCGGGCGTCTTGGAGCGGGCTTGGGTGGGCGAATTGGAGCCGGGCGAAACCTGGAAGCTGGAGTTCGAGCCCGCCGAATCGCCTCATTTCGAGCAGTGGCGCCGCTCGCCTATTCTGAGCCGGCAACAGTCCACGCGCGGCGAGATATCGCTCTGGCGGATGCTCGACTTGGCGGTTGATCAACTGCGTATCTTGCCGGAAGAAGTCCGGCTCATTGGCTGGACCGACCAAAATTTTCCCGGTTTGACGATCTCACCCGCGGCCAGCCAAAACACGGTTCGCACGCTCATCTTGGTGCATCTCCGCCAGGGGGCGTTGCCGCCGATTACGCCAGACGTCAACAACATCAAGGAAATGATCGCGCTCGGCGGGCGCGATCCGCTGACCGATTCCGATTTCTTCGAGGTCCCTCTTCTCGACACCACCCCACCGGCCAAACAACCATGATTGAACTCACTGACTTCGGCAAGGACTACGGCGATTTCACGGCTGTGGAACGTCTGAACTTGAAGATTGAAGCGGGCGAAATGTTCGGCTTCATCGGCCCCAACGGCGCCGGCAAGAGCACCTCCATTCGCTTTTTGGCCACGCTGTTGAAAGCCAGTCGGGGCGAGGGAACCGTCAACGGATACAGCGTCACGCGCCAGCCGATGGACGTCCGCCGCAGCGTCGGCTACATGCCCGATAACTTCGGCGTCTACGACGGCATGAAGGTGTGGGAGTTTCTCGACTTCTTCGCCGTCGCCTACCGCATCGGTCGGACGAAACGCAAGCAAGTGATCACCGATGTGCTCGAACTGCTCGACTTGGGCAACAAGCGAGACGACTTCGTCAACGGGCTCTCGCGCGGTATGAAACAACGCCTCTGTTTGGCCAAAACGCTGGTGCATGATCCACCGGTTTTGATTCTCGATGAACCGGCCAGCGGCCTCGACCCCCGCGCCCGCGTGGAAGTCAAGGCGTTGCTGAAAGAGCTGCGCCGCATGGGAAAAACGATCTTGATATCGAGCCACATTCTTACCGAACTGGCCGACTGCTGCACCTCGATCGGCATTATTGAACGCGGGCAATTGCTGATGCACGGTCCGATCGAGGATGTTTATCGACGCATTCGCGGCAACCGCATTATTGAAGTCCGGTTTATCAACAGCATCGACGCCGGCCTCTCGCTTTTGCGCAGTTCTCCGTATCTGCGAGATTGCCAAGTCGACGAAAAGGGCGTCACGATCGAACTCGAAGCCAACGACCACCAAGTGGCCGAACTCTTGCAACAGTTGGTCGCGCAAAACGTCGGCCTGCGGAGCTTCGGCGAAAAAGAGCCCACCCTGGAAGACGTCTTCATGCTCGTCACGAAGGGGCTAGTGACGTAGTGCTGCGGTTGGATTGCCCTACCGCAGGACGATTGCCAACAACCGCGCTACTTCCCCATCTCGCTGAACAAATCGCCGCTCGGCCATTGTTCGACTTCGTCGGCGGCGCGGTGCATGAGGGAATCGATGGCGCGGCCCAAATGGCCGGCATGCGGACTGACGCGGGAGTTCAGCAGCACCACCCAGTTGCGGCCATCGTGCCGGCGGACCATCAGCGCGTGGCGGTTCCGTCGAGCGAACCGGTGTGCCAATGGTTGACTTTGCCATCGCCCGCCGGGCGGTTCATCCAGCCGAGCGAATAGTACATTTCGTTGCCTGGTTTGTCTTTTCTGGCGCCGGCCGTTTCGGGAGGACGAGCGAACATTTCTCCGATGCTGGCCTCGTTGAGCAGCGGGCAATGAGCAGGGTCGTCGAAGGCGGCGGCGAAGCGGGCCAAGTCGACAGCGGAGGCGATCCAGGCGCCGTGCGAATCCATCGCTTCCAGATGCCAGCCGCCGTACGGCCAGGGAACTTTTTCACCCAAGTCGTCGGCGAAAACCGACCGCCCGCTGCCGGAACCGTAATAGCGAACCTCGTTCGGTTGGCGCCCCGCTAGGCGAGACTTGCCGATGCGCATGGCGTGAATGCCCAACGGCGCAAGCACATGTTCCCTGGTGTAGTTTTCGTAGGTTTGGCCGCTCAGTTTTTCGATCACGCG
>QIKY01000131.1 GCA_003233175.1 Planctomycetaceae bacterium | reverse complement strand
ATCTGAGAGCCCATTGAAATTCATTCGTGTGAATTTGTGTCCATTCGTGGTTCTCGCAAACAGCAGCGTGCGATCATCGCTGAGTAGTTACTACGAGGCAAGCTAAAGCTTGAACTCCAACAGCGCGGGCTGAAAAACGAAAACCCGGCCTGTGTGCAGGCCGGGTTTTGAACGAACTTCAGATTGGAGGCGCCCATTCAGGCCGCCTTTTTCTTTTTTCCTTTACCTTTTCTTTTGCCCTTACCTTTGCCGTGTAAACCAGCTGCTTTGCGTTGCGCCGGCTCCAACACCGCGACAACCGCCTTGCGATACGCTTGTTGCACTTCGCGATTCGCCGCTTGAGCCGAAGCCAAGCTCTCTTTTTGCTCCGTGCTCAACGCGATGGCGGCGTCGGCGGCGGCTAGAACCTCTTTACCCTTCTTGCCCGCCTTGCGAGCGGCGGCCATCGCTTGGTTGCGTTTTTTGCGTAACTCGGGCCCTAGAACCGCCGCCACGTTCTTCTGGGCTTCCCGCAACTTGGGCGTGTATTCCGCGTTAACGCCCTCGATTTTCTGTTGCTGTTCGTCGGTTAGGTCGGCCTTCGCCAACGACTTCGCCAACCGGCTGATCGCCTGCGGCGCGCGGTTCGCTTTGTTTTTCTTCTTTTTTTTCCCCGCCGCCGTCGCCGACGAGGCGATCATGAGCAGAAGCGCCAATACGAACGTCCATTTTGCCATACGATACATGTGCTGGAATCTCCGATGTGGTCGACACAACGCAAGCGGGTCCTCACTCGCGGGCCGCGGTAAAACACGCCCCCAACATCTGGGAGCTAAAAAGCCGGCCTACCTCTCACTCACATCCTGTCGAGCGGGGAGCAGGCGATGACACATTACTTTGAATCGCCCTTTTTTGGGGACGTCTTTTTTTGGGCCCCTTTTTTCGAGGGCGTTTTTTTCTTTGCGGGTTTCTCTTTTCGCAACAACATTTTCAATTGACGAGCGACCGACTTCTCGCGCTGCGCCTCTAGGTGTTTTCGTTGCGATTCAAACTTTTTCGCTCGCGCGAGGAATTTATCTCGGTCGCGAGCCAGAAGTTCGCACCGCAAATCGATCTGCTCCCGCAGCGCCTTTTCCAAGTCTTGGTGAATAGCGGGGTCGTCTGACATTTTCGCCTGGGCCGCCAGGAGTTGTACGCGAGACTGCACTTTCCAAGATTGCAACGCGATTTCGTAACGTTCGCTATCGTTCTTCCGCAGCTTCGCCAACCGCTCACTGACCGGATACATCTGCCGAATGGCCCGCGCATATTCACGAGGACGTTGGTCTTTGAGGTAGGCCAGTAGTTCGGTCAGGTCGGGATGATTCTTTCGCACAAACGCCAACACGGCCGCTTCGCGTTGGGGAGAAACAGCGCCGCCGCCGCTGGCCCTTTTTTTTCGCGGCGGCGTTCGTTTTTTGGGCGTTTTTGTTGTGCCGCCGTCTGACCTTGCCCGCCCCTCAGAACGACGCGATGGAGAAGCGTCGTCTGAGGGGCCGCCCACCGCGACAGCAGCCCAGGCGAGCAAGGCGAACGCCGCCAGCAAGGCCATACATGGCCGCATGATTCGAGACTGCGGAGCGGTCATTGGGATTCGTCTCCTGGGGTTTCGCTTCCCGGGGTTTCGCTATTGTTCAGTGTTTGCATGCCACTGAGGGCCACCAGCATCCAGCCAGCTTCGTCGTTGGCTTCCCCGACGGCTTCTTCGCTAGCGGCATGATCGCTGGCAAGCGCGTCTTCCACGAATGCCGCGCCGCTGAGAGTTTCGTTGGCGGCGTCGGCAGAGAACACATCAGCGGAGGAATCGGCGCCGTCGACTTCCCCAGGCAAGTCGATTTCCCACGATAAACCATCGGCGTTAAAGGAGGCGTCGGCCATCTCGGCGCCGGCTTCGGTCCAGGCAAAGGCCAACGCATGCAAACGCGGCGTCGCCCCCCGCTCGCCGACCTGCCGCGAGTTTTGAGGATCGAATTTCAAAAACGGAACAAGCATCGCAAAGCATACCGCGACCGCAACCGCAGTGGCGAAACCGGCCCACCGGAAAGATACTGCGTTCCTGACTGGAAGGGAGGTTTTCCGGAAACAAATCGTTACCGCCGCTTCCAATGCGACCGCCTTGGCCAGTGCTTCGCGGGCTGCCTGATTCTCACCGAGCTCCCACTCAAACCGCGCGCGCTCTTGCTCCGACAATTCGCCCAGCCGATAACGAACGGCGAACCAATGGAGGTCTTCGTTATTAATGCACTCGCCACTCATGACACAAGCTTCTCGCTGGGTTTGACCGAAGGACTATTCAGATTCCAACCTTTGCCGCAATTTTTTTAACGCTGTTCGCATGCGCGCCAAGGCCGTGCCGATGGGAATATCGAGCTCGGCGGCTATCAGGCGAAATGTTTTGTTTTCGTACATTCGCATCCTTACGACATCGCGTTGGTTTTGCGGCAACTCAGCCAACGCCCGCCGCACGCCATCTATGGTTTCTCGACGAACCAACGTTTCGGCGGCATCGTTTTGTACTCCGCTGGCTAACGACTCCGCGTCATTCCCGACCTGCTCCAGCACGCGTTTCCCCACCGCCTGCCGTCGCCGTACGGCCAACGCTTCGTGATAGGCGACGCGAAACAACCAAGCCTTGCGCGACTCCGCACGCACGCCGCCGCCATGCGTTAGCAGCTTCGCGAAAGCGGCCTGAACACAGTCTTGCGCCAAGGGAGCATCACGCAGAACTCCGATCAAAAAACGGCGTAACTCGTCCGCATGTTCGACATACAAACGAGCGGAGGTATCGGAATCCAGCGAATTTGCCGTTGAACGAGCCATTCGTAACCGTGCGAAGTTTATCTGCTTCGAATCCCCCCACGGTCGACCGCCTGCCTACAGAAGACAAGATGCGCGGGGGCCGACATTTATTGAACGCACCCGCCTATTTTTTCGTAGATCATGTTTCAGGGCCGTGGCTACCGCCCCTCCGCCCGTAGCGGGGGCTGTGCAGCGAAGTATAATCGTTACATGTCCCGGCAACACGCGGCGTTTATGGCCGTGAGCATGCGGCCTCAATTGAAATACGGCCGTGAGCATGCGGCCTCATTGAAAGGCGGCGCCCTCGAATGGTGCGTCGCGGAGTTATAACACTGTGCTGATTGGTCCTGTCTTTACCCGCGAGGCGGTCACAAGTCCTCGCCGGCCAAAGCTTTACGTCTACCGCACCCTGTACGTTACGGCGCTCTTCATTTTGATGTGCACCGCCTGGTTGGTGCTGGCCGGAGCACAACTTATTCGCAATACGGGCGATTTGGCCCGATTTGGCGCGATTTTGTTCCAAATATTGGCGCCGATTCAACTTGCGTTGGTGGTGTTTTTTTCCGCCCTGCTGGCCGCCAGCGCGGTTTCGCAGGAAAAAGACCGCAGGACGCTCGTCTTGCTGATGCTCACCCGCCTGACCAACTGCGAACTGGTGGTGGGAAAGTTGTTGGCGAGTTTGCTGAACGTGGCCGTCATGGTGGTGGCCGGTTTGCCGGTATTCATGCTGGTGGTGCTGTTTGGCGGGGTCTCGTTTGGTCAGGTGGGACGCGTGTTTGGCGTCACGATGGCCACCGCCCTGGCGGCGGGAAGTTTGGGATCGACGCTCGCCCTTTGGCGGGAAAAAACCTTCCAAACACTCGCCATGACGGCGCTCTCGATCGTGCTCTGGCTGGCGGTTTGCGAGGGCATCTTTGCGCAGAACGCCGTTTGGTTTGGCAGGTCGGCCCAGCAATGGGCGGTCGGGCTTTCGCCTTTCCGCGCGGTCATTGCGGCGGCGCGGCCTGACTTTGGCGGCGGGGAATCGCTTTCGAACCTCAACGGCGCGGCGCTGTTCGTGGTGATCGCCCTTTCGGTTGCGGCGTTCTTAAACGTGCTGGCGGTGGTCATGGTGCGCATCTGGAACCAGGGCGGAGTCCGACCGCGATTGGCGGAAGAAAACGCGGAGAGCATTTGGGGAGAGAACCTCGATCAAACGCAAGGTTCAGCAGACGTTGCCGCAGTGGCCGAAACGGCGCGCGCCGGGCATGTCGATTCCGGTTTGCGCGGCGCAAAGTCGCATCCGCCCTCGCGCCAAGTGTGGGATAACCCGATTCTGTGGCGAGAAATGAAAACCTGGGCCTATGGCCGCAAGGTGCTCGTGATTCACGCCGTTTACTTGGTGCTCTTCGCGCTGGCGGCGGCGGGGCTCTATGCCAGCATCGCTTCGGGCGCCGCCACGATGCGCGGCGATGAACTGGGCACGGTCATGCCGGTGGCGGCCAAATCGCTGGCGCCGTTTTTCCTGGTGAGTTTGGTGGTCATCAACGCCTTGGCGGTCACCTGCATCACCACCGAGCGCGACGGCCTCTCGCTCGACCTGCTGTTGGTAACCGACCTCTCGCCCCGTGAATTCCTGTTCGGAAAACTCGGCGGCGTTTTTTGGATCACCCGTTTGATGGTCGGCCTGCCGTTGCTGATGTGCGGCTATCTTTGGTGGGCGGGCGGGCTGACCACCGAAAACCTCGCCTACCTGGCCTGCGGCTTGATCGTGATGGATCTTTACGTCGCGATGCTGGGCCTCCACTGCGGCATGATCTACGCCAGTTCGCGCAGCGCGATTGCCGTCAGCATGGGCTCGGTGTTTTTCCTCTTCCTGGGCGTGGTCACCTGCATTCTGATGATGATCTCGTTCAGCGGCTCCTTCCAAGTGCAACTGGCGCCGTTCCTGGCGTTTATTCTGGGCGGCAGCGTCGGGTTGTACGTTTCGCTCGGCGTGAGGAATCCTTCGCCCGCAATTGCCGCGGCTTCGTTACTGCTGCCATTCGCCACCTTTTACGCGATCACTAGTTTTCTTTTGAACTACACGTTCGCGGTGTTTATTGTCACGGTCTCGACGTACGGCTTCACCACCGCCGCCATGATGATGCCCGCGCTCGGCGAATTCGATATCGCGATGGGCCGCGGCGGCGCCGAAGATGTCGATTGAGGCCGAAAATCCTGCTGTTTTGGATGCGGCTTCGAGGTGAATTCCTCAACCCGTGCTAAGCCGTCGGGATGCGGGCGGGCGGGGAATCAGATTGCGAAGCTTGTTCGGCCGCCTGAGTTTTCAATTTTTCCACGACGACGCGGCAGCCATGCCGGGGGCGAATGGCCATGTCGCGCGAGATTTCCAACGACGGCGCCTGGCCATCAGGCCGCACCGAACAACGACTGAGAATCGTGGCCAGAATCATCGTGATTTGCGTGATCGCCAACCGGCTGCCAATACACGCATGCGGCCCCAGGCCGAAGGGAATGTAGGCGTTTTTTGGGATATCGTCGATGCGTCCGGGCGAGAATCTTTCGGGGTCGAATTTCAGCGGCTCGGGAAAAAATCGTGCATCGCGGTGGGTCACCCAGGGGTAGATAAAAAGATAACCGCCTTTTTCAATGTGGTAACCGCCGAGTTCTGTCTCGTGCAACGCCTCCCGGCAAAAAAGCACCCAGGCCGAAGGGAATAGCCGTAGCGACTCCTGGATCACTTGCCCCGTGTACGGCAACCGCTCGATGTCGGAGAAGGCGGGCCGCCCG
>QIKY01000135.1 GCA_003233175.1 Planctomycetaceae bacterium | reverse complement strand
CCGCCATCATTCCGTTCCTCGAAACCACGAAAAATTGAGGAAATCATGCCAAACACCCCTTGCCAAAACCTCAGATGTCTCCGGGATAGATCTTAAGGCGAACACCGCCACTGGGACGACCTTCGGAGCCGGCGCCAGAAAAACTTGTGTATAAACAACAGGGCGGCAACCCTACGAAACATGCTAAAGCATGGACTCCAACCCTGCGCCGCATCGTTGGCCTTTGGCAAATAGCGAGGGGTTGTGTATAGTCTTTTGTCGACAGTTACGCTTCACACAGGACTCGTCCGGACTTTACATGCCGAATTAAAAGCCCGGCATTTTGAAAATGCCGGGCTTTTCTGAACGAAACGGTAACTTATTTCAGGACTATTTCTCAGGACCCTCCCTCCAGTCGAGAAGGCAATTCTCCGCTGGTATTAGTAAAGGTTGCACACCAATGAATCTACTCGCACATGTCACACCGACCGAAGCTCCGTTGGGCCTGATCTTCTTTCTCGGTGGATTCGCCAGCGGAATGCTCGCCACCGGCGCTGTATGGGCCTATTTGACCAAATACCGCCGCACGCCGTCTGGCGACTGATCGCGCGTTCAGCGAACCGCCGCCCGCAGCAAACGCAGGCTATTGAAGATGACCAGCAGCGAAACGCCCATATCGGCGGCGATGGCCATCCCCAACGACGAAACGCCCACCAGAGCCAGCACCATTACGGCTGCTTTCACTGCCAGGGAAAAAACGATGTTCTGGCGAATGATCGCCAGCGTGCGGCGCGAATGGCCGATCAGCCAGGGCAGCTTGGAGAGGTCGTCCGACATCAAGGCGATATCGGCCGTTTCGATGGCCGCATCGCTCCCCATGACCCCCATCGCAATGCCGACCGAAGCCAGTGAAAGCGCGGGGGCGTCGTTCACGCCATCGCCCACCATGGCCACTTGTTTGTAACGTTCGACCAACTTTTGCACGTGGTCAACCTTTTCTTCAGGCAGCAGGCCGGCGAACACTTCATCGACGCCCACCTCTTTAGCGACCGCGCGGGCGGCGTCTTGGTTGTCGCCGGTGAGCATGATCAAATGCCCCACGCCCGCGGCGCGCAACTGCTGGAGGGCTTGCGCCGCCTCAGGACGCGGCGCATCGGCCAAGCCGATCACGCCCCAAACCTGGCGGTCGTCGCCGACAATCACGACCGTGCGCCCGGCTCGCCGCAATTGCTCCAACTGCTCGCTCAGAGCCGCCGTTTCCAGTTGCCGCTCGGCCATTTGCTTGGGTGAGCCCAGCCAAAATGAAACGCCTTCGATGCGCCCCCGCACGCCTTTTCCAGGAATACTTTCGCAATCTTCGGCGGAGGGAATTGCCACATTGCGCTGATTCGCATGGGCCACAATCGCGCGGGCCAACGGGTGATTGCTGTGCGATTCCAACGCCGCAGCGCGCTGGAGCAGTTCGATTTCAGTACGTCCTGCCAGCGGCACAAGATCGAGCACGCCGAAGACGCCGGTGGTCAGCGTTCCTGTTTTATCGAAAGCGATCGCGCGCAGCTTGGAGGGCGCTTCCACATACACGCCGCCTTTCAACAACACTCCCCGCCGCGCCGCCGACGCCAACGCCGCCACAATGCTGACCGGCGTGGAAATCACCAGCGCACAAGGGCAGGCGATCACCAACAAAACCAGCGAACGATACAGCCACACCACCCAAGAAGCGCCGACCAGCAGCGGCGGTAAGAGAAAAACAGCAACGGCCATCGCCATCACCGCCGGAGTGTAGACGCGGGCGAATCGCTCCACCCATTGTTCGCTCGGCGCCCGGCGAGATTGTGCTTCCCCGACCATGCGAATGATGCGCGCCAGCGTTGTATCGGCAGCCGGTTTGGTGGTTTGAATTTGTAGCAGGCCCGATCCGTTGATCGTGCCGGCGAACACCTCGGCGCCGGGCGTCTTCGATACCGGCGCGCTCTCGCCCGTGATTGGCGCCTGATTGACGTCGCTTGCGCCTTGCACGACTTTTCCGTCGAGCGGGATTTTCTCCCCCGGTCGTACGCGAATCATCGCTCCGACGGCCACCTGCTCCGCCGCCACTTCCTGTTCCGAACCGTCGTCGGCGCAGAGGTGGGCCGTGAGCGGAGTCAACTCCATGAGGGCCGCAATCGCCCGGCGGGCCTTGCCCACGCTCCACGACTCCAAAAGCAACGACACCGAAAACAGAAACGCCACCGCCGCCGCTTCAAACCAATCGCCAATGCCGGCCGCTCCCACAACGGCGGTCAGCATCAGCAGATTCATATCGGGACGCATCGCCACGGCCGCCCGCCAGGCTTTGGGCGCGACCATCCAGACGCCCGCCGCGATGCCCACCAGATACAGCAGAATCGCCGTAAGCGGCAGACCGCCGCCCGCCGCCCCGCTCAAAGCCGCTACGGCGCCGCCAGCGTTCCAAGCATGCACCGCAAAACCCGCCGCACAAAACAGCCCGCTGACAATCGTCGCCGCCAGGCGGACGTTCGCCCCATGCGATCCGTTTTGGCTTTGCGGGTCGGGCGCATCGCGCCAGACTTCCGCCCGCATTCCCGTGCGGGCAACCGCCTCAATGACAGCTTGGCTGTCGATGTTGCTGGCGCCGGGCGTAACCAGCAGTTTCGCGTTGAGCAGGTCGAAGGCAAGCTGTTCGTCGGATTCGACCAGCGGCAGCAATTCTCGCTTGAGCAAGGCCACTTCTTCGGCGCAGTCCAATCCGTCAACTTTGAATGCCAACGTGGCGTTTATTGTGGACATATGTTTGTATTATTCTTAAGGCGAGCGGCAGTCGTGTTTCGTGCATCCGCGATATCTGGCAGCGCGGTCGGCGAATCGGACGCGAAAGTTGAGCCCATTGTAAAAAATTCACGGCATTTTTTGTGTTTTTTACAACAGACGGCGCCGGCCCGCAATGCGAAAATTATTTATATCTGCTTGTGAACACGTAACTTACGTCTTTTGAAGGGCGGGCGCCGGAACCCCAGAACGTGTTTGGCCTGAAAATCGCATCTTGCAGCCTGACAGGTTCAGGCAAGGATGTCTGGGCCACTGGTTTGCGAGAGGCCCTTGAAAAAGGGCGTTTCGTTCGGAAGGAGTCGGGAGGGTTCTCTGTGTACGAGATGGTTCCTGGAGTTGAGGTTTGGCTCGCGATTTGCGTTCCCATTCTTGGCCTGAGTAGTGTGTTCCTGGCCCGATGCACTGAACACAGCAGCCTCTTTTGGCCGCAGAAATTCATGTTTTTGCAGATATTTGTCGTCGGCGCCGCGACTTTGGCGTCTTTGGCCCACGGAGGTTCATTCTGGGCGGTCTACGGCGCGGCTCTGGCCCTCATGGCGGTGGGCGCCACGGTGGAATTCACACCACGACGAAATATCTCGTTCTAGGCGTTATTTCAAAAATCCGTAGGGCGGGCGGCGTTCATCCAGACGTCGTACGATGGCCTTCCAAGGCTGTTGAAATTCGGTCGCCCAAACGCGCGGCATTTTCAAAATGCCGGGCGTTTAACTCGGAAAATTCTCATTCGCCGCTCGCCCTACTCTGCCTATAGTCGCATTCCTCGCTTGCATGCTCCGCCGGAAAGCGGGTACGATTCCTCCCAGCAGACGGCTCTCCTCGACACGTGCAGACGAAGCGAACATGCGAGATATCGCGAGATGAAAACTTTCCAAGCGACGCGGCTTTTTTTTGACCGAGCGGCCGATTTGATCGACATGGAGCCGAGTTGGCGAGAGATTCTCACCACGCCGAATCGAGAAGTGCAAGTGCGAATCATCGTCACCCTGGACGATGGCCGCATCGCATCGTTCCTCGGATACCGCGTGCAACACAACGCCGCGCGAGGCCCCATGAAAGGGGGCATGCGATACCACCCTCAGGTGGATCTTGACGAAGTGCGCGGTTTGGCCTCCTTGATGACCTGGAAAACCGCCTTGGCCAATTTGCCTTACGGCGGCGCCAAGGGCGGCATTCGCATCGATCCTCGGCAATTTTCTCGTGCGGAAATGCGGCGGGTCACGCGGAAGTTCATCGACCAAATACATGACGTGATCGGCCCAGATACCGACATCCCCGCTCCCGATATGGGCTCCGGGTCCGCCGAAATGGCCTGGATGCGAAATCAATGGGAAAAGTATCACGGTTTCAATCCGGCTTGCGTGACGGGGAAACCGGTCGAGCATTACGGCGCCAAGGGAAGAGAAGAAGCCACCGGACGCGGCGTCGGTCTGATGGCCTGCAAACTTATGCGCCGTTTGGGGCGCCGGGCGGGGCAAACAAGCGTCGCGATTCAAGGGTTTGGCAACGTCGGTTCGCATGCCGCGAAGTTTTTAACGGAATCAGATTTTTGCATCGTCGCAATTAGTGATATCAGCGGCGCCTATTATAATCCTCAAGGGCTCGATATTCCGGCCGCGCTGCGCCACTACCTCGATCACGACAGCTCGCTCGAAGGGTTGGAGCAAGGCCGTCGGATCAGCAACGGCGAGTTACTGCAACTCGATGTCGACATGCTGATTCCAGCGGCGTTGGGAGGCGTGATCACAAAAGATAATGTCGACGGCGTGCGCGCCTCGATCGTCATCGAGGCGGCGAACAATCCGCTCTCACCCGCCGCAGACGCCACGCTGCATGAACGAGGCGTGATCGTGCTGCCCGACATTCTGGCAAATGTGGGCGGCGTTACGGTGAGCTATTTCGAGTGGGTGCAGAACCGGCAGCACTACAAATGGGGCCTGAATCGGGTGCGGCAGGAACTCGACCACGTTCTCGCCCAAGCGTTCGAAAGTGTTTGGGAGGAAGCCGCCAAACATCGGGTCAGCTTGCGCACCGCTGCGTATCTCATTGGCGTGCGGCGCGTGCAACAAACCATGGAGTTGACCAGCGTCGAGTAAACCGCCACACAACAAACGCGTGCGAACGGGGCTCAGAAACAGTCCCGAAATAAGTTCCCGGATCAGTTCAAAAAAAGCCTAGCATTTTCACAATGCCGGGCTTTTAAATCGGTAGGTAAATTCGGGACGGTTCCTCAGTCGTTGGAGCCGATATCTTGCGTGAACGCTTGTTGCAGCAGGTCGTTTTCAGACCGTTCATGGCGGAGAAAACTCCGGCGAAATTGCTGGAATTCGTCGGTGTGTTTTGTCCACCAAGCGTCGTGGGAAGAGTCTTCCTGAGCGTGCGAATGGGCTCGCTCCAGCATCTGGCACATGCCACAATGCTCGTCCATGAGTGTCTGTGCCTGCTCCGACAGCCACGGCGCTTGTTTCACTACGGTTTTGAAAAATCCCTGCTCGTGCTCTTCATGGTCGAAATGCGATTGCAGGGTTTCGATCAGGCCAGCTAGCAGAACGCTCACGTCGTTACGGTTCGCCTTTTTCTCAGCGACCATGGCGCCCCACGTCGCGAGGAGTTTTTCTAGATTCGCATGCTCCTGTTCATGAGCATCGAATTCAACGATCGATTGGTCTGATTCTTTCATCGCCAAGTTCCTCCTAGCAAACGTGGTTACTTGAAACCGCACTCGCCATCGGCTCAAGAACGAAGCCAAGGCCAAAAAGACCGAACTGCTCCCGCACACTTGCGATTTCGGGATCTTCAT
>QIKY01000074.1 GCA_003233175.1 Planctomycetaceae bacterium | reverse complement strand
ACACAGCGGCGGTTCACGGGGTGCAAAGGATAAAACGCCACCAAGTTGGTGAAAAACGGCGTGCGATTATTGAGTTGCACCACGAGCGTGGTTTTGTCGGTTGCATGCACGCCCACCGTATCGAAGTCGATCAATACATGAAGGCACCGCTCGATTTTCGCCGGCGCGGCGAGTTTCCCGGGTTCTTTCGGAGGAGAAATACGGAACACACGCACCGTCGGTTCGATGTCCTGAACGTCATCCCCCTGCTGCTGTTGTTTGACAGCCACCACATAGGCCCAAGTTTCCTTCCATTTGGAGAGCGCTTTTGCATTTGCCTTGGCGTCTTTTATGGGCTCTGGCTTGGGCGGCTTGATGATTTCCCGGAGTTCGCCGCGCAGCAACGTGCCGCGCGGAAACGGTTGGAATTCGTCGGGGCGGTCGGTCAGTTCGACCTCCACCATATCGCCCACTTCGACGACCGAGGTATTGTATTTTTCCGCGTTGGTCAGGTAGTAAAGCTGATAGGCGTAGATACACGCCGTAGCCGGATGCAAAAAACGCCGCCACGACCAAACAAAATCGTCCGCCGTGACCGCCTCTCCGTTCGACCAACGCGCCGTCGGCCGTATTTTGAAGGTATATGTGCGGCCGTCTTCCGACAACGTAAAACTTTCCGCCATCGCCGGACGCGGCTCCATGGGCGTCAGCCCGGCGGCGTCGGGCGGCACATCGAGCGGGTGGTCTCGCAGCAGGCCTTCAAACAACGCGTTGATGATCCTGCCTTCGGGCGAACCGGTGGCCTTGGCGGGATCGATGGTTTTGGGTTCGGTGCCGTTATTGAAGGCAAAGTCGGCTTTGGGGAGCGTGCCAAAAGAGAGCGCCCAGCCCATGGCCCCCACAACCACGAGAACAACCATGTAAGGAAACAGCTTGCGAATTGTTGGACTCATGACGCTTCGGTCTCCGCTTTCGCCACATAGATGAAGGCAGGGGCAGTGGGCGTTATGGTAAGACGGGCGGCCCCTAAACTCAACTGCGGTTTCCCAGACATCCTGAACCCCATAGTAAGTTAGATTCGCATTTCGCCCTAGCGAGCGAAAGGAGGCGAACATGGAAGTTATCCTTCCGCGAAAGCTAGCTGCATTTTCTCGTCTCTATTCGCATTCCAACTCCCCAACGCCACAATTTTTATATTTTTTTGCCGTGGGCGACCTAACGTGTCGGCGCGGCTGCGATAAATATCAGGCAAAGGGAGCCAAAACCACTTGCAATCAAAAGTATACGCCAGTACACTGTCCTTGCGTACACTACCGCTGAGACGCCAGGTTTTGCCTCCGGAACTTGAAACTTTCCCTGTTGTCGCCGATAAAGAGGAGCCGCTGTTTATGGTCGCTACACTAAAACCCAACAATCGTATGCCAAAAAAAGAATCCAAGAGTAAGAGGTCAGGCGCCAAGAACGCCAAGAAACAGGCCGTTCCCGATTTCATTTCCGAAAACGAGCACCTGCGAACCACGATCCAGCAGATCGAAAAGCAGTTTGGCGATGGCTCCATCATGCCGTTGGGCGCCGACAAGCGGGGACGCGTTAAGGGTATTCCCACCGGCAGCCTCTCGCTCGACATTGCCTTGGGCGGGCAAGGCGTTCCTCGCGGGCGAATTATTGAGGTGTTTGGTCCGGAATCGAGCGGCAAAACCACGCTGGCGCTACACGTTATTGCACAGGCGCAAAAAACCGGTGGCATTGCCGCCATTATCGACGCGGAACACGCCTTCGACCCCACCTGGGGCAAAAAGCTGGGCGTCGAGCTAGACACGCTGCTGGTCAGCCAGCCGACCAGCGGTGAGGAAGCGATGCAAATCACGGAAATGTTGGTCAAATCGAACGCCGTGGACGTCGTCGTGATCGACTCGGTCGCGGCCTTGGTTCCCAAAGCAGAGCTCGAAGGAGAAATTGGCGATTCCCATGTCGCCCTGCAAGCCCGGCTGATGAGCCAATCGATGCGAAAATTGACCGGCGCCATCGCCAAAAGCAAAACGAGTGTCATTTTCATCAACCAGATTCGCGAAAAAATCGGCGTGATGTTCGGCAGTCCCGAAACCACGCCCGGCGGCCGCGCCTTGAAGTTCTACTGCTCCTGCCGAATCGACGTGCGCCGCATCGGCCAACTCAAGGACGGCGAAATGGTCGTGGGCCAGCGTGTGCGCGCGAAAATCGTCAAAAACAAGGTGGCGCCCCCATTTCGTATTGCCGAGTTCGATATGATGCATACTTGCGGCATCAGCTATGAGGGCGACATTCTCGACCTCGCCGTGACGCATCAGATCGTAACGCGCAGCGGCGCCTGGTTCCGCTACGACGAAAGCCATATCGGACAAGGCAAGGAAAAATCTCGCGCCTTTTTGGTCGAGAACCCCGACGTCTGCGAAGAAATCAAGCAAAAAGTGCTGATCGCGATGGGACTTGCCGTGGCCCCCGATGCAAACGAAGGCGAAGTAAGCGACGGCGAAGTAAGCGACGGCGAAACAAACGGCGAGGCGTAAAATCGGCGTTCCGATATTTTGCCTTTGCGTGCTCGCATTCCTAGGACTTCTCGATCAAAATGGAGAGAACGCCAATTTTTCTGGCGCGCCAAACCCCGGAAAGACCCAAGGAGTTGGAATGCGAGTATTGGTTACTTTGTTGATTGTGTTCTCGACCACATTCTCGGCGGCATTCTCACATGCCGGCGAGGAAAACTGGAATCAGTTTCGAGGACCTCGCGGCGACGGAACCTCTCTAGCGAAGGGGCTTCCGCTGGCATTTGGCGAAGGCTCGAAGGAGATCGTTTGGAAGACGGAAGTTGCTGGGCGGGCGTGGTCTTCGCCGGTCGTTTGGGGCCGGCAAGTATGGGTGGCCAACGGGCCGGATGTTCAGAACCCGCCCTCAGCCACCGATCGCAACTCCTTAGTGAAATTCGACCAGCCGCTCGACCCGCCGATTCGGCTCTCGGCGGTTTGCCTCGACTTGGAAACCGGCAAGGTGTTGCACGATATCCTGTTGTTTGAAGTCGACCAGCCGCAGTACACACACCCCACCAACAGTTACGCCTCCTGCACGCCCTGGATTGAGGAAGGCCGCATCTGGTTTCACTTCGGCTCGTACGGAACCGCTTGCGTCGATACAAAAACAGGTGCGAAAATCTGGGAGCGTCGCGATATACGCTGCCATCACTGGCGAGGCCCTGGGTCGTCGCCAGTGATGCATGGCGAGAACCTTTTCCTGACCTTTGACGGCTACGACCAACAATTCGTCATGGCGTTGGATAAGAACACGGGAAAAACGGTGTGGCGGCGCGATCGCGGCATCGACTACCGCTCCGACAACGGCGACCGCAAAAAAGCCTACAGCACGCCCCGCGTGATTACCGTCGGCAAACGCGAGTTGCTGATCAGCCCGTTCGCCATGGCGACCATCGCCTACGCGCCTGAAACCGGCGAACCGGTCTGGACGGTTTACCACGGCGGCATGAATGCGGCCGCGAAACCCTTGTATGGAAATGGTTTGGTGTATATCAGCGCTGGCAGCGGCCCCAATGCGCTGATTGCCGTAAAACCCGACGGCCAGGGCGATGTAACCGATAGTAAAGTCGTCTGGCGGCAAGGCAAGTTGATTCCCAAACGTCCCTCGCAGATTTTGGTCGGGAATCGCTATTACATGATGAACGACGATGGCATTGCGGCTTGCCTCAATGCGTTAACGGGCGATATCATTTGGAAGGCCCGCGTGGGGGGCCGCTATTGGTCTTCGCCTCTATACGCCAACGGCTACATTTACTTTCTCTCCCAAGATGGCGAAATCCCCATTATTCGAGCTGGCGACCAATACGAATTGGTCGCCCGAAACGAACTCGACGGCTTCTTCAACGCCTCGCCCGCCGTGGCCGGGAACTCGCTGATTTTGCGGTCTGCAACGCATGTCTATCGAATCGAAAATAAAAATTAAGGCGGCTGATTTGTTCCCACGAAAGAACATGTTTCTGGTTGCCATGGCGAACGCCCGGCATTTTGAAAATGCCGGGTTTTTTTGAGCGACAGCTGGGAACTTATTTCAGGACTGTTCCGAATGGCGCTTAATCCATCGTCGATGTCATGTTTTTTGTATTCGTTGTCGTCCAAGAGAGAGGTATGCACGACGACCTCGCGCGTGCGAAAGCCTTTCTGCTTGATGCGAATTCGTATCTCGATGCATTCGTGATATGTGGCATGCCATTCGTGGTTCTTCAGTGATTTTGACGGGCCGTTCCGGAATATTGGCGCCGAATTCGCCTCCACTTCGAACAGCGACAGCCAAATGGCTAACGCCATTGGAATTCGCCCAGGGGCTCGCTGGACGTCATCGCATAAAACGACGAGCAGATAACTCATCATGCTCACAAGATGCTAGATTCAATCTGCTTGAAATGGCGGCGGCTCGCCTTTTAGCTCGCACAGCGCATTGCAGGCGGCGCGTTGCTCGGCCTGTTTTTTGTTACGGCCCCAGGCGGGCTGGAAACTGGATTTCGCCACTTGCGCCCGTATTTTGAAGCACTTGCTGTGGTCGGGCCCCTTCACGTCGAGCAGTTCATAACCGGGCGTGGTGGCGTAGTCGCGTTGGGCCAGTTGCTGCAATTGCGATTTGTAGTTTTCACCCGTTTCACTGGCTACAGCCGCTTCGATTTCGGGGCCGATGTATCGCGCCACGAAAGCGGCCGCCACTTCCTTGCCGCCATCGAGATAGATGGCCGCTAAAATCGCTTCGAACACGTTCGCCAACACGGAAGGCGGCACGTCGGGATTCGCCGCCATGCCCTTGCCAAGAATCAAGAACTCTTGCAGACCGCCCTCGATGCTGACCTTGGCGCACGTTTGCCGACTCACCACCACCGACTTGATTTTCGTCAGCTCGCCTTCGTCCGCCTCGGGAAAAAGTCGGTAGAGCGTCTCACAGACCACTTCACCGAGAATGGCGTCGCCCAGAAACTCCAACCGTTCGTTCGAGGCCAAGCGATGTGAGGCGCCCGAGGCGTGTGTGAGCGCCAATTGGAGCAGGCTCCGGTCGGAAAATACGTGGCCGATCGTGGCCTGGCATTTTGTCAGAAGCTCGTCATAGCGGCCAGCACTCGAATAGGAGAGGTTGGCCATAGACGATCACTCGTGAAAACAAATCTACCAAGAGAGGGCCCGCAACGAGCAACATGGCGGTTTATACCAACCGCTGGTTAGCGAGCAGAGACGTTACGTAACGCTAACGCCAAGCCCGGTTTTTGTCAATCTTGCAATGTTGCGAACATCGGATTGGAGAACGAGTTTCGTCATGACAGCGCATTTCCGCTCTGGCTGTCCAGAATCGGAAAATCGGGATGCCGTTGCTGCCAAGCCTGTATTGCCTGATAGAGCGTGGTTTCCTGGAAATAAGAGGCGGCATAGGCAAGTCGCAAACTCTGCTCAAGGATCTCGACAGCAACTTTGCCGCTGCTCTTGCCGCTGAAAATCTTGCGGAACCCTAGTTCGACTGTCCCAAATTAGGCTTGTTGGTGCAAGCTGTTTTGTGGGAACCTGTTACCTCTGTTTACGAAGGACATGAAGTCTCTTTGGAGGTAATGCGATGGAATGCTCGTTTGAGGATCGCAAGCGTGAGTTGGAAGCGGAATGCAAACTG
>QIKY01000248.1 GCA_003233175.1 Planctomycetaceae bacterium | reverse complement strand
AAATTGAATGTCGGCCTCACCGACGCCGACTTCGACACCAAAAACGCCGACTACAATTTCTAATGCGGGAAAGCCCTCGCCGCACATTACGGTTTCTGGGGCGGCGCGCCGTGTGGTGTGTTCGCCTGGCGGCGGCGGCGTATCTGGTGGTGTTATTATTACTCATGTTCTTTGAAAACGCATTGATCTTCCCTGCTCCAAAATACCCCCGCGGCGATTGGAGCGCCGAACAACAGTTCGAGAATGTAGTTTTCCACACCAGCGATGGCGTGGCCTTGAATGGCTGGTTTTTGGAGCATCCCCGGCGCCGAGCGTGCGTGCTCTATTTTCATGGCAACGGGGAAAATATCGCCCATTTGGGTTGGCTCCTCGATTCGCTGTCCGATCGTTTGCAAGCTTCGGTTTTCGTGTTCGACTATCGCGGTTACGGCCGTAGCGGCGGGAAGCCCAGCGAAAAAGGGGTGCTCACCGACGCCCACGCCGCGCACGCCTGGCTCCGTGAGCGAACGAACCTGCAAGCAGACGAAATCATCTTAATGGGGCGTTCATTAGGCGGCGCCCTGGCGGTCGACCTAGCGGCCGAACACGGCGCTCAAGGATTGGTGTTGGAAAACACCTTCACCTCCCTGCCCGACGTGGCGGCCTCACATTACCCCTGGGCGCCCATTCACTGGCTGATGAAAACCCAGATGCGCTCGGTCGACAAAATTCCCCGCTACCCGGGCCCTCTCTTGCAGACCCACGGCGACGCCGACCGAATTGTGCCCTTTGCACTGGGCGAGCGCCTCTTCGAAGCAGCGCCAGGACCCAAACAGTTCATACACGTTCGCAGCGGCCGCCACAACGATCCGCCCAGCCGAGAGTACGAAACCGCACTGGAGCAGTTTGTGAGTAACATCACCGCGAAAAACTGAAACGCGCCGTTGGTCGCATGTTTCGAGCAACGAACGAGGCCAGACAGCCAGACAAGATCGCCCTATTTTCTCTTGACGGTATCCGCCGCCTCGCTATACTCCCCCCACACGCAAACCACGACGTGGGCGACACCCGGGTTGCCGGGTGGTTGGCGCAAGGATGCAACGCCGCGGAGAGACGCAAATGAAGCTGTTTGAACGATTTGTAGACATTCACTGCCACCTGACGCCTGGCATCGACGACGGCGCCAGCACCTGGGACGACACCCTGGCAATGGCGCAAATGGCGGTCGACGACGGCATCGGCGAAATTATCGTCACGCCGCACCAACTCGGCGCCTACGCCCACAATACGGGCGATTTGATCCGCGAAAAAGCGGCGCAACTGCAAGAGTTTCTTGACGAGCACGAAGTCGGTTTGCAGGTATTGCCCGGCGGCGATGTTCGCATCGAAGACGGCATGATCAAAAAACTCGGCACGGGCGAAGTGATGTCGCTGGGCGACCACCGCCGGCACGTCCTACTCGAATTGCCCCACGAACTCTATTTCCCCCTCGAACCGGTGTTGCACGACCTGGAAAAGATCGGCATGGCGGGCGTGCTATCACACCCCGAACGCAATCAAGGTCTGATGAAACACCCCGAATTGCTGGGCCCACTGGTCGACCAGGGCTGCCTGATGCAGATCACCGCGGGCAGCCTGATGGGAACGTTCGGCGCCGCCAGCCAAAAGGTCGCCGAAGATATGCTGAACCAAGGCTTGGTGCATTTTTTGGCGACCGACGCCCACAGCCCCAAGGCCAGGCGTCCGCTATTGCGGCGCGCCTTTGAACGAGCGGCGGAATTTATTGGCGAAGACGCCGCTCGCGAACTATGTTGCGACAACCCCGCAGCGGTTGCCACGGGCGAAAACGTTCGCCCTGGACGACGCGCCGGCGGCGCCAAACGCATGCGTTCCTGGTGGTTCGGCTGGACCCGCGCCGCCTAACCACCCCGTTCGGCGGACTATTGACCCAACAACACTGAACAACGAGCAACCTCAGAGTGGGCGAAGCATTGCACCGACGGTCGTTCCTCGCGGCTTGCTGTCTTTCCATCACGACAGCACTCACGCCCCGCTGCGCACGCGCCGAAACCAACGCCCGCTGGCCCGACGAACGCCAAGCGGGGCCCTTTCTCATCCATGCCGACTTCTCGCTGGAGGAATACGCCGGCATGGTCCGCGAACTGGGCGCCCTGCAAGACGACCTCGCGCGGTACTTGCAAACCGGCCCGGCGCGCGAGTACGTGCATCTTTACTTGTTCCGCAAAAAGTCGACCTACAACAACTATTTGAAACAATATTTCCCCACCGCGCCCAGCCGCCGCGCGCTGTTCATCAAAGGCCGTGGACCCGGAATGGTTTTCGCCTACAAGAACAAGGAATTGGACGTCGACCTGCGCCACGAAGCGACGCACGCCCTGCTGCATTCCTCGTTGCCGATGGTCCCGCTGTGGCTGGACGAAGGGCTCGCCGAGTATTTCGAAGCGCCGCCTCAATCGCGAGCCCACGACAATCCCCATTTGAAGTCGATTCGATGGTCGTTGCGTTTTAACAGTCCGCCCAGTATCGACACCCTGGAAAGCTTCCGCGATTTATCGGAAATGGGCCGCACCGAATACCGCAATGCATGGGCCTGGGTGCATTTCATGCTGCACGGTCCGAGTGCGGGGCGCGAGGAATTGCTCCGCTACCTTGCCGATATCGAAGCCCATGCGGTTCCCGGCTCGCTCAGCCGCCGCTTGCGGCAGCGGATTCCCCGTCTGGAAAAACAGTTCACCGCACACTTCGCCTCCTGGCGAAAATAGGGCCAGTCCTTGTTCAAGACGCCAGTCTTTTTCAAACGAATACCCCGAAAGGCATTTGCTTTGTCGGGTGGTAGCCGGCAACCACTCTGCGACGCGCGTCGTAAATCGCTCACGGTTGCAAGTGACACTTTTTTCGTTTAACGGCAAGCCGAAGGCGGCTGGGTTTTTCCGGCTTGCCCGAACGCGTGGGCTCAAAACACAGCCGCCTTCGGCTTGCCGTTAAACGAGCCAATGCTAATCGCGTGGAGTATAAAGCGGGCGGCGAAAGACCGCGACCAAACTCTCGCTCAGCCAGCGGAACTAATGGCTATTATCCTGGCTCCCTCCGCGGCCAAGAGAAATTTTGTGTATAATCGAGAGGTCGTGACGGCGAGTCGTGGGCCATCCCACCAGGAATAGCAATCCCACCAGGAATAGTTGAGAAGCAGCAAGATGACTGGCAAACCATTGCGTGTGCTGACGAGTTTTCTGCTGTCGGCAATCCTGCTGACAGGTGGAAGCGGTCTGCCCTCGTTTTGCCACACGCATGCCGGCGGCGATAAGTCGCACTGCCATCAAGGGTCGCACTGCCATCAAGGGTCGCACGGCCACCGTGGGGCACACAGCTATCATGGGCGCCATCCCGACCACGCGGCCGCCAGCGGGCGCGCGTTCGATCACGATCGTGACGAGCGCGCTTCGCGTCTGACGGAAGCGGGCGTCGCTCACGTCCATTTCTTTTGTCTTGGCTTCGGGTTTAGTTTTCCTCTGGATTCCAACCACGACGATCAAGCGCAGCCGGCGCCATTTTTGGCGATCGAACTTTCCCAGCCAATCGCTGCGATGGCGCTCACGTCCGCCGAAACGGTGCTGCACCAGCAGGCGGACGTCACGATTGCGTCTTTCGCCCTCGTTGCCGAGAAGCCCATCCGACGGGCTTTTTTGCAAATTTCTGCGCTACCCTTATGCGCCAAAGCACGCCATGAACGCTCCGGCGTGCTGCTGATCTAAACCGCGGCGCACTTCTCTGATCGCCTATCGAGCTATATATCGCCTTGCGCTATTGGCTCATCTCGTGTGATTCCAATGGCTGCGCGCCGCGCCCCATTCCAATTTCCAAAGAAGGAGTCTTACCGTGTTGACAAATCCTATGTGGAATGCATTCGCTCTCGGTTTCCTCGCTGTCGCGGTGTTGATTGGCTGCGGCAAAACTTCTCCGCCAGAATCGAATCAACAGCCCGACGCCAACCACGCCGCTGCCGCCAACGACCCAGACGATGTTCACATCACGGCGGACGACGTGAAACGCCCGGCTAATTACGCCGCCGCCGTGGCTCGCATCACGTCGTATCGGGACACGATTCGCGATCAAATCGCCGCCGGCCGGCCGGGCAAGGCCCATCGGCCGCTTGATGAAATGAACTTTATCGTTGAGTGGCTGCCGGAAATCGCCCAGCAAAGCAATGTGCCGAAAGAGAACTGGGAAGCTCTCAACACGGCCGCTCAGACGATTCGCACCCTGTTGGATAAAGTTCACGAAAACATCGACAACGGAGATGAGCCAGATTTCAACGCCGTGGCCGATGGCATTCAGGAATCCATCGACACCTTGGAGTCGATTCACAAATCAGACGCCAACAACAAGAGCCCGGAAACGGACGGAAACGAATCAGACGCCCCAGACCAAGGAGAACACCAATGATTGGAAACGGCTCGAACACGAAATCCGTTTTGCCCGCAGGTCCAGATTGTGCCTTGGCCGCGCTGATGTGGCTGGCCCTGCATTCGAGCGCCCTGCATTCGAGCGTGGTCTTCGCGCACGAAGGTCATCCGACAATCCCCACGACCGGCGCCGCGGTACACGGCGATGTGCTGCTGTTGTCGCCGGGCGCGGTCCGGGCCATCGGCCTGGAGACCTCGAAGATCACGCTGGCCGACATGCCGTCGGTGGTTCGGGCCAACGGCTCTATTTCCGCCCCATGGCGACAACATGCGCTTGTCACGACGCTTATCAAGGGCATTGTTACCGATGTATCGGTGCGGCCCGGCGAGGCCGTGAAACAGGGGCAGGTTCTGGCATGTATCAGCAGTTTGGAACTGGAGCAGATCCAACTCGACATGCTCCAGGCGGCGGAAGACTTCAGCCATTACGATCATCGGTTCCATCAGCAGGAGCCGCTTGTCAAGAGCGGGGTTATTTCGGGTAAGAAGCTGTTCGAGACCAGAAAAAACCGAGCACGGGCGGCAACGCGTTTGCACATCGCGATTACGAAGCTCAACGCGTTTGGCTTCGATCGCGAGGCTCTTGACCGCATTCGCTCCAGCGGCGAAACCGTCTCGCATATTGACATCACGAGCCCGATTGGCGGTCGCGTCGTTGATGCCGATTTGCGCGTGGGCCAGTCGGTCGCTCCAGACAAAAATCTTTTCCACGTCATCGATAATTCCAAGGTGATGTGCGTGGCGGATGTCCTCGAAACGGGTTCGCTGGTTGTCGGGGTGGGCCAGTCGGTGAAGGTCTACATTGCAGCCATTGGAAAGGAGCCATTGTCCGCCACGATCAGCCACATCGATATTGCCATTGATGAAAAAAAGCGTGCGTTGCGGGTCGCGATTGAACTCGACAACCACGACCTGCGACTGCGGCCCGGCATGTCGGCTAGGATTGTCGTTCAAGTGGGTGAATCTCGGCAGGCCATTGTCTGCCCTCGCGACGCCCTCATTCGCTTTGGCGACGAACACCATGTATTGCTCAAACGCGGCAAGGGAAAATTCGTTCGCCGCAAGGTCAGGGTGGGCCGGGTCGGCCGGGAAAGAGTTGAAATCTTGAAGGGTTTGTTTCCCGGCGACTACGTGACCACAACCGGAACGCATCTGCTGTCGTCGTTGTTTGCTCAGTCGACCGGAGGGCGAACCGACACCCGCGCTGCCGTTGACCAACGACGCATCGGCCAGCGCCTCCAGCCGAATTGCGCCGATGTTCGCCGATTCCAGCGAAAACACCAATTCGTAGGTA
>QIKY01000134.1 GCA_003233175.1 Planctomycetaceae bacterium | reverse complement strand
GTGGTTAGTTATCAGTGGTTGGTTACTATGTCGGACGGCTAACAATCACTCGTTGAACGGCAAGCCGCAGGCGACTGCGTTTTGAGCCAATCCGTTTTGGCAAGCCGGAAAAACGCAGTCGCCTGCGGCTTGCCGTTAAACGAAGGCGACATTTTCAACCGTGAACGGTATCTATCACGTTGCGATTCGCCGCAGCTAACTTTCGCCGGCGGCGGTCAGTTCATTCGCCAACGCGACCTCCAATGTTTTGGAGTCGACAATACCGACGACTACAACTCTAGCACCCGTGGGGAGTTTTTCAGCCTGATTCGTGATTGCATCGTATTCGACCAAGGTTCCCTGCACCTCCACCTGCACTTTGCCGGCGCCATCGGCGCCACCGGGAATGGGGATATAAACGGCGCCAACGGCGTCGATCGCGTTTCGGATGCGAACCGTGCCGTCATGCTTCATTTTGAACAGCGTGTTCATGATCAAGGCGATCAAATAAAGCGCCACGGCGCCGCATACGATGGCGATGCTGAGCGGCCAAAGTCCTCTGAGCCCCGCTTCCAATGCAGCGCATCCGCCCAGTCCAAAAAATGTCAGGCCCGCTACGACCGACTTAAACGACAGCACCTGAAACGTCAATGTCGAGCCGTGGTCCACCACGTCGCCGACATCGAAACCATCGGCGGAGAAGGAGTCGGCAACGTCGGTATCGAAATCGACGTCAATATCCAGGTCGACGCCGTCCAGACCAAACCCCAAGAGCATCATGACGAACTGGAATGTCAGTACGCTTCCTCCGACAACCGCGCACACCAAAAAGACTGTCTCCATGGCATCCTCCTTAATGGTTTGGCCGCAACGAGCCAAAATCTTCAACGTCAGAAGATTGAGTCGCGGTAAGGCGTCAACAGAAATGTGGACCAGCTTGCTAACTATTCAAGAGGCTATTCGTAAAAAAACGGCCGATATTGCCCTTGGCTAGACTTGCCCCACCCGAAGGGAGGGTGTTCTGGGAGTGATTCTAGCGGAATTCGGTCAAAAAGCCATGAAAATTTCCTTTTGGAAACGACGCGCAGCCGCAGGGAGCTTGCCGTCTTGTCCGCAAATAAGTTACCGGTTGTAGTTCAGAGAATCCCGGCATTTTCAAAATGCCGGGATTCTAATTCGGTAGGTAAATTCGGGCCTGTTCCTCAGGGAAAAAGGGCAAAAAGAAGAATGAGACTGATATTGTGATCTCGGCTGGGGCTTCTTACACTTCGCCGTTCTTGCCTCAAGGCATTGGCGGCTGTGTTTTCCCAGGGAGGTGTGGCGTGTCGCAATCGGTTCGGCATCATTTGATCTTGCTGCTTGTGGCGGGGCTTTCGCTGTTCAGTAATCTGGGCGGTCCTCGCTTGTGGGACCGCGACGAACCTCGCAATGCCGGCTGCACGGTCGAAATGCTGGCCGCCCACGATTGGGTGACGCCGCTCTTCAATGGCGAATACCGCACGCACAAACCGATTCTTCAGTATTGGCTGATGATGACGTCGTACGGCTTGTTCGGGGTCAATGAGTTCGCGGCCCGGTTTTGGTCGGCTCTGTTGGGCGCCGGCGGCGTGCTTGCCGTCTATCATCTGGGACGACGACTATTCCATCCTCGCGTCGGGCTGTTGGCCGGCCTGATTTTGGCGACGACGTTCATGTTCGATGTCGCCTCGCGCGCCGCCACGCCCGATTCCCTACTGATTTTCCTCTGCACGATGGCCCTGACCGTCTACGCGCTGGGCGCCTTTCCCAAAAAAGGAACTTCCGCCAGCGCCGCGCCAGACGACCGCGCATCAACATCAACCACTATACCAACCGACCGTTACTTCCTCCGAAGTTTTCCCAGAGCCGTGGCGGTTTACGCCATAATGGGATTGGCCGTGCTGGCCAAGGGGCCCGTGGGGCTGGTGTTGCCCACGGCGGTGATCGGCATGTTTTTACTGATTGTATCGTTGCCGAAGCAAACACAACCTTCAACCACGCTGGCGGCGCGGCTCTGGGCGCTGCTGCGTCCGTTCCATCCCCGTCATTTCATCCGCACCTGTTGGAAAATGCGGCCGCTGACCGCCTTGGCGACCGTCGCCCTGATTGCGGCGCCTTGGTATGTGTGGGTCGGACTGCGAACCGATGGCCAATGGCTGACCGAATTTTTCTGGACCCACAACATCGCACGAGCGACGTCGTCGATGGAAGGACACGCCGGCTCGCTGTTTTATTATCCCGTGGCGATTCTGGCCGGCTTCTTTCCCTGGTCGGTGTTCGCCGGCCCGGTGCTGCTCGACCTTATCACAAGAATGCGAAAAACGGCGCAGCCCGACCCGGCCTATATTTTCCTGACCTGTTGGGTGGGCGTGTACGTGGGCCTTTTTTCGTTCGCGCAAACCAAACTTCCCAGTTACGTAACGCCCTGCTTTCCCGCGTTGGCGCTGTTGGTGGGTTGCTTTCTGCACCACTGGCGCGAGCATACGGAATACGTGGCCCAGTTTTGGCCCCGGCTTTCGCTGGCGTCGCTCGTTTTGGTCGGGCTGGTGTTTTTGATCGGCCTTCCGCTGGCCGCGCGTCAGTTATTGCCCGGCGAGGAATGGCTGGGGCTGATCGGCTTGATTCCACTCGCGACCGGCGTGGGATGCTTGTATTTGGTCAAACACAACCTTCGCGAACAGGCCGTGCTTTGGTTTGCGGGTTCGGCTGTTTGTCTGACGACTTCGGTTTTCGCAATCGCGGCGGCGCGCGTCGATTCGCATCAACAGAGCCACGTCTTGTTGGAAGAAGTCGGCCGCCGTTCCGAGCAACCGCACGTGGCGGCGTTCGGCGTTTTGGAGCCGAGTTGGGTCTTTTATCTAGGCCGTCCGGTGCAAGAGTTCTCGGGCCAGGAAGCACAAGCCGCCGCGGCGTTCTTCGAGCAGTATCCCGATGCATTCATTATCGCACCGGCCAACGATTGGCGAACCTTGAAGCCGTACATGCCGGTCGACTCCGAAGTGCTGGCGGAGGCGCCGTACTTTATGAAAAACCGCTCGCTGGTATTGATTGGCCGCGCCGAAAGAATGTCGGCCAGCAAAGTATCCGCGACCAGCACGCGCTGAGGTTGCGCCTCGTATGGTGAGAAAACGGTTATAGCGAGAAACATCGTGGCATTCAATTTGAAAGGCGGCATCGTCGGCGGCTTGCTCCTGGCTTGCGGCATGATTGCCTTGGGCGTGGGCATTCTGCGCTCGCCCGGCTGGCGGCCCACCGACCTTCTCGTGGCCGAACTTATTCGCGAGATTGAACAAGCCGACCAACAGCAAACGCTGCCCCACATGCGCGCCTTGGCCAGCGCCGGAGAACCAGGAGTTGGCAAAGTCGTGGCGATGCTGGCCGACCAGCGGCCGCGCGTGTCGTCGGCGGCGCGCACGGCCATCTTTGAAACGCTCGACCGCTGGCGGTTGCTCAAGCCGGCGGAGTCGAGCCGCCGAATCGAACACTTGATCGCGGCGCTGAACAAGTCGCACCAAAACTTTGGCTCCCAAGCCCGGCAAGACGCGGCGAATCTGGCCACGCAGGCTCTGCTTTGGCCAGTCGATCAAAACAGCATCGACGTCGGCGCCCTGGTGGCGAATTGCGAACGCTTGCTCCAACTGACCGACGTCGCGCCCATCGCGGTAGCGTCGCGGGCAAATGCGGGAAACGATAACACCGCACCAGAAAACCCCACGGCGAGAACGCTTCCCAGCGCCCCCTTGCTCGACCCCGCCGCCGCAATTCTCGCAGCGCCGGGCGGCGAATTACCACTGGAAGTAGTCGCGTTACCCGCAATGCCCGCGCCCGTGGCAAAGAGGCCGCGGCCGTTGCGTCGCAAACAGGCGCCGGTCGACGCATCGGAGCCGCTGCAATTGGAGTTGGGCGAGAAGCAGCCGCAACCCTTGAACCCTCCTCCAGCAAGACTCGACCCGCCACTGTTTATGAAACGTTTGCGGGCGGCGCGCGACTCAACAGAAAAAGCAGCCAGCCAAACCACAACCATCGCCGCGGCGCAACTCCTAACCGACCTCGGAAAGTTGGAAATCATGCGACTGTTGCACGATCCCGACGACGCCGTGGCCACGCGCGCCGCGTCGGAATTGCGCCGGCGCGGTTTCAGCCAGAACCAACTCGGGCTGGCCAGACGGCTCACAACGCTCGACCAAAAAGACCGCCTCGATTTCGCCAACGCACTGCCAAGCATGACCGGCGTTGATGTTCGACCCTGGCTGCTATGGCTTTCCCTGGACGAAAGCGCCCCGGTAAGAGCGGCCGCCATCTCGCTCATGGCCACCAGCACCGACCCGCAACTGCTGCGACGCATCCGGGAGTTGGCCAACACCGAGCGCAACCCCGAAATCTTACGAACGATTCATCGGGTCGGCGGCCGTTAGGAACCGTTGGTAAATTATTCTTATCTGGCGCTGCGCCTCAGCGGCTGATGAGGAATTTCAGATATAAAGGAACCGACTTCGCTGTGGGATGCGTGGTCTCGATCGAAATTTTTGCGAATTCTCCCTGCTGTGAACCAAAGTGGTTCGCCGCCGGGCTTCCCGCGGGGATTTCAATTTCGAGCGGGTACATAATGACCAGGCCGTTGTTGATCTCCTTGGGCTCGCCAATGTGCGCCTTGACAATGTCGGCTGGGTTGGTCGAGGCCACTTTCATTTGGACGTCGTGTCGATAAGGCCCTTTCACCAACAGGTGCAGCGTCGCCTTGCCGCCCTCGGAACGGTCGATGATTCCCAAATTAAGCAGGCCCAGGTCTTTGTGAAAATTTGAGCCGCCCATCACGGAAATGTCACTCACGACCGTACCCGTGATGGGGACTAAAATCTCCTTGCCTTCTTTAATACTCGTCAGCACGCGGACCGTTTGTTTAATCGGCCCCAAAGGTAGGCCCGGCTTGATCGTGACTCGAATCCCGATTCCTGAAAGCGCTTCTCCCTCCATCGCCAATTCTTGTTCCGAAAGCGGCTCAATCGTGTAAATAAAGCGGTCGGCGGTCGCCTGTTCGACAGACTCGGTTCCCAGAATTTTGAATGTCTGGCCGGTAAAGTTGAAAATTCGCAGCAGCGCCGACGAATCTCCGTTGGAGGAAATATTATGGAACGTTAATTCGTGGGGCACCGGGCGAACGACCTGAATGACGCGTCCGCCAACTTTTAACTGAATGGATTGCTGGGAGATGGATTCGGTTATTTTGATCTCGGCGGTTTGCAGGAATTCATCGGAGTACGACTTGGGCGTCCACTCCACTTCCACTTCACAGGTTTCGCCCGGCATTAAGGTGTTTTTATCCAAGGCGCTGAACGTGCATTTGCAAGTGGTTTTTCCCTTTTTCAAGCCGACCGGCATCGCACCAACATTCTTGAGCACGAATACGTGGCTCAGCGTGGCGCCTCGCTGCATCGAACCGAAATCGTAGTGGTCTCCCTCCAAAACGATCACATGCCCCGAACTATGCATATCGGGGGAGTCTGTTTTTTTGGCGCCGGTGTTCCAGGCGTCTCCTGGGAGACTGTTGTTGGCAAGTCCGTCGAACTCCAGCCGCGCTTGTCCATAGCCCATGGCGCTGCCCGCCAAAAGGGCAACCAGGAGGAGCGTCCAAACTTTCATCGTAAACCTTCTTCAAAGTAAACCGGATTATTAACTGAAAATGCCGGGCAAATATGCTCTCGAATAGATCCTAGTGTATTGTCACAGCTTGCAAGATATCAGCCGCAGGGCGCTAGCCCACGGTTTTCCTGCTCAGAACCGTGGGCTAGCGCCCTGCGGCTGATCCTAAAATTAAGCTGTTGCAAAGCACTAGTGTATTGTACTACGCAATCTTTGCATCACTTGTTCGAGAGTTTCTCCCCCCTTTTGAGGGCTGGGTTGTTGGGGATTGGGCTGAGGCGCGTTGGGCGCGGAATAAATGGAGAGTTTTTTGTCGGCGTGAGGATTCAGGGCGTCGAGCCGCAGTGCTTCAGCGGCTTCGCCCGCCGCTTGGCTTTTTTTTCCGGCCAGATGCAGCACCCAGGCCAATTGGGCGTGGGAATAGCTGCTGTTGGGCGACAATTCCGCCAAAACTCGATATTGCTGCAATGCCTGTTGCAGTCGGACCTCTTCGCCACTCAAAGCGTAAGCCTGCAAGTAGGTTTCCGCAACCGATTTCCGCAGACTCCGCGAGCGAGCATTGCGCGATAACGCGAGATCAGCCGCCCGTTCGAATTCCGCCCAATCTTGGTCGTCATGCGTGCGCCGCCATTGCCGGAAGGCGAAATTCGCCAAGCGGGCCGGATAAACCGCCGACCAAGGGTCGATCAAGCAGGCTTGCTGGTACGCTTTGTGGGCGTTTTGCGGCTGGCCCAATCGCTCGGCGACTTGGGCGTCGCTGAGTATCGCCGGCGCGGTGAGCGCGGGCATGAAAGCAGTTCGATAAAAAATCAGCATGCCCACCGTTGCCATCGCCAACCCCAGCAACACGCGGCGCGGCGTCAGAGCAAATTCGGTCTGGGGTGAATCGGTCAGATTGAGCCATAGCGCCGCCAGCAGCCACCAACTTCCGGCCACGCCGGGAAATGAAATACCGCCGGCGGCCAGTAAGTTGATTGACAACACCACAAACGCCACCGCCAGTGATGTTTTAAGCACCGTCGCGTTCAGAGGCTGCGTGCGCAACAACGCTGCGGCGCCGATCGCAAGCGGAAGGCTCGCCAAAAAGAAAAACGCCTCTGGCGCCAAGCCGACCATCAAACCCAACGGGTAGCTCAGCAACACCCCCGCGCCGGCGCCTCCATAAACGGCCCACTCACGCCCCGCAGTCGGAGCGCCATCGCTTGCACTCCCATGCTCCCCCTCGGCGGCGCCGCCCAGAGAGCGCCAACGCCGCCCTACGCAAACCAAAAACCCCAGGAAAAAAAAGAACGCCGGCGCGCCGCCGGTGGCCCAGACCTCGAAGAACAAATTATGAGGATCGGCAACCGATTCGCTGGCCTGCGGAAGCTGGTGCGAAATGTAATAATCTTGAAAGTTTCCAGGACCGCAGCCGAACAGCGGATGTTCGGCAATCATGGCGGCCGTCGCCCGCCAATACTCAAGCCGATATTGCAGTGTTTTCGGAGCTTCGCTGATCACCAACGGGTCGATGCCGCCCACCGCCACCGCCAAGCCAACGCCGATAACACAAACCACAATAATCGCCGCGGCGCTCACTCCCAGCCAACGCCAGGAAATTTCCCGACCACCAAGCGTGCGCAACCAAAGTAGCCCATACAGAGCAACTCCGGCGGCCGACGCAATCATGCCGGTGCGGCTCTTGGTCAACAACAAACATCCGCCAAGAATCAAGATGCAACCGATCGCGGCGCCCTGCGCCAGCCAGCCGCGCTGCTGAATGGGTTTCCACATGGTGCGGCCGATAAGAAAAGTCAGCCAGGCGGCGAGAAACCCGGCCAGCGAGTTTGTCAGCGCGAAGGTGGCCGTCGGTTCGTGACTCATGACCCGATCGATAAGCATCCGACGCGCGACTTCGTCTTGAGGATCGAAGCCGGCGGCGCGCATCGCGCCGACCGGATCGTCGGCGAACATTCGCTGCGTGGCTGGAACCGTGACAAAAAACTGGTAAAACGCGTAAATCGAGAGGCCGACCGCCACGGCGGTCATCACTAGGCTCACGGCGCGCACCGCCTCGGCCGACCGAACCAACTGCCGGGTGAGAAAAAACGCCAACGCCAAACTCGCCCAACGCCAAAATCCGTTGATCGCGGCGCGGGCGTTTCCTTGGCCGTCCATCACGAGCGTGCTGGCGGCCATCCAGGCCACGAACAGCAAAACCATCCACTCCGTCGGGCCGAAACGTAATCGCAGCCCTCCTTGCAATACGCCATGCAACAGCCAGCCCAGAAGGAGTAACATCCAGAGCATGATCAAGAGCAGGCCGTGGCCATTTTCAGAGGCCGTTTCGCTGGCAATCAAAGGCGTAGCCACAAACAACGCCACGAGAGCCGCCAAGAGGAGCGTCGCGGCGGTTTGCCGTTTTCGCGGCGGATTCACCGCTACGGGTTTTTTCCGTTTGATTTCGGATTTTCGGCGAGCCATACCTATCGCCTGATGTGGCGCCTCGCCGTCGATTCCAAAATAGCGATGATCGCCAGCAGGCAAACGATTTGTAGAAGAATGATCATCGCGCCGGCGAGGCTGGCCTGATACAGCAATAACGCGCCAAATCCGCAGGCGGCGGTGGTCAGGTAGACGGTCCAGACCGCGTTGCTTTTCGACATGCCCAAGTCGACCAACCGATGGGAAAAATGGCTTTTGTCGCCCTCAAAGGGGCTGCGTCCTTCACGAATACGAATCCAGAGCACGGAAATCATATCGTACATGGGCGCGGCCATCACGCACAGCGGCGCGAACACGGAGTAAGGCCGATCGGAATCGAAGGTGGTGAAGGTTCCCAGGAGCGTTGCGGCTGCCAGGGAAAACCCGATGAAGTAGCTGCCGGCGTCGCCCATGAAAAGTTTCGCCGGTGCTCGGTTGTGCCACAAAAATCCGAATATCGCGCCGACCAACACCAGTAGAAATCCGCCCACGAATAGTTGGGGTTGCCCGCCGGCTTCAATCGGCGCGGTGAGCAGCATGGTGGCGAACAGGGAGGCGGCAATCACGGCCACGCCGCCGGAGAGGCCGTCCATGTTGTCGAGCATGTTGAAGGAATTGACGAACGCCACGATCCAAACAACAGACAGGGCGCCGGTCAGCCAGGGCGACGAAATGAAGGCGGTCAGGCGCCAACCTTGGAAGAACACACAGGCCGCCGCCACGCCGAATTGCACTCCCAGGCGAATGCTCCAGTGCAGCCCCAGGCGGTCGTCGGCTAGGCCCAGAAACATCATGGCCGTGCCCGCCGCCAAGAGGCCCCACAATTTCGGCGTCTGCTGCCAGGCGCCACTCAAATGAGGACGTGCAAAGTCGGGGAGCATCTCGCCGACAAAGCCAAAACTCGCCTGTCCGCTCTCGGTGGCGGCCGCCCAAAGAACGAACTGCCCGGCGGCGAAGGCGGTCATCACACCCAGCCAAATGGCCAGCCCGCCGCCCATCGGCGTGGGCGTTTGATGCACCTTGCGTTTTCCCGGTTGGTCGACCAGCCCCCACTTCGGCGCGAAGCGGCGCACAACAAACCCAGCCAACCAGGCGATCAGCATTCCAGGCGCCAAGCAGCCAAAAACGAACAACAGCGGAACAGATGAAGTCATGGAAGAAGAACGAGGGAAAATGAGCCGGGGAAAAAACGACGCGGCGAGCCTGTCAGCTTTATGGAACCACGAATGGACACGAATACATACGAATAATACCGGTTTGAAAATTCGTGTGCATTCGTGTTTATTCGTGGTTCCCTTTCTTTTTCTGTGTTTCCATCTGTTTCAACGCTTCGAGCGGCCGACCTGCCGGAGGTAATCGCGGCAGCGCATGAAGAATTGATGATACTCCGGGCGTTGGTAATCGGCGTAGGTCCAATCGCGCGAGCGCCAAGCGCCCTTGCGATAATACAAAGTGACTTCGGCGAAAATGCCTTGTCCTAAATAGATACGATGGTCGCGGTCCTTTGTTGTGGCCAAAACCAATTTTGCCTCGGAAAGCAATCCAGGATCGAGGTTCAGCGGCCGAGCGACGGCGGCCTCTTCTTCCTGACTGCCGGCCTTTTCCCGGCTGGCGGCCTGCTGCTCCCAGTCGTTGGTAAGGTGTTTGATGGCCGCGAGTTCCGCGGGATCGACCAATTGCGGAAAGGCCCAGATCACTTTCTTGAGTTCGGCCCCCATTTCCCGCTCGTAATAGTTGGTTTGGTCGAACGAAAAGTACTCGCTTTCCAGAACGGGGGGGCCCCATTTTTCCGTCGCCCGCTGCAAGGCCCATTGCAACGTCGCCGGCGAGGCGCTGAACGCCGGCAATACCAACAGAACGGGCTTGGGGGCCGATATATCACCCATGGAATCCTACCGAATTATTCACCGCAGTGTTTGGCGGGCGGCGGCGGCGCGCTGGGCGAATTGTACCGCAAGCTGCCGGCTTGCGGGGTGCTGGGCGTCGAAAGCCTGGGCGTCTTCCAAGACCGACCGCGCGCCGGCGATATCGCCGGCCAGGAGCATGGCGTCGCCCAATTCATAGAGTAAATCGACCGATTCCGTACTACGAACCCGGGCCGCCAGCAGACTTTCGATGGCGTCGTTGTAGCGTTCCATGCGTTTGAGGGCGAGTCCTCGCGTGAACCAAAGTTGGCCCGACGCCTGACCATCGGGAAGTTGCGCCGCCAAGGCATCGAGCGTCGAGAGAGCGCGTTGCGGCCGTCCTTGCGCCAGGTAAACTTCCGCGATGCGCACCTGTACTTGCGGGAACAAGGGCTGGTAGCTCAAGGCGCGATGATAACTCGCCAACGCCAAACGCGATTCGCCCAACGCTTGCAATGCGTCGCCTCGCAACGCCCAAGCCGGCGCGAGTTGTGGCTGCAGCGCGATCGCTTCCTCGGCTCGCTGCTTGGCGAGTTCCATCTGCCCTTGGGCCAAATGCATTTCGCCCAGTCGGACCATCTGCTTGGAATCGCCGTTGGAAAGCGAAATCGCCTCTTCAAGTTCGGCCATCGCGGCCTGCTGTTCGCCGCGCCGCCACAACGATTCGGCGTAATGCTCGTGCGCCCGGACGTCGTCGGGGCAGGCCGTGACCGCCTGTTGGAAAAATGTTTCGGCGGCCTCCCAGTCGCCCGCCTGGCCCGCGCCGATGCCTTCATTGGCCAGCCGACGCGAGGCTAGTACATCATCGGGCGCCGCGCGCCACGGAAGCGACATACAGCCGCTGGCCGATATCAGCAAACACAAACAAGACAAACGCCCCAAACAGAGAAGCCCCAAGGACATCCACCGGGAACAAACTCCAACGCGCAGCCGTTGGCGGCGGGCGAGCGTCGCTTCGTTCGTTCTGGGTGGTGCGGAGTCCATGCGGATGATGTATCGTCAGAGCGATTCCGCCGAGTTGAGAAATGACGGCGAACCATAGCAAATTGGGCCGGAAAAAACAACGCGGTTCGCACCACTTCCCCCAGCTTGCCATCTTGGAGTAGGATGGCGCGCCCGTTTTCCTGAAAAAGAGAAGAAGTGCATGACCACCGCCACCTACGACGATTTAGGCATTCGTTTTCAGTTCCCCGAGAACTGGCGATTGCATGAGGAAGAGAAGGAGGATTGGCCGAAGTCGGTCACGGTGCAGAGCCCCCAGGGCGGCCTCTGGGCGGTGCATATTTACCCACAGCCGATGCAGGAAGACGCAGTCGCTCGGGAGGTTGTTTCAGCCCTCCAGCAAGAATACGACGACGTCGAAATTTCACCCGCGGCCGAGCGTTTCGACCAATTCGACGCTTCCGGCTTCGA
>QIKY01000420.1 GCA_003233175.1 Planctomycetaceae bacterium | reverse complement strand
CTAAAATACCGGGTTCCATCCCCGCCCGGCCAGATTCTCTCCACTTCCCTCCTCAAACGCCATGCCAATTGCAAACCGCAAGGTGCGCTCGTGCATCACTGCTGAGAATGCAGTGTGGTGGATTTTCCCACCTCGCCTTGCTACGATATGGGCCTTGCCGCAATATACGCTTTGGCACACGCAGGCGCCTGCGTTTTGTGTCAAAATTCCGCACTTGGCGTGTGGAAAAATACTGTTTCCCCAATTCAGACGCCCGGCTTTTTGAAAAAACCGGGCGGCACAACCGCTCATTTTTCTCCGGTGCCGATCATGCCACGAGTTAAGTTTGTCAAGGAAAAGAAGGAAATTGAAGTCCCCGACGGCGCCTGCCTGCGGGATGTCGCCTTGAAGGCGGGGCTCAGTTTGAATCTGGGCGTCAACGGAATCGGCGCTTCGATCAACCGCAACTTCAATTGCGGAGGCAAGGGCCTCTGCGGCACCTGCGCCGTGCTGATTGTGAAGGGCATGGAGAACACCAATCCACTGACCAAACGCGAAAAGCTGCGATTGAAATGCCCGATTCCCGACCCAATTCCCACCTTGGCCTATATTGGCCACGAAGACACCATGCGGCTAAGCTGCATGACGAAAATCCATGGCGATATCGAAGTGGAAAGCGGCCCGGAATTCAATTTGTTCGGCGAGAACTTTTTTAGTTAGCGTCTGGCTTTAGTTAGTGTCTGGCCAAAATTTACCTGCCGAATTAACAGTGGCTTATCTTCCACACCGCGAGAATCGTGGACCATGAAACAAGTGGTCGCCATCGTGAAGCCGTATCTGGCCCAAAAGGTGTTGGAAAGCTTGAAACGTGCGCCGTTGGAAGCCCTCAATGTGCGCGAGGTAAAAGGCTTCGGCCGACAAAAAAGTTACCTCGACCAATACGGCGATAGCGAATATTCACAAGCCTTCCTCCCGAAAGTCGAAATCACCTTCTGGGTGGAAGACGTCCGGGCGGAAGAGACGATCCGAAAAATCGTGCAGGTCGCGCGAACGGGCCGCATGGGCGACGGAAAAATCATGGTGCTGCCGGTCGCCAGCCATATCGACATCATCGATATCGCGCCAACCGGCGACGAATAAGAATTTCCTAGTCGCTTTAACATCGATCCGGAAATTACTGTCGTCATTCCCGCCTGCGCGGGAACGACAGGAACGGAACCACGAAAGACACAAAAAACACGAAAGAGCCTCGGGAAAGCAAACGCGTTCATCTCTTTCTTCGTCTCCGCGGCCCTCTGCCTCTTTGCGACCTCTGCGTTTCCCGTCTTCGCAAACAGTAATGGGTTATTTTCCATTGGATAGATTGTTGTCGCATTTCCACAGGCCGTTGTGCGCGGTCTGAACTCTTGGATCAGGGGCGAGCCCTAGTGCGGCGGTGGCCTTTTCGTCACAATGACTGGCGTGCGATTCGTCGGTTCGAGATCGCATGTGGAAGAACGCCGCCTCACCCGTTTCACCTTTGGACAAGCATGGACCTACACGCCACCACAATTCTCACGGTCCGCCGCGGCGGGAAAGTCGCGATCGGGGGCGACGGGCAAGTCACGCTGGGCGCCACGATCATGAAGGGCGACGCGACCAAAATCCGCCGCATGCTCGATGGCCAAATCGTTTGTGGTTTCGCCGGCGGCGCGGCCGATGCCTTCGCGCTCATGGAGCGTTTTGAAGCCAAACTGCGAGATTTCCCCGGAAACCTACCCCGCGCTGCAACGGAGTTGGCCAAGGAGTGGCGCTCCGACCGCGTGTTGCGGCGTTTGGAAGCCCTGCTCTTGGCGGTCGACGCCGAACACACGTTGTTGGTCAGCGGAACGGGCGATGTGATCGCGCCCAGCGATGGCGTGTTGGGCATCGGTTCGGGCGGCAATTACGCCGTGGCGGCGGCCCGCGCGATGGTCGCGCACACCGAACAATCGGCCGCCGAGATTGTTCGGGCGTCGCTGAACATAGCGGCCGATATCGACATCTACACCAACCACAATATTATCGTCGAAGAATTGGAGAGCGCCAAATAATGCCCGCTTCCTCAAACACGCTCGCGGCCGACGGCGCCTCTTCGGCAGACGGTTCCTCCATGCGAAATTTGACGCCGCATGAAATCGTGGAAGCGTTGGATCGACACATCATCGGCCAGCAAGACGCCAAGCGCGCCGTGGCCGTCGCGATTCGCAACCGTTGGCGCCGCCAGCAACTTGCGGAATCGTTGCGCAAGGAAGTGGCGCCGAAAAACATACTCATGATCGGCCCCACCGGCGTGGGGAAAACGGAAATCGCGCGGCGTTTGGCCAAGCTGACCGGCGCGCCGTTTATCAAGGTCGAAGCCACCAAGTACACCGAAGTCGGCTATTACGGCCGCGATGTCGAGAGCATGGTCCGCGATCTGGTCGAGAACGCGATCGGTTTGGTGCGAGAAAAAGAGCGCGCGGTGGTTGAAGTCGAGGCGCGCGTTCGCGTGGAGGAGCGTCTGCTCGACATGCTGGCGCCGCAACCGACTAGCTTCAACGACGCCGCCGACGACGCAGCCGACAACGCAGCCGAGCAGTACGAACGCACGCGCGAAAAAATGCGGGCCATGCTGGCCGCCGGCGAGTTGGACCAACGCCGCGTGGAAATCACCACCGAACAACGCTCGCAGCCGGTGATGATGGGCGTCGAGATGGACCAAATGAACATCGACTTGCAGGGCATGTTCGAGAAAATCATGCCCAAGAGTTCCGTGCAACGGGAATTGACCGTCGCCGAAGCCCGCCAAGTGCTCTTCGACCAAGAGGCCGAAGCCCTGCTCGACCCCGACAAAATCCACGCCGCCGCCATCAAACTGGCGGAGGAAGTGGGCATCATTTTTCTCGATGAACTCGATAAAGTCGTGGCCAGCGACAGCAAAGGCGCCGACGTGTCGCGGCAGGGCGTCCAGCGAGATTTACTGCCCATCGTGGAAGGCGCGTCGGTGCAAACCAAATACGGCTATATCAACACCGACCACGTATTGTTTATCGCCGCCGGCGCTTTCCATAGCGCCAAGCCCAGCGATTTAATGCCGGAACTACAAGGGCGGTTTCCGATTCGCGTCGAGTTGGATAACCTCACCAAGGCCGATTTCGCCCGCATTCTCCGCGAACCTCGTAGTTCGTTGACCAAACAATACGCCGCCCTGCTGGATACCGAAGGCATCGAACTGGTGTTCACCGACGACTCCATCGAAGCTCTGGCGTCGTACGCGCACCGGGTCAACCAGACCACGCAGAACATCGGCGCCCGCCGGTTGCACACCATTTTGGAACGCGTGCTGGAGGAACTCAGCTTCGAAGCGCCCAGCATGAAAATGGGACGCGTGGAAATCAACGCGGCCTATGTCGCACAACGCCTGGAGGATGTCGCCGACGACGAAGATCTCAGCCGATACATTCTCTGAACAGCCGCCGCCGCTTCCAAATGCACGACGTATACTTTTGATGATGCCTCTTCAAACGGTTGAAAATGGCACATTTCTTCGTTTAACGCCAAGCCGTCGCTATCCGTGCGATGTGTATCCAAGAGCCCAGCCTACAGGAGAAACGCGCGTGGCCGAGGCAATTGGTTTACTGGAAACCACCGGACTCACTCCGGCGTTGGTCGGGCTTGACGCCATGGAGAAGCACGCTGGCGTGCGCATCGTGCAGGCCGAAATGAACGATTTTTCGGGCGTCTGCGTTAAAATCGCCGGTCCGTTGGATCAAGTGCGAACGGCGCTGGAGCAGGGCCATGCGGTGGCCGAATCGTTGGGCGGCTCGCCGGTGAGTTGTGTATTGGCCAATCCCGACGAGCGGTCTGAAAAGGCGCTCTACAGCAAGCCGGCGTTCAGCCCGCTTATTCAACAACACGTCGTCTACATTCCGTTGGGAGATCACGCTGTGGCTGCTTCAACCGATTTCGCGCTTGGTTTTATTGAAACACAAGGCTTCACGGCGGCGTTCGCCGCAATCGACGCCGCTTGCAAGGCGGCCAATGTGGAGGTTGTCGGCAAGGAAAAACTAGGCGGCGGTTATGTGACCATCGTTCTCAAGGGCGATGTTGCGGCGGTGAAGGCGGCTATCGACGCTGGTGTTCCCGAAGTGGAGGGGCTGGGGAAGTTGGTCGCGTCGTACGTGATCGCGCGTCCCAGCCAGGCCGTACTGCGACTGTTGCCCGAAAATTAAAACAACCCGCAAAAAAGCCCGGCATTTTGAAAATGCCGGGCTTTTAATTTTGCAAACATAATTCGGGCGAATTCGTCGCTATTCGGTGTCGACAAAGAAGAGGCCGTTATCGGCGACCCTAAACAGCGGACGATAATAATTGTTGGTCTGACGCAACCGATGGCCCGGCTGCCAAACGATTCCCAAGCCAATGTTCCAGGCTTCTTGCAGGTTGCCGGCGCCGCCGGCGCCGTTCTGGGGAACGAGGTAGGCGAACTCCGAGATAAACCCCCATGAATCGTTGAAAGGCATGAAAAGATCGCCTCCCGCCAAACCTTCGCTGTTATTGGAGCCGCCGGCATAGAGTTTGGCCACGCCGCCGAATTTTGTCCGGTAGCGGTAGAAAATCGAGTAGGTGTCGGTGGCGCCAACGTTTGCTTGCACGATGCTGTCGAAGGAAGTATCGAGCCCAGACGCGATTTGAAAGCCTATTTCGTTGCGGCTAGAATGCACCCAACTGATTTCGCCTCGAACTTGAGTCAGATCAATACTCCGATCCCAACTTTCACTGAGATAATCGATGACGGCGCCGAATTGGAGGCCGCAATCGACGCGGCGAAACAGACCGGCGGTCAGGAAAACTTGCTCTCTGCGGTCGGACGTTCTAGGATTGGCGCCCGATATATTGCTTTGCACACCGCGAATTCCGAACTGGGCGCCGATGCCGCTGCCGAACAGGTCGAGCGGAATACCCATGTTGAGCGATTCGTAAAAGCCGAAGCTGCTGTCTTGGCCGAGATTGCCGGGTCCTTTGAACCCTTGCACGCCGCCGCCCACTTGCAGGCTTTCGATCACCGGCAGGCAGACCTGAAAACATAGTTTTTTCACGCCGCAACTGCCGCAGTCGCCGCTATCGGAGCCGCAGGAATCGCAAAACTCGTCGTCGGGTCCGCCAGGAACAGGGCCGCCAAGGTCGAATTCAATATCGGCTGGCTGCCCGTCGTACATTTCAATCGGGGCTTCGACCAAAACCGACTGGCTGGCCGTGTGTGTCGCCGTCAAACGCTCGTGGCGCGGCCGATATCCGGCCAGTCGCGCCGAATTGCGGCGGCTGGCCTTGCGCACGCTCGGAGGGCGACGCCGTTTTCTGGTCTCCAAGAGGCCGGAGGGTGGCGACGGCGGCGCGTCGCTGGCTGCCATGACCTGCTCAACATGGGGCGATGTTTCTTCACGAAACGCCGCCTTGATGAGTGAATCTTCGGCTTGGGCCGAAATACCTGGCAAACAGGCGGAAATGATGGTCGCCGCTACAAAAATGCGTGCGACGATGGTGCGTGTTGAGACTCGCATCGACAGAGTCCTAGTGGGATAGCAGTTGTCGAAAGAATGGGCTCGCCCCGTGCAAGGCCTTTCGTAGCGAGAGTTATCGTCTTCTCCTGATCCCAACTTTCGTTAAAATCGGAAAAGTGCGTTTATCTCTCTCACCTCAGTCAACTGCCCCATGTTAACAATTCAAAAAGCACGACCAGCACGAGGCCCCACGTCAAATTGAACAAGAAAAAGGTTTCCTCCTAGATTTCCCAAATGGTAACTACTCAGCGATGATCGCACGATGCTTTTTGCGAGAACCACGAATGGACACAAATTCACACGAATGAATTTCAACGGGATCTCAGGT
>QIKY01000291.1 GCA_003233175.1 Planctomycetaceae bacterium | reverse complement strand
GCGTCGAAAATTCGATCGCTCGAACCGTGTTCCACCAAATGGCCGGTGCCGTTGGTGGTCCAGAAGAAGGCGGCGTGGTCGGCGATGCGCCGCGCCTGATCAAGATTATGCGTGACCACGACAACCGTGTAGCGGTTGCGCAAGCCGCAGATCAACTCCTCAATGACGCTGCTCGAAATGGGGTCGAGCGAACTGCAAGGCTCATCGAAGAGCAGCACTTCGGGACGCAGCGCCAACGCCCGGGCGATACAAAGCCGTTGCTGTTGGCCGCCCGAGAGCGACTGCGCCGGCGTATCCAGCCGATGCCGAACTTCCTCCCATAGCCCCACATCTTCCAACACGGCTTCAACAATTTCCGCCCGCTCGCCACGGTTCCTAACGCCATGCTCCTTCAGCGGCAATTCAATATTCCTACGGACCGAGAGCGGGAACGGATTGGGTTTCTGGAAGATCATGCCGACGCTCCGCCGCAGCGCGATGACATCGGTCGAGGCGGAGCGGATATCCAGCGGACCAATCGAGATACGGCCCTCAACCCGGCAGCCGGGAATTAAATCGGTCAGCCGATTCAGGCAACTCAAGAAGCTCGTCTTGCCGGAGCCGGAAGGACCGATCAAAGCCGTGATGCATCCTCGATTGATGGTCAGCGAAACATCGCCCAACACGCGGTTTTGCCCGTAATGAACTGCGAGATTTTCGACCTGAATCCAGGGTTCGGGAACGCAACAAGGCGGACCGGCTTTCATCGGCCCGACCGTATAAGCGCCGCTGTTGCATGCACGGTCGTCAATCGCGCTGCCGTCAATCACGCTGCCGTCTGACGGCGGCGGTGCGCATTTTCCGGCGTTGCATTTACCGGTGTGGTTCTTGGGTGGTAACCGCGAGTTCATGCTGTCAGAATCCTTTTTCCCAGCCAGCGGTTGGCTGTCCACGAGGCAACGGCGTTCGTGGCTACAAGTATCATAATCAAGACCAGCGCCGAAGCATACGCATGGCGGTCGCCGCCGGCGACATTCATCGACAGATCAAAAATATGCACCGAGAGCGAACGCCCGGAATCGGCCAGGGAGCCGGGCATGCGGTCGACGTAGCCGCTGGTGAAAATCAAGGCCGCCGTTTCCGCCAACGCCCGGCCGATTCCCAACACCAGCCCGACGATAACGCCAGGAACGGCCGCCGGCAACAGCAGTTGCAGCAGCGTTGAAGTGCGCGACATTCCCAGCGCCGCGGCGCTCATGCGGTAGTCGTCGGGAACGGAGCGAAAACCCTCTTCGGTGGCCCGGATCAAAATCGGCAACACCATGCAGGAGAGCGTTAGTCCGCCGGAAAGGATGGAGAAGCCGAGTCCCAGGTAAATGCAAAACACGGCGTTGCCGAACAGGCCGAATACGATCGAGGGGACGCCCGCCAACACGTCGAGACTGCGGCGCACAAAGCGGCCGAAACGACTGGCCGCCGAGGTGTATTCGCTCAGCAACACCGCCGTGCCGACGCCCAACGGAACCGACACCGCCATGCAAACTCCCAGAATCAGAATGGTCGAAACGATGATCGGCCCGATGCCGCCTTCGCGGCCCGCGTTGCGAGGCGCTGCGGTTAAGAATGTCCACGAGATGGCGCCAATTCCATGCCGCACGACATCGGCGAGAATCCAGACAAAAACTCCCGTCACCACCAAGGCGGCGCTCCAAGCAGCGCACGTGGCGATGATATCAGGCAGTTGGCTCCAAACGGAGCGTTTTCCCGACGTCTTGAATTGAACCGCCTGGTTTTTAACCGCCTTTTCTTTAACCATAAAGGCGGCCCTTGCTGAGCACTTCGGCAATGCCCACAAGCAGCGCGATCATGGCCATCAGCACCAACCCGCTGACGAACAGCGCCGCGCGGTGGTCGCCCATGGCGTAGGCCATTTCCAAGGCGATGTTGGCCGTGAGCGTGCGCACCGGTTGGAAGAGGCTGTGCGGCGTTTGCACGACATTGCCGGCCACCATCAACACGGCCATGGTTTCGCCGATGGCGCGGCCGCTTCCCAAGAGCACGGCGGTAAACAGCCCCGAACGCGCGGCGGGCAATATCACACCGCCAACGGTTCGCCAACGCGAGAGGCCGAGCGCCGCGGCGGCTTGGAGGTAAGAGCGCGGCAGATTGTCGAACGTCGCGCCGGCCACCAGCGCGATCGTGGGCGTGATCATGATCGTGAGCACCAAAATGGCCGAGAGCAGGCTGGTTCCGGGCGGCTGCCAACGGGCCACCAGCGGCGCCAGCACGACCAATCCCCACAGGCCATAAACGACCGAGGGAATACCCGCCAGCAGTTCGATGATTTTTCCGAAGAGGCGGCCCAAGCCACGCGGCGCGTAAAAGTGTGCAAACACCGCTGAACCGATTCCCAAGGGCGTCGCGAGAACGAGCGCGCCGGCGGTGGCCAGCGTGGTGGCCACGATCATGGGCAGCAAATTGAACTGCCCGCGCTCGGCGCCTCCACTGGGCCGCCAGGCGGTATCGGAAACAAAACGAGCGACGCCCACCTGACGCAACGCAGGCGCCGACTCCACCAGCAGGAACAGCACGATGAACAAGACCAGCGTTCCGGTCAGCAACGCGCAGGCGCGCAGCGTTCCGACGAGAACGGCGTCAGTCCGCGAGTGGGACAAAATACTGCTCCTCGACAATATCGTGTACGTCGCGCGAGCGGGCAAACTCAATGAACTCCTTCGCCAGCCCTTGAGGCTCCGATTTCATCACCAAATTTAAGGGCCGCGCAAGCGGAAACTCGCCGCTGCGCACGTTCTCGATCGAGGCCGCCACGCCGCCCAGCGGCAGCAATTTGATGCCGACGCCGTGCGCCGCGTCGTACTCCGCGGCGCCGATCGACACATAGCCAATGGCGTTCACATTGCCGGCCACCGTTTTAATGCCCTGCTCGTTATCGCCGATCACGACGTCGGCCTGGATATCGGCGTTATCCATCTTGAAATAGTGCAGGAACAGCTCCAGCGTTGAGCGGCCTTCGGCTTTGTTGACCACGGTAATTTCGGCGTCGGGGCCGCCAACGTCTTTCCAGTTTTCAATATCGCCGGTGTAGATCGCGATGATCTGCTGGTCGGTCAACGATGGAATCGGGTTCTCTTGATGGACGATCACGCAGATGCCATCGCGGGCGATGGTGAAAGAAAGCAAGTCATTCTCGTCGGGTTTCAAGTCGCGCGAGGCCATGCCGATATCGGCCAACTCACGCCGGGCATCGGCAATGCCGCGCGACGAGCCGCCTGTTTGCACGTCGACCCGTACGCCAGGATGCAACTTTTCAAAACGCTTGCCAATTTCAGCCGCCAACGGCGCCACCGTGCTCGAACCGGTCAACACGAGTTGGCTCCTGGCTGCGTCGGGCGACCGAGAACACGAACAACAAGCCAGGGAAAAAACCGCCACCACCGACCAGAGCATCGATTGCGAGAACAACATTCGGAGCGACATAACGAGATCCAAGAGAATTGCCGGAAAAAGAGAAACCGGAGAAAGAGAAACCGGAGAAAGAGAAACCGGAGAAAGAGAAACCGGAGAAAGCCTTATCCCGAGTGCGACTCCACCGCACGCTTCAGGCGCACACGGACATCGTCTGGAAGTTTCGCCTCCGGCTGGTTCGCATCTGGCGGCAAGGCGTCGTGCTCGATCTGCCGGGCATGCCTCCGGGTTTCCTGGTCGAGAGTAACAAGATTCCGGCGAAACCTCCAACACAGCCCGCACATGCCGAGATGCATCCAGAGTTGCAGCCGTTTCCCCAGCGACAAACGCTCATCGAGCGATTGAGAAACCAGTTCCGAAATTTCTTTACAACTGAGCATTGCTAGAACCGTTCACGACCTTGCCTACAACATCTTACTCGCCGGAGAAGCCCTTGGCCACCATCGGGAACTTGGAGACCTCCACGACAATGCAGTTACCAGTTACGTCGTCGCAAAAATCGGCCGGCAGGCAAAAGTAGACGACCGCCCGCGCCCAAGGCTGGGCAACGAGCGGCCGCCACGAGGGTGTTCAGTCGTTGAAAAACGCATAGTCGTTGCCGTCGGCGCCGCTATGGCACTTGATACAACTCATGAATTTTCCCGCGATCGGCATGCTCTTCATTTCTGGAGGCGTCTTCGCGATCTGGCCGTTGGGCATGTATTTGGCATAATACCAGTCGCCGTGTGCGGCGTCGTAGCCAGACGAACGGTGCATGACAGTAACCGCCATCAACTTTTTGGCGGGGCTGTAATTCTCTTTCACGATCACCGATCCGTTGGGCATGTTTTGCAGGTTCGTCGCGGCTTGTGCGCTGACATACACCTTAATCAGGGCGCCGTGCGGACTCTGTCCTTCTTGGAATTCCGGCGTTTTGCCGTCGGCGCCATGCCACTTTGTGTAATCAACCCGCTGGAGCCAGCCCCAAAGAGCGTTGTAGTGGGCTTGTCTGCCGGTGCGGGCGGCGCTTTGGGCCTGAGCATTTGAAACGGGAAGCAGCAAACTGAGCACTAACGCCGAGAAAGCCGCCATGAACATGGACCGGATCGTGTTTGTCATCATGGATTCCTTGTTGCGGTTTCGGGACTGCGGGCGACCGCCAGCCTCTTGTTAAAAAAGTATGAAACGATAAATCTCGAATCGGGACCTGAGCAGCCCGGCGAATGAACCGACAGGTCTTTCCGCCGCCTAGTCTGAATAAGACAAGCTAAATAGAAGACGGCGAAGGGCTAGCATCCTTACGCCAAAAAAATATTTTCGTGATATACTTGGCGGCAAGCAGCCATCGTCGGGCGACGAATGGGCGTTTGAGCAGCCCGGTTTTTTGAAAAAGCCGGGCTGCTACACCAGGATTCGGTCTTTCCACTTTTCCTCGCGTGCTGTCGCGGAATACATCGCGGAATACCGACGTCGCGACGCTCAAATCGGCGGGCGCCTTGTAAGGAACCGCCGCCGGGGGGCGTCATCTTTTCGTGGCGGGCCTTCGTGGCCGAACCACCCGCTCAATCTTGGGAGTCGCTGGAATGTCTAAAAAGGTGTCGAAGCCGATTGTGTCGCCAGACGCCACGCCAGGCTTTGGGAAGAAGCTCGTGCTGTTTGTTCTGGTAGCGAGCGTGGCGTTGGCGGTTTATCTACTATTTGGCGACGCCCTCACCCTGAAAAACCTGGCCCAACAAGAAGCCCGTTTGCGAGCCTTCCAGGCAGATCACCCAGTGCTCGTTTACAACATCGCCTTTCTGGTTTATGTGGTGGTGACGGGGCTTTCGCTGCCGGGCGCCGCCGTTCTTTCCCTGGTGTATGGCTGGTACTTTGGTTGGGTTCGCGGCGTGATTCTCGTCAGTTTCGCCTCCACGAGCGGCGCCACGCTGGCGTTTCTGCTCAGCCGCTTCCTCTTTCGCGATGCGATTCAAACGCGTTTCGGCAATCGGCTGGAGAAGTTCAATCGGGCGTTGGAGCGGGAAGGGTCGTTCTTTTTATTCACCCTGCGTCTGATTCCCGCAGTTCCCTTCTTCGTCATCAACGCCGTGATGGGCCTGACGCCCATTCGCACGCGAACATTCTGGTGGGTCAGCCAGTTGGGCATGCTGCCGGGAACCATCGTTTACATTTATGCGGGGTCGAGCGTTCCCAGTTTGCAAGCACTGGCTGAGAAGGGCGTCGGCGCGGCGTTCTCACCCGCCCAACTCACGCAAATCGTGCTGGCGTTTGCCTTGCTCGGCCTGTTTCCCCTGGTGGTGCGCTGGGGCATGAAATTGCTAACGCCGGCGAAGACGTCTGAAGATGTTGGGCTGGAAAACAAAATTTAGAAAGCGTGGAATATTTAGTTCCCGAAATGACGTTTGAGAAGCCCGGCTTTTTCAAAAAGCCGGGCTTCTGAACCGGAAACTAGTTTTTCCACGCTTTCCGAGGCGAAAC
>QIKY01000147.1 GCA_003233175.1 Planctomycetaceae bacterium | reverse complement strand
GGGCTCTGTACGGGTTTGTTCGAATCGATTGGGTGGGTCGATTCGCGAACCGTGACGCATGGCGATATTTCCCTATCCGACAAGGCGCGCCGCGAAAACGCGAAAACGCGGAAAAAACGACGAACCACATCATAGGCTATCGGCGGAAATTCTCTTACCGGTATCGCCGTTGTAACCGGAAAATTCCGACAATAAGGCAACGGTTACCCGAAAATCACAGATTCCCTGGTCGATATTCCTGGTCGAGTGGCGAACCGGGAACTCCGATAGGCAATATAGCAAGGAATCTAGCCCCATGTTTCATTGGAAGATGTTTCTTCTCCAGAGCGACAAAACGAGAACCATGATCGACAACACCACCTTGAAACAACTTGTGCATAAGGCGATTCAATCAAGTCCTCACGTTTCGCGAGAACGCCTGCGTTTCGAGACCCACGAAGGCAAGGTCGTTTTGCAGGGCAATTTAAGATCCTACTTCCAGAAGCAAATGGCGCAAGAAGCCCTGCGAGAGGTCGAAGGCGTGACGGAAATCGAAAACCAGATCGAAGTGAGTTGGTAGCGAGCGTGTTTTGCACTCGCCCCGTAGGGCGGCGAGCAAATTGCTTGGACAGGTCCTCCGTGATCGCATAAAAAAACCAGCCGCTCGGCTGGCGAGCGGCTGGTCTGAAACGAACGCTGTTGGAAAACGGCCTCCACGCCCGTCGGCAATGGCGCCCATTCCCAGAACTCAATTCAATCATACATCTCGAATCAGTCCGTCAACTTAATTTCTACCGTCTGTCCTGAGGACGTAATATCCAGGTGGATGTCGGACTCCGTCGAGTTGAGGTACTTGGTGGGAAAAGGCAGTTCTGACGCATCCCCGGTTCCGTAGGCTTCTTCACCAAGATCACCAGAATCGCCCTCCTTGGCTATGGTTGCTAACGTGACTGTTTGCTTGCCGGGAATGACGCCATCGCCAGGATTGTGCGTCGTGACGGAAGAGAACGCTCCATTTTCATCCGTGATCGCGGTGCCCGACCTACCACTGCCAGCATCGCCTTCGGGGTTGAAAATCACGGAAACATTTGGCACCGGCTTACCGTTGTAAGTCACGGTGCCACTGACTTTGTAAAGCGATTCCGCGTTTCCCGCGGAACAGCCAGCTATGCCAATCGCCGCAGCAAGCACACAGAAGCATCGAAACGCCGCAGGCAGGCGGAACAAACAAGACACCATTTACATTCCCTTTGAGAAGGTTTCCTAGACGAAGAAAGACAACGCGTTTGGTCGAGAGACGGCGATCATGGCAACGTTGCGGTTTGACCGTCCATCTTGGAGCCATACGAGCGGTAGACTCGGAGGGTGACCGTTTCGGAAACGAATCGCACCGAACCATCGGCCAAACCAAAATTACCTCCACCGGGGTGAAAACTCATGAAGGAGTAGTTGTTGGGCCAATTTCCGCGGCAATCGAGTAAATCGGAATTGCGGTTTCCGGTGTTCTTGCACTGAGCGGGCAGGTTCAATGGCACCGCGGTGGTTGCCGTCGTACCGTTGGAATGCCACCACCAAGTATGCGTGCAATATTGCGGAATCGCTTCGCCAATCAAAAAGGTGTTTGACGTGCCATCGGTAACCGCCGCCATGTTTGTAGTCGCTGGGTTAGCCGGATTGTTGTTGCGAAACAGAATGCCGTTTCCGCGATCGAGACCGTTGCCAGTTGCACCGAAGGGTGTGGAATACCACGGAGATAACGGCAGGTTGGTGGGTTGAACGCGAAAATTCCCCCACTGCCAATTGGCGCCGGCGACCCCTTTGTAGTTGTTTACGCCCCAAGAGCGGTCGGCTCGTGGGTTGCGGTAGTTTGCACGGCTCAGATCGAGCCTTCCGTTGTTGCCTCCGTCGGAAGGGCAACGATATGCAGGTATCGATTGCCAAGCAGCCCACTCGTTACTGGGGCCAGTGGTTCCTGCGCCAAAGGTCGAGTTGCGAGGATCGTTCCGCACGCCAAAGTTAAAATCGACGATATCATACAACGGCTGTTGCTCCACAAAAGGCAGAACCGCGACCATCCAACTCTGAGATCGGCCATCCATCGGCGCCCGTGCGTTGGCGCCGCCCCAGGTGGAGTAACTCAACGGAAATGTCTTGAAGGTGTCGTGATAGTTGTGGCAAGCCAACGCCAATTGCTTCACGTTGTTCGTACATGACATTCGTCTGGCGGCCTCGCGCGCAGATTGCACGGCGGGCAAAAGCATGGCGACCAAAATACCGATGATCGCGATCACGACCAGCAGCTCGACCAGTGTAAAACCAGCCCTCGATGTTTTCCGCAACATGGACGTTTCCCCTTGTACCCGGTAAGATAAGAAAAAGGTATGAGACGTGTATTGAATCCCCCCTATTTTGGCGTGTGTCGTTCCCCGCGTCAAGTAGGTGGGAAACCTAATTCGGCGGCAATATAGTTTGTCATTTTCGCCGTTCATTTCCGTGGTTTTCACGTTCTTCGTGAGGCTTCTTTGGAAAACTGGCCCTAATAACCGCCTTTTTCAGATGAACGCGCCCCCATGGTTTTGCGTAGACGAGCTCAGGAAACGTCTCGAACGCGGTGGCCGCCGTCTGTTTTGTCGCCGTGTGCTCGCATTAAGTTCCGTTTCATGAGCCGTCGTTTTGGGGGTAAAATGAAAATTGGACGTTTTTCGGTGCGGCGAACCTTTGTCGTGGCGGGGTTGCTGGCCGTTGCGTTGGGCGTTTGGGCGGCGCCCGCCGTGATCCATGAGCAGCGACTTCTCCAGGCTCGTCGGTTGCTCGAGACGCACAACGCGAAGCGGGCCTTGGAATTGCTGCAAACCGTCGAAAAACACGCCAATTGTAAAAAGACGCAATTTCTCTTGGCAAGGGCGAATCGTCAGTTAGGGCGGCTAGACGATGTCCGCAAGCATCTTGACGCTGCTGAAGAAATGGGATATTCGCCGGCCGCAATCGAGTTGGAAAAATGGCTGACCCAAGCGCAGTCGGGGCATGTATCGAGCGTGCTCCCTCAGTTGCGGGAGTATCTTGCGACGTCGAATACCGATGTTCAGGAGGTTTGCGAGGCGCTGGTTAACGGCTATTTGAGAAACTATCGATTTGAAGAAGCCGCCCATTGGTTAGAGGCTTGGGAAGGCGATTTCCCTCAAGAAGCACAGCCGCACTTTTGCCGAGGCGCCTTATGGCAACACTTTGACAGACTCCCCGACGCACTGAAGGAATTTCAACGTGCAGTGGAGTTGGAGCCAGGTCGGACAGACGTTCGCCTCGAGCTGGGACGTGTCTTAGCCGGCTTGCACCAATACGACCGAGCTGTTTTGCAACTACAACGTTGCCTGGAAGACGACCCGCAAAACAGCGATGTTTTAGCCGCCTTGGCCGGCTGCTTCCTGTTGCAAGGCGAACTGGAGCGACCGCGAAAAATGTACCGACAGCTACTAACGCGGAATCCAAAGGATTTCTCCGCACTATGGGGGCTGGGCCAGTTGGCCCTGTCTGATGGAAACTGTCAGGAGGCGATCGATTGGCTGGAAAAAGCGTTGAACCAACAGCCGCGAAACCAGTCGGTTCACCATACTTTGGCGACGGCCTTACAAGCTTGCGGACGCCCGGAAGAGGCGAAGGTCCATCACGCGTTTGTCGAGGAGGCCACACAGGCTTTGGCGCGTGTCCGCCTGCTGGTGGAGCAAGTACAAAAACAACCCGACTCACTCGAGCCTCGTTATGAAATTGGCGTCACTTTGCTTCAATATGCTTCAGCCAGCGACGGAATTGCTTGGCTTTATAGCGCTCTGGAAATTGATCCTCAACATTCAAAAACGCACCAGGCGCTCGCCGAGTACTATCAACAGCATGGCAACCCGAAACTTGCTGAGCGCCATGCACGATTGGCCGCAGGTTCGCCTGTTCCGGCCAGCAACGATTAACGCCGCGATGGGAATATGTTTGCTGGCCATCGCGATCAGCGGTTGCTCGGGCCGACGTAGTCCTGCCGAAAATAGCGGCGACGTTGCGGCGTTGGGCAAGTCGGAGACGGTAGCCGAACGGGCCGCCTCGGCCCGATTTCACGATGTCGCTGCTCAAGCGGGTGTCTCGTTTGTTTACCGTAATGGCGAAGAAGCCGGCGCCTTTTCGATACTGGAATCGCTGGGCGGCGGCGTGGCGATCTTCGACTACGACCAGAACGGTCAATGGGATCTTTGTTTCTCGGGCGGCGGAGAATTTGGTCCCGGCCAAACACTTCGCGGGCTTCCGATGGCGTTGTATCGCAACGCGGGGGGGCGCGATGGGAAGTTTCGCGATGGGGGCGCCAGGCGGTTTGTCGCCGTAGCCGCGCAAGCTCGGCTGAGCGAGCCGGGATATTACAGCCATGGGGTGGTCGCGGCCGACTACAACAACGACGGTTTTCCAGATCTTTTAATCACTGGCTATGGCGGCCTGAAGTTGTATCGCAACCAGGGCGATGGCTCGTTCGAGGAAGTTGCTTCGGTAGCCGGGCTGAACGACAAGCTGTGGAGCACAAGCGCCGCCTGGGGCGATTTCAACAACGACGGCAACCTCGATTTATACATCGCGCATTATGTCGACTGGTCGTTCGAGAACGACCCCTTCTGCACGGGCCCGCTTGCCGGGCAGCGAGAGATTTGTCCGCCAAGAAAATTCCAGCCATTGCCCGATTCCGTCTATTGGAGTGATGGCGCCGGGAATTTTCACGACGTTTCTCAAACAGCGGGCCTCAGAAACGATGGCTGTGGACTGGGAGTCTTGACGGCGGATATCGACCTCGATGGCGATCAAGATGTTTACATCGCCAACGACACCACACCTAACTTTTTGTATCTCAACGACGGCCACGGAATATTTGAAGAGGTGGGGATGTTGCGAGGAGTGAGCTTGGGGGAAGGAGGCGGCGCCGATGGCAGCATGGGAATCGATCTCGAAGACTACAACCTCGATGGCCTGCCTGATTTGTGGGTGGCGAATTTTGAACAAGAGAGTTTCGCGTTGTATCGAAATTTGGGCCACGGCGTCTTCCAGCATAACAGCAGGGCGACGGGGATTATGTCGGTGGGAGGGTTGTATGTGGGTTGGGGAACGGCCTTTTTTGATTTTGATCGAGACCGCCACCCAGACATCTTCGTCGCCAATGGACACGTAGTGCGTTATCCGGCCAACGCGCCCTTGCAGCAAAAACCTTTGTTGTTACAAAACTCCAACGGGAGGCGATTCATCAACGTCGCGCCTCATGCCGGCCCATACATGACGACGCCGCACATGGGCCGCGGCGTCGCCGTGGGAGATCTCGACCAAGACGGCGACCTCGACCTCGTCGTGTCGCACATCAACCAGAGAGTGTCTGTTCTTTCAAACGAAACCGTTGACGACAACCATTGGATTTCAGTGCGGTTGATCGGCGTTGCAAGTAACCGAAACGCCATTGGCGCCATCGTTCGAATCAAGACCGCCGCCGGCTACCAGACGCGGCAGGTCAAGGGCGGGACCAGTTACGCCTCAACGCACGCCTTCCCGTTGTTCTTTGGGTTGGGGTCGGCGGAAGTGGTCGAAGAAATTCACGTTCGCTGGCCTCGTGGCGGCGTGCAAACGGTCTTCAATAAAACGGCCGACCAGCAACTGGTGTTGCGTGAAACCGCTTCTCCGTGAAGGCTGCTGCAACCTTCTCCCGGTAGGCTGTTTGCTGGCAAACGGTCGTTTATACACAAATGCACAACGCGACCCCCAAATAGTTTTTGCCACAGAGGCCACTGAGAAAGGAGCCAAGAACGATAGGCAACCCCCGATACATTTCACTCTGAGTGCTAGTTAAAATGTTCACCCGAAAACCTCCGAGCAACGTCTGGATTTCCGCCCAGGTCGCGTGGAGTTGCGATAACATCCAGCCGACAGATCAAACTCTGAGAACGGTTACTCTTTTTCTTTCGTGCCGTTCGTGTATTTCGTGGTTGTAAAATGACCCGGCAAAAGGATGGAACAAAAGAATGTCGTCACGCAGGTTGTCGTAAGGCGAGCGGCGGAAAATAACGTATCCGCACGCAACGGGAGTCCGTGAGTTTTTTTGGACTACCCTGTTGTTTATACATAAGTCATTCGACAACCCGCCATGTTTTTTCACCAGGGGCGCAAGATCTGCACCGCCGTTTGAAGCAAGAAGGCGTTCGTTGCGGGCAAGAGTTCGTTACAAGCAAGAGTTCGTTACAAGCAAGAGTTCGTTACAAGCAAGAGTTCGTTACAAGCAAGAGTTCGTTACAAGCAAGAGTTCGTTACAAGCCGGAGGCTTGGCAGCCATTAGCCGGCGGTCAGCGCAGCGCCACCGCCGGTATCGGCCGCGCAGTAACTCCCGCATCCCGGCGGGATGCCAGGATGCAGCGGTTGGAACGGCGGCCATCGGCAGCGCCGCATTGCCGCCAGCGCCGCTGGCATCCCGCCGGGATGCGGTATTTCGGCGTCTCCATCCCCCGGTGGTGTTCGCTGCGCTCGACCACCGGCTAATGGCTTGAATCCCTCCGGGATCGATTTCCTGCTCACTCCGTCCGATGACAAATGACTATTGTCAAATAACAAATGACAAATCCTTCCGGCTCAACACGGCGATTGGATAACCTTGGG
>QIKY01000102.1 GCA_003233175.1 Planctomycetaceae bacterium | reverse complement strand
CGTGTCTTGCCGTTTGTGCGAGAACGATGGGGCGCCGAGCCGCCGCGAATCGGCCTCTTCGGCACCAGCATGGGCGGGCAAGGCGCCTTGCGGCTCTCGTATAAACACCCGAATGTATTTCCGGTGGTGGCCGCTGTTTCTCCGGCGGTCGACTACCACCTGCGCGTGCAACAGGGCGATCAAACGCTGTCGCAGATGTATGCCGACGCCGAAGCCGCCCGGCAAGACACCGCGCTGTTGCATATCCATCCGCTCAACTGGCCACGCAACCAGTTTTTCTGTTGCGACCCCACCGACGCCGACTGGTTCGACGGCGCCGACCGCCTGCGAATGAAGCTCGGCTCCCTGGGCATTCCCTTTGAGTGCGACCTGGAAACTGAAAACGGCGGCCACGGATTCGACTACTACAATTCGCAAGCCGAACGCGTGATCGGCTTCTTGCATGAACGCCTGGAGCGCGAGCGGCGCCGCGTTGTTTGACCGCCCGGGAAAGTGTTACGCCGTTGCGATCCAGTTTTGGAACGGTGCTTCGTCGGCGTTACGCCCGCTCAACACAACCACGATATCGCCTTCGCCGTCGAGCGGCTCTTTCCCGCTGAGCAACGCCGCTGTGGTGATCGCGCCGGAAGGCTCCGTGCGCAATCCATGGTTTTCGTAGAGCCATTTCATCGCTTGCCGCGTGGCCTGGTCTGGCGTGGCTACGGCTCGCGTTACATATCGTTGCAGAATCGGCCAGTTATGTTCGCCGACATCGTAAGAGAGCAGGCCATCACAGATACTGGTTGGCAGGTCGATTCGCATGCGTTTGCCGGCTGCGAGCGATTGCTGAAAATCGGCGGCGTCTTCCGGCTCCACGCCAATGATTGCAGCCCGCGGAAAACCATCGGCCAGCGCCAAGGCGTGGCCCGCCATCAACCCTCCGCCGCTGACTTGGCAGAAAAAATGCGAGACGCCGCGACCCTGGCCGCGCAGTTCACTTACAATTGCTAGTCCTCCCACGCCATTTCCGGCAATCACATCGGCGTCGTCGTAGGGAGAGGCTTGCACCGCACCCTCTTCCTCCGCGATTTGGCGGGTGAGGCGATCGCGTTCTCCAGTTTCATGATCTGTCGAGATATCGTAGGTGCGAATTTCAGCGCCGAAAGAACGCGTCAGGCCGAATTTGACTTTCGCTGCGTTGGCCGGCATCACGATGATCACTTTTTTTTCAAACCGCATTCCGGCAAACGCGATTCCCGAGGCAAAATTCCCGGATGAATGCGCCGCAATCGGTCGGCCGCCGATGCGATCCAGGTTTTTTGCCGTCCAGTTCAAGGCGCCGAGCAATTTGAAGGAGCCGACCGGCGTCCAACCGTAGTCCTTGATCCACACGCGGCGGCCGCCCGGCAAGCCCAGTTCTTTTTCCAGCGCATACGATCGTATCAGCGGCGCCGCCGATACATGTTCTCGGACCACCGGTTCGGCTTTCCGGACGTCGTCGATGGATGCAATTCGTAAAGACATAGAAAGTTCCTTCCCAGTCGTAGCTCGGAAATACTCGGCATTTTGGAAATGCCGAGCTTTTAATTCAGTATGCGAATTCGGGACCGCCCCCACAATGATCTGTGAGTATGGAGGAGCGGGTTTTCCCGATTATTCCCGCGCTGTTTGGTCTGGCCGGTCGAATTTGGCGGTTAAGCCCTTGCACGATTTTTTATTTCCGTAATACTGGCCGAATTCGGCGAGCAAATCGGATCTGCTCTGTACGTTGAACGACAGATTCGGGCGGGGAAACCAGGAGACCTTTGCCCATCTACTCGCGAAGTTGCGGCCCCTTACAACATTCAGGCGTTTTATCGACCGGGAGAGGGCCTGAAGTCGCGTTTTTGCAAAAACAGTGTTTTTGCAACGACAGTGTTTTTGCAAAAACACTGTGCAAGACCTCCCTTGGGGACCGCAATAAATAAGAGCCTCATACTCATGAATCCAATGCTTTTTTGGACGCAAATTCGCCTGGCCACCAGCGTTATCGGCATGTTGGTGGCTCTCTCTTACTTGGCTTACGGCGTTGTGGTCGCCTTCGGCGGTTGAGGCCGTGTCCCGAACAAGTTCCTGGTGGTGGCTCAAAACAGCCCGGCATTTTGAAAATGCCGGGCTGTTTTTTCGTATGTAAATTCGGGACGAGTCCTGAGGATTCCCTCGAAAGGCACTTGCCTTGTCAGGGCGGGTGCGGGCGACCGCCGCTGGCGTACGTTCCGCGTTTGTGATGCCACTCGCGCTCTCCGGCAATCGGCTTTATCGATGGAACGCCAGCGAGGGGAAGACATGCTAAAGCATGAACTCCAACGGTGCGGGCGGCGCAGGGTGAGACGTCGGTTTGTAGCGGTTAAAACGCCTGGGCGCGCCGGTCTGCATGAGTGGGCAATTTGGGTTGATATAAAGGGTTTGTCAGCTCGGTATTTCGCGAGAAAAACTTCAGGAAAAATTATTTCGCCTAACTCTAAATCCTGCCACGGGTTGGCAGCCTGCTAGCGTTTTTTTGGGCCGGATTTGGGTTTGCCCAATCGGCCTTTATCCGGCACACTCGAAGTAGGCGGCCGTCGTCTTTGGGGTGCTGTATACAGGTACCGCCACGGTTTACAGGCGCCGCGAATTCACATTTCGAGAATCTTGTTCAAGGCGATGGACATGAAACTTTGTTTGCATGTTTTTTTTGTAGCCGTCGTGTGTTTGGCGACCAGCCAAAGTTCCCAGGCGCAATCTTGTGCGCCGTACAGGCTTCAATCGAAGGTCATTTATGAGCAGCGTCCCGTGACGACGTATCGCTTGGAATATGAAACGGTTTATGAAGACCAGGAAATAGTTGTCCGGCGGCCGGTTTGGGAAACGCAAACCCGCGAGCGGCGTTATACCGTTCGCAAGCCGGTGACGGAAAAGTCGTTTCGCGAAGAACGTTACACGGTCAGGCGCCCTGTCACCGAAACATCGTATCGCGAAGAGACCTACAACGTCGTGACCTATGTGGAGGAAACGGCCGAGCGCGAGGAACGACGCATTGTAACGAAGCCCGTCTGGGAAAACCGAACACGTGAAATCACGCAGACGGTGCAACGGCCGATTACGGAAACCGTCGTCCAGGAACGCACGCACACGGTTTATGACCCCGTCACGACGTACCAAGATCAGGTTGTCGATCAAGGAAGTTTTGTGGACACTCCGGTGCTAACGCCCGGCAGAACCCGCACCGGGCTCCAATGGTTGCGCGGGCAATGGGTTGCCGATCTCACCACCGGCGCCACCTATTGGCAGCGCGCCGGATTTTATTGGACCAACAAACAAGCCCCGCCCGTTTATCAGGTGCAACGGCAGTACGTGCCGAATTTGGTCACGCAACAAGTCGCGCAAACGAGTTACCAACCGCGAACGGTCGTGGAAAAAATTCCCACGCAGGTCACGCGTATGGTGAACGAAACCTCCACGCGGCAGGAGCCGTATCGGGTGTTGCGTTACGAGCAGCATGAGGAGGTGCGGAAAATACCCTACACCGTTCGGCGCCCGGTCACGAAGCAAGTCACTCGCCGCATACCCGTGACAACGCTGAGATACGTGGAGCACGAAGAGGTTCGCAAAATTCCCGTGACCACCACGCGTTATGAATACGAAGAACGCGTGGAGCAGATTCCGGTCAAGGTGTATCGTATTCAAACCGAACGCCAGGTGGTGCGCAAGCCGCGAACCGTGGCCAAATGGGCGCCTCACACCGAAATGAGGACCTACGCCCGCCGTGTCACGATGCGCGTGCCGATTGGCGGCGTATCGTATGGTGAAGCGACTCCGATTGAGTCGTCGTATTATGGCGAAGCGACGCCGATTGTTGAATCGGCGCCGGCGCGTCGCACGGTCACGCGTAAGGCGGTCATCGAAGAAGAGCCGGCGGCATCATCGAAAAATACCCCATCGACAAACTCCAGGGCGCCCAGTCCTAGCGACCGGCAACCGGCTAGTGAAAATCTTCCCGCGGGCGATACCCAAAGTGCGGCGCCCAAATCGGCCGCCATGACGCCCGTGCGTGAAACGCAAACATTGCAACTCACTCCGGCTGGCCAGCGCGGCGGCGGCGACCGTGAAGCATAAAGGGCGTGAAGCGTAACGGGCGTGAAGCGTAACGGGCGTGAAGCGTAAAGGGCGTGAAGCGTAAAGGCTGCGAGAAAATGATTCACTCGATCAAAAGCCCGGCATTTTCAAAACGCCGGGCTTTTTCTTTCCACGGCGAGTGGCGTTTTTCTTCTACTTGTTTTAGCCGGCGCGCCGGGCGTCGTGGGGAATTGCCTGCTGGGCGATTGACAGCCCGCAAGCCAAGGGCGACATTGACTACCGCCGGTTCGCATTTCGTTTGACGGTTCGCCGCGAAATACGCTTATGTCGTCTCCTGAGTCTATTTCCGCTCTTTCCGGCGTCCGGGTGGCCCTCTTGGGCAAGTTCGGCGCCGTTAGCAAGCGAGAGGCCCTGCAATGCATTCGTCAGCATAGCGGGCTGCCGGTCGAACTCTCGGAAGCGGAATTGGTGGTTGTGGGCGTGGAGGAATTGCCCTTGGCGAGTTTGGAAGATGTACTCACCCACGAAGACCGGGAGGCCGTCGACGCCGGCGAATTGGAAGTCATTTCTGAAACGGAGTTGTGGCGTCGGCTGGGTCTTCTCGACAGCGAACCGTTCGTGCGCAAACTCTACACGCCAGCCATGTTGGCCGATCTGGTGGGCGCTCCGCTTTCGGCGGTTCGGCGTTGGGGCAAACGCGGTTTGATCGTCGCCCGCCGCGAGGTGCATCGTCTGCCATACTACGATTTTCAGGAAGTCGCCACGGCGCGCCGGCTGGCCCAATTGCTCGCCGCCGGCGCCTCGCCCGACGCCATCGAGAAGAAGCTCGAAAAAATGGCGCAGTGGCTGCCCGACGTACACCGCCCGCTTTCGCAACTTTCGGTGATCGTCGAGGGGCGAGATATTCTCCTCCGGCAAGGCGACGGACTCGTCGAAACGGGAGGACAACTCCGCTTCGATTTCGAAAACGCCGGCGCCGCCGAGTCGACGTCTTCGGTCAGTATGCAATCTGCGGAAAGTGCAAACGCCTCGCGCGCCTCGTTGGAGGAACTTGCGAAAGATTTAGAGATTTTTGAAGCGGAAGGAAATCTCACCGAAGCAGCCGGCGTATGCCGCACCCTCCTGGCGGCGTTTGGGCCTTCGGCGGAAATCAATTTCCAATTGGCCGAGTTGCTCTACCGGGAGGGCGATTTGCCTGCCGCTCGCGAACGCTATTACATGGCGATCGAACTCGACGAAGACTTTGTCGAAGCGCGTGCGAATCTGGGCTGCGTGCTCTCGGAGCTAGGCGATCATGAACTTGCGTTGGCCGCCTTTGAAGGCGCGCTGGCCCGCCACGACGAATATCCCGACGTTCATTATCACTTGGCTCGTCTGTACGACGACGCCTGCTTTACCGACGAAGCCGAGCGTCATTGGTCTCGTTTCATCGCCTTGGCGCCGAACAGCCCCTGGGTCGAGGAAGCCCGCGAACGACTTCGCCTCGCAGACGAATCGGCCCCTTCTTCATGATTCCTCGTGCGATGTATTTGTAGGCTCCAGCATCATGAGGCGGGTGATGTCATGGCCCGGCGAAAGAGCGTACAACTCCTGCCGCAAGCCGTCGCTTGTTTCGCTGCGCATGTTCGTCGTTTTTTCCGCGCGGCAAAGATTTTGATGCGTCTTTTGTTCGTCGAACACAATCGCTTCCTCCCACCGTTCATGATGCTCGCGGAGCAATTCCAACGCCGGAAATTGCTCCGCTTCGAGTAGGTTGGTCATCAGGCGATGGATTTCGTCGTGGCCCGTTCGCGGCGGGTCGTGAAGCGTGTCTTCGATGATTCGAACCGCCTGATGCCACGACGATCATTCGTTCGACTCGCGT
>QIKY01000013.1 GCA_003233175.1 Planctomycetaceae bacterium | reverse complement strand
TCGTCGAAGTCAAAGCCGTCAAAACGGTTCACCCCATCCACAAAGCTCAATTACTAAGTTACATGAAACTCCTCGATATTCCGCTGGGGCTATCATCAACTTTAATGTTTTGAAATTGACGGACGGCGTCTCCAGATTGATCCTGCCCGGCGCCAACACCGAATGATTCCGCACTTTCCTCTGTTTCCTCCGTTCTCTCCTGTTCCATTTGTGTCAGGCGGAGTGAACCCGCGCGAGAACGGCGGGTTGCGTTCTTACGACCTGTGAAAATCATGAACAGTTACGAAAATTCTTCCACTGTGGTGATTATTTCGCCAACGGTTTTTGCGAGGGATTCGAGGCAACTGCTTAAAACAGGCAATTTCCCTCCCGATTCCTCTATTGGAATGAAAGTTGCTAGGTCTTGTCGAGAATGAATAACTCCCCACATGGCAAGCGAGAGAATATAGTGGCGAGTGGAAGAGCCTGACTGAATCTCATCGTTTGCCTTGCTCCCTCCATTTTATTTGAGTGAGCCGATGTTTCCGAGGCCTCTGAATTTTTTAGCAAGGATTGTTTGATGCGAAAGAATCGTGGATTCACATTAGTTGAACTTTTGGTGGTGATTGCCATTATCGGCATTTTGGTGGCGATGTTGCTGCCGGCGGTGCAGGCGGCGCGAGAAGCGGCCCGACGCATGCAGTGCAGCAACAATTTGAAGCAGATCGGGCTCGCTGTTCACAATTATTTTTCGGTGCTCAATGCGCTGCCGCCTTCCGCGACCATCAACCAAGGGGCGGCGTCGAACAACGGTTCCTGGTCGGTGCATGGACGCATCTTGCCGTATCTGGAGCAAGGCAACGTGTACGACAAGGTTGATCTTTCGATCGCCTGGGATCGGCAAATGGTGATCGACCGCCTGCGTATTTCCATGTACGGTTGCCCGAGCGATGTCAACACACACCGCTTGCGCGACACCGGCGCCGGCAAGGCCGACTTGTACCCCACCACTTATGGCTTTAATTTCGGCACGTGGTTTGTGTTCGACCTGCGCAGCGGCGCCGTAGGCGATGGCGTCTTCCATCCCAACAGCCATATACGATTTAGCAGCATACTCGATGGAACCACCAACACGTTAATGCTGGCCGAAGTCAAGGCGTTCACACCGTATTTTCGCAATACGCCCGTTACCTCCGTCACGCCGCCGCTCACCGTGGCCGCACTGATTGCCATGGCCTCGCCCGGTCAAAAGAAATTTAGTCCTGCGGACAGCAACAAGAACACCGGCCACACCGAATGGGCCGATGGCCGCGTGCATCATAGCGGCATGACGACGGTCTTCACGCCGAACACGCCGGTGCTGTACACCGAAGGGGGCGTCGTGTTCGATGTCGACTACAATTCCTGGCAAGAAGGAAAACTCAGCGGCGGCAGCGTGCCGCCGACGTACGCAGCGGTCACTTCGCGGAGTTATCACCCTGGCGGCGTGAACGCAGCGCTCATGGACGGCTCATCGCGTTTTATCGCCGAGACCATTGAACTGACCGTTTGGCGCGCCTTGGGCACACGCGCCGGAGGCGAGGTAAACAACCTGCGGTAGCCACTTGTTCAGTAGCGAGGCACGGTGGGATCGATCATTTGCGACCAGGCGTCGATGCCGCCGATCATGTTTTGCACGCGAGAAAACCCCAACGATTGCAGCCATTCGGTCACTTGAAGACTGCGGCCTCCATGGTGGCAGTGAACCACAATATGTTGCTCGCGCAACGGCTCCAGCTTGTCGAGCGATTGTTGGATTTCACTGATCGGAATCAGAACCGAGCCTTCGATGCGTGCTGTTTCGTATTCCTCGCGCTCTCGGCAGTCGAGCAATACAAACTCGGAGGCGCTTTCTTGGAGACGTTTGACAGCCGCGACCTCGATCTCGAGCGGCAATTCATCTTCTGGCGGCAATTTAGCAGATACGTTCAACGTCGGCTCTCCCGGTGGTGCGGCATGGAGTTTTTATTGAGGCAGTGTGGAACAACGACGGCCCGGTTCAGAAGCCCGGCATTTTGAAAATGCCGGGCTTTTAATTCGGTAGGTAAATTCAGGACTGTTGCTAGGGCGGTTTATGCTTCGTGGTCGTGGTCGGCGGCGTTATCGCCGGAATCACTATCGTCGGAAAAGCCGAGTTGCCGCATCTTTCGATACAAATTCGAGCGATGCAGTCCCAGCCGCCGGGCCGCTTCGCTCATATTTCCGCCGCTGGCGGCAATCTGTTTTTCCAGATGCGCCTTCTGGAATTGCCGAGTGGCTTCGGCCAACGAGGTATGATACAGGGCCGATTCGTCGCTCATGGCGGGCCCCGCGATGGCGGCCAATTCGTCGACATCGATCAGCGCGGCGCTGGTCAGATACACCAGTCGCTCCATCCAATTTCGCAGTTCGCGAATGTTGCCGGGCCAGGCGTGCCGCAGCAGTTTTTTCTTGGCGGCGGCGGTGAAACGCGGCTTTTTTCGCCTCGCCTTGGCGCAAAATTCCGTGAGGAAGTGATCGGCCAACAACAGTAAGTCGGCGCCCCGCTCGCGCAGCGGCGGAACCTCGAGCGTCACGACGCTCAGGCGGAAGAACAGGTCTTCGCGGAATTTCCGCTCCCGCACAAGCGTGGCCAGATTTTGATTGGTGGCCGCGATCACGCGCGTATCGACCAGGATCGACTCGGAGCCGCCCACGCGAACGACCGTTTTATCTTCCAGCACGCGGAGCAGTTTGGCCTGCCCGGCAAGGCTCATGTCGCCTATTTCGTCAAGGAACAGGGCGCCGCCGGAAGCCAACTCGAACTTGCCGGCGCGGCGTTCTCGGGCGTCGGTAAAGGCGCCTTTTTCGTGGCCAAAAAGTTCGCTTTCCAACAGGGAGTCGGGCACCGCGGCGCAGTTCACCGCAATAAACGGTTTGTCGCGCCGTGAACTCCAGTAATGCGTTAGCCTCGCCGCGACATCTTTTCCGACGCCGTTCTCGCCCAGAATCATGACCGTCAGATCAGTATCGGCGATGCGGCGAATGGTCGTCCTCAAGGCCTCAACGGCCGGGCATTCGCCGATGAAACTCACTTCGTCGGCCGCGGCCTCCACCACTTGCGCATGTGTTTGCGAAAGCTCTTCGTACTGTCGGGTGTCTTCCAGCGCCGCGGCGGCGTGAGCGGCTAGTATTTTCAACAGATGTTCGTCTTCAATCGTGAACAGGCCATCGACTTTGTTGATCATTTCGAACGCGCCGATGATTTCCCCGCTGTCGTCGAAGGCGCCGCCATTTGTTTTCCCGTCTTTCCACAGCGGAACGCAAAGAATCGAACGCGTTTGAAAGCCTAGTTTTTTATCGACCGCATGATCTATGCCCTCGCCGCCCTGGACCTGATCGGCCCGTTCGACCTCCCCGCCGCGCACCACGCGGGCCACGATTCCGGAGTCGTCGGGTATGCGCAACACGCCGCCCTCTACGCCCAACGCGGGGCGGCCAATCAACAGATGGTTCGCTCGATCCCAGAGAAAAATGCTCGCCCGCTCCGCTTCCAACAGCTTCGTCGAGACCTCAGCCATGCACCGGAGCAATTCGTCGGTTTCGAGCGCGCGCCGCCAGCCGAGCGTGGCTTCCAGTAACGACGCCACGCGGCTGGCGCGAATTCGCTCGCGCACCAAGAACAGCCCTAACGCTAAATAACCGGCCGCATCGGCCAGCAGTTTTTCAGGCTGACCGCCAAACCCGCCAGAGGCTTGAAAGGCGAGCACTTCGGGACGTCTGGGTGTTCTGAAGCCGACCGCATGCGCCAGGGCGGCTCGCCAGTCGTCGCCGCCGACAACCACCTCGCGGTCGAGCGCGTCGGAGAGCAATTCCGCGGGTGGCGAGGAGCCTGCCGGATCGGTGCTCGCCACCACCCGCCAACTCTCTCGAAACCGACAAAAAAACACCTGCTCGACGTTGCCCGCCTCGCGGAGCAGCGCCAACGCTGCGCCCAGATACGCTTGTTCGCTGTGATGCTCGCCGGCGCACCGCAACATTTGCAGGCACGTTTCAGCAGCGCGGGAGTTGGCCGGAGAGGATGACAACAGAGACCTATCACAATAAGTAATAACGTATGGAAAAATGAGTTCCCGCCGCCGAAGTTGGGCCTTTTACAAAATTCGGTCTTCTCAACCGTGTTGCGGGCGATCAGATATTTGTGTTTCCGCTCGGCAATCCTTGCTGCGATAACCGCCATCGACCGGCAACACCACACCGGTGATATAGTCGGCCTCGTCGGACGACAAAAACACGGCCGCGGCGCCGATATCGGCCGGAGTTCCTAGTCGTCCCCAGGGCAGGCGGCGGCCTTCCTCTTTAATGCACTCCTCGCTGAAAAATTTCCGCTCGCCAGGCGTATCGATCCAGCCGGGTTCAATCGCATTGACATTAATTCGGTGCGACGACAACTCCACGGCCATCGTACGCATGAGCTGATTGAGCCCGGCTTTGGCGGCGTTGTAGGCCGAACTCCGCGCACTGGGGAATTCCGCCAGCACACTCGAAATAAAAACGATTTTCCCTCCGCCGCCTCGTTCCACCATGTGGCGGGCCGCGAGTTGGCTGATGTGAAAACCGCTGATCAACGTGCCGTTGACCACTTTTTCAAACTCCTCGGGGGCTGTGTCCAGAAAGTCAGACCGGCGGCTATAGGCCGGGTTGCTGACCAGAATGTCGAGCCGTCCTGCTTGGCTGATCGCGTCTGCAACCAATTGCTCCGCGCCAGCGCGTGAGAAAACGTCAGCCGCAAGGACGCGGCAAGAGCCGCCCAACGCCAATATTTCCTCCGTGGTGCGTTGCAGGGCTGGGTTGTCGGGCCGATCATTGATGATCAACGCCGCGCCCGCCCGCGCCAGTTCCAACGCACAGCCTTTGCCGATGCCTTGCCCGGCGCCCGTTACCAAAGCCGTTTTTCCGCCCAAATTCATAACGCCGCCCTTCGCTTGAAACAAAAGCCCTTCGCTTGAAACAAAAGTAGGCCGAGCAGGACTTGAACCTGCGACCAATCGATTATGAGTCGACTGCTCTAACCAACTGAGCTACCGGCCCGTGGTAGTTTTATGCTTGTTTTATAGTTGCTTTTGCGTTTTTCATCTCTCGGTGTCGACAGTCTTGCCGGCTCTCGGCGCCGATACTCGGCTGACCGCCGCCCAAAAGACACTCGCTCACGGCATTAAATGGGTGTCGCGACACCGCCTTTTCTGCATCTACCAAGCGTTTGCATTCCGCGAAACCAAACCAGCCGCACTCCGATTTTCCGCCTAGATATACGCAGAATTGCAATAGAAATCTATCCGATAACTCAAAATCTGCGAACAGGCGCAGGACTTTGATGGCGCAGGACTTTGATGGGCTGTTTGAAGCGGCGTCGCGCGATTTGCTTTCCGCCCTGCAAAAGGCAATAATGCTCGACTTCCTCCTCCGCGTCCTCTTCCTCGCTCCGCGTCCTTTGAAAGTCACGTACAAGTATGGCGATCGTTCCCGCCAAAAACCGCAAAGCGCTCATCGCTTATTACGTGAGCTTGTTGTCTTTTTTGCCATGTCTGGGGTTCATCCCCGGGTTGATTGCTCTGACGTTGGGAATCATGGGTGCGAAGGCGGCTAAAAGAAATCCTGAAATCGAGGGAGGCGGCCTTGCCTGGTTTGCAATCAGGCTTTCCGGGCTGATGTCGTTCATTTGGCTCTCGTTGATCATTCTCTTCTTTGCGTTGGCCGCGGCCGGCGGATTGAAATAGTCACGGGTGTTTGATGGAAAAAATCCTCGGCGTCGCGATGCTCTGGCTCTTTCTGCTATGTGGATGGAGTTGGATCCGGCTGGCAATGCGTGGCCGCCCGTTGCTGCCTTGGGCGGCGCGCCGGCCATCGCCCTGGGCGCTGCTCGATATCGCGGCGGCGTTCCTGCTGATGCTGTTCATTCCCGCCGCCGTAACAGTGCTGGCTGTCCGCCTGGAGCTAACAACCTTCAAGTTCAACGGAGAGCCGCCCTCCGCCGAGCAGTTGGCCGATTTATTGGTTTGCAATGCAATCGGCAGCGTGCTGACCATCGCCGCTATTTGGGGGATGATGCGTCTGCGGCATAACGCGGGTCTGCGCGCGTGGGGGTTCGACCGACGCCATTTCCAGCCAGATATTGGCCTGGGAGTGGTCGCGTTTGTGACCATCGTCCCGCCGGTGCTTCTGCTCCAGTTGCTTCTCACGCAGTGGTTTCCTCCGGAACACGCCATTACCACGTTGTTGCAGGAACGGCGAGATCCGCTGTTTTTCCTCATTGCGGGAATGGCTGCGGTGGTGGTGGCGCCCATTTCCGAGGAGCTGCTGTTCCGCGTTCTCCTGCAAGGCTGGCTGGAGCGATTAAGCACTTTCACGCTGCCCGCCGTTGCGGCGCCCGTGGAAGAATTTTCGCTCGAAGACGACGCGCCGGAAGACGATGACGCGCCGTCAGCAGATGACGCGCGGGAAACCGATGAACAATCGCCTTATCGAAGTCCTCGGTCAGCATCGACAGCACCCCTGGAACCGGCTCCCACTGCGGGCGAGCGGCCCGCACCCGCCTGGCCCATTTTGGTCAGCGCCGCAATTTTTGGTTTGATGCATTTGGGCAACGGCCCTTCGCCGATCCCGCTTTTTTTTCTGGCGTTGGGCTTGGGATACCTCTATCAGCGAACGCATCGCATTCTGCCTTGTATTGTCGTACACATGCTCTTGAACGGCATGACTCTGGCGACCATCTGGATCGCTCCTAGCGGCGGCGGCGCGCCGTGAGGCGAGCCAGCCATTTCCCGCCCCGCGCGAGTGAATGACCGCCACAATGAAGCATAACCGTTCTCGGGTTTTGCACCATCGGATAGATTGCATTCGCATTTCCAAACGCTGTGCGGCGGAAGTCCAGACATTGCGAGGCGGTTTCCAGGTGAACATTTCAACGCAGAGACCGCAAAGGCGCGGAGGGCCGCAGAGGACAGGCCGCCAATCATCTCGGCCCAAGTTGACAACACGATTCAATGACGCTGCCGATGAACATCGCCGAGATTTTGTTTTCTTGCCTTTCGTCATTTCTTCTTCTCGATTTTTTCTTCTCCGCGGCCCTCCGCGACTTTGCGGCCTCCGCGTTTCCCTTCTCCGCAATCGTATATCGGTTATTCGCCGTGGGCTGGATTGCCATCGCAAATTCCCGCGCCACCGTGAACGGTTGCAACGAAGCACGGCGTGCGAATGTGGATTACAATGGCCGGTTGTATTTGCGATTTGTATTTGTCGCCCGCCCACTCCGATCTGCTCGCACAAGGTTACTGTTCATGATTTTCACTTTTGCCAATACGATGGAGAGCCTGTCTGGCCTGCATTTGATGTTCCGGCATTCCTTGTTCCGCCGACCACTCCGAAGCCGAGCGACGCTGCCGCTGCCGTGCTTGGCCGCGATTCTCGCGGTCGGCTTTATCTGGACTGGCATTTTTCCGGCTGGCATTTTTCCGGCTGGCGAAGCGCGTGCAGCGCAGCTTTGGGCGGGCGCCGCGAAGGTCGATATCACGCACCCCACGGCGCGTCCTATTAACGATCCGCTGTATGCCAAAGCGCTCGTGATCAAGAACGACCACGCCACCGTCGTGATCGTAACGGTCGATGCGGTGGCCATCGGCGAAATCGGCTACATCGGCAACGATTATCTCGGCAAGGTGCGTGGGCGGATCGAAAAGGAACTGCATATCGCGCCGACCAGCGTGATGATCAACGCCAGCCATTGCCACGGAACCGTATGCACGGATGTCGAGGAAAAAACCTTCCAGGCGGTAAAAATGGCGGTCGAGAAACTGACGCCCGTGCGAATTGGCGTGGGAGTGGGCTACGAAAACCGCATCATGGAGAACCGCCGGCTGAAGCTCAAAAACGGCAAGGAAGTGGACGTCCGACATGCGTATTCCCTGCCTCCCGATGAAGAAGTGGCGGCGGTGGGCCCGATCGATACGGAAATCGGCATTCTGCGGCTCAACCGAGAGAACGGCGAGACGTTGGCCGTCGTTTACAACTTCGCCTGCCACCCCATTCAGGGAGTGCCCAGCGGCGCCAACTCCGCCGACATGATCGGCTTCGCCTCCCGCGTGATCGAGGAAAACACCAGCGACGGCGCTATCGCGTTATTCGTGCAAGGCTGCGCCGGAGATATCAACCCGGCTTATTACAAAGACGTCAGCCACCCGCGAGACGCCGAACCGTTGGGCAACCTCTTGGGCCTCAGCACGCTGCGCGGGCTACGGAAAATTGAATGCCGCGACGACGACCGCCTCACCGTTCTCAACGAAGTTCTGGAATTGCCCCGGGCCGATGTCGCACAACGCATTATCGCCATGGAGGCGGAGCAGGCGGCCTTGCTCCGATCTTTGGGAGGCACGAGCCTGAACCTCAAAACGTTCATCCCGCTGGTTGTAAAATATCGAGTTTCCGGCGAGTTTCCCTCGTATTATTCCCATCGTTATTTGTACGACAAAGCGCAAGGCCGCACCGACTTGGAAAAACTCGACGCCGAAAATCGCAACAACATGCGGCAGTACATTCGTAATATCCACACCATGGAGCGGCTGACAAGAAACCAAACCAATTTGCGGCTGTTGCGAAAACATCAAGCCGATAACGTGGCCGCTGGAAAGCGAACGCTCGATGTTGAACTTTTGGGAATTCGCGTTGGCGATTTCGTGCTCACGACCTTTCCCGGTGAATTGACGGTTCGCATCGGGCTGAATATCAAAAAGAACTCGCCGCATGAACGAACGTTCGTCGCCGGCTACACCAACGGATACATTTATTACGCGCCCACCTCCGAGCAACTTCGCAATGTGGGCGGGGCCCAAGAAGACAGCGATTGCATTCTGGCGCCGCAATGGCAGATGATCTACGAGAAAAAAGTCGCGCAGATGTTGCGCAAGTTGTAAGGCGAGCGGTGGAAAAAATTTACCAATTGTAAGACGGGCGCCCTTGCCCGTCTGAGCATTTTCGACGGGCAGGAGTGCCCGTCGTACTGGGAGCGGCTGGTACATTTTATCTGCCGCTCGCCTTAGCACCTGTCCAATATCTATTCCGTGTTTATCGGATTCGGGCCAGACAAAGAGGGCTGGCGTATTTGATTTCATATCCTGGAAGGATAAAAGCCATTAGCCGGTGGTCGAGCGCAGCGAACACCACATACGCATCAACTTAAGGAAATATTGGTCTATTAAAAAAGCGGAAGTCCTTTCAGAATAGATTGTTAGGTTAATCAATCTGGTCTGGGAGAAGGAGCTTCCGCATGGCTACTATATCGCAAGTCGGGACTGCGTTGGAAGAGTGCTTTGGAGATTCCGCAATCGAAGCAAACCAACAGATTCGCGTGGTCAAACGCGAACGCAAGTTTACTCCCGTCGCGCTGGCGACGACTTTCGTGCTTGGGTTTCTCAACAACCCTCGGGCGACTGTCGCCGATTTGGCGGGCTCGGCCGCGGAGGCGAATGTCGACGTTTCCCCGCAGGCAATCGAAAAACGTTTCACGCCCGAATTGGCCGGCTTCCTTGAAAATCTGTTTCGCGGAATGACGAAAAAAGTCGTCGCTTCTTCCGAAACCTTGGCGCCCATTCTCGAACGTTTCACAAAAGTCACACTCATCGATAGTTCATCGGTGGTATTGCCCGAAAGCCAGCAAGATCGTTTCCGGGGAACCGGCGGGACAAACGGCAGCGGCAAGGCGGCGTTGAAATTGCAAACGGAACTCGATCTGCGCAGCGGCGCCCTACGCGTCGATATCGAGCAGGGAAAAAACCCCGACGGCGCCAGTTCGCGGCAGCACATCGCCTGGACGCCCGGCTCGCTGCGAATCGCTGACTTGGGCTACTTTAACATTCTCGTGTTCGCCGCAATTGCCGCCGCCAAGGCGTTTTTTCTCTCGCGAATCCAACACACGACGATTGTGTGGCGCAACAACGAGCGAGTGGGAAATATCGTTTCCTGGCTCAACCAACAGACGGAAACGATGGTCGATTGTTGGATCGAAATCGGCGCCAAAGATCGATTACCTTGTCGTCTGGTCGCCTGGAAAGTTCCGCTGGACCAGGTCAGTCGTCGACGTTGCCGCGCTCGCAAGGAAGCAGTTCGTCGCGGTCGCCAAGCCACAGCCGCGACGTTGGCCGCATGCGAGTGGACATTCATGATCACCAACGCCGACGAAGAGCAACTGAGCACTAAGGAAATCATCGTTTTGTATCGGGCCCGCTGGCAAATTGAATTGTTGTTCAAACGCTGGAAATCGATCAGCCTGATTGCCGAGTTGTCTGGCAAGAACGACACCGTGCAAATGGTTCGCCTGTGGGCAAGGATGTGTGCGGCGATCATCCAACATTGGCTAACGGTGATGGTGGCGTGGATCTCGAAAAGCAGCTTTAGTTTGGTGCGTCTCGCAAAACGCGTCCGGAAAATTGCCGACGCCATAATCGCGGCGCTCGCCGGCTACGGCGATTTACTTCAGGTGCTCGCGCGATTCAAGAAAGTGGTCAAACGCACCTGCCGCCGCGACTCACGTTCAAAACCAGGAACGCTTGAACTCCTTCGAAACCCAGAAAAGCTCGACTATTCCTTAAGTTGATGCGTATGTGGTCGAGCGGAGCGAACACCACCGGAGGATAGACGTCTCGACATTCCGCATCCCGGCGGGATGCCAGCGGCCGTTGGAGTGTACGCTTCAGGGTGCGTCCGGAAAAAACACGCTGAAGCGTACACTCCAACGGTGAGCGGCGCCGCAAATGACGGCATTGTTTTGAGGCGTTTCTCGCGCCCGCCGCCTCTGGCATCCCACCGGGATGCATTGTTCGCTGCGGTAGCCTACCGGCGGTGTTCGCTGCGCTCGACCGCCGGCTAATGGCTGGCAAGCCTCCGGCTTGGCGAAAATCCCATAACACCATTGCACGGAATAGATCTTGGACAGGTACTTAGCAGCCGTTCCGCGAAATCGGCCCTTTGGAAAAGCGGGATTTTGGTCTCATTTCAAGATGGGTTGTCGCCCGAATGCGACACTCGGCCTCTTTTCGAAAACAACAAAAAAAACCACAAGTGCTTTTAGTAACACAACTTACGTGTTTTACGCCAATAGCTGGCGCCGTTTTTGCATTATTCGGTCCTGCGGAGCTGACCACCACCGGAGAACCATCGCATGACTACCGAATCCCGCCCGAACAAATCGCACGCTGCTGAAATGCTTTTGGAGCCCGATGCGAAAGGCGCCCTGCAAGAGCCGATCTGCGTGAACGAGGCCAGTCTGGCCGAATTCGACGGCTGGATGTCGCAACAATTGGGCGAA
>QIKY01000200.1 GCA_003233175.1 Planctomycetaceae bacterium | reverse complement strand
TGCTGTTTGAGCACTTCGGCAATCGTGATTTCCTCGGGGTTCAGCCCATAGGGAGAAATCGGCCGCAGCACCCAGCCATCGTGTGGGTTGTTGTGCATGCCGACCCGCTGGGAATAACAGCCAGTAATCAGGCTTGAACGCGAGGGCGTGCAAACACCGGCGGTCACGCAGAAATGCGTGAACTTTCGCCCTTCCCTGGCCATGCGGTTCAGGTTCGGCGTGCGGTGGAGCGTGGAGCCAAAAGGTTCGATATCGCCGTAACCCAGGTTGTCGCAGAAGATGACAATGAAATTCGGCTGGCTTTTTCGCAGCGGTTTCGCGGCCTTGAGCTGCGCCGCAAAAGGAAGCAAGATAGCCAACAAGGCCAGCGTGAAATATCGGCAAGGCATGTGTGAGGCTTTCGGATTAGTTGGGCGACGTCCTAACGAATATGAATCAATTCACTGGTATTCAACAGCACCCGACACAGCAACGGCAGCGACTGCTCCTTGATAAACGCCGCGCATTGCGACACTTCCGCAGCGGTGGCTTCGCGTCCGTAACAAAGCAGGTAGGCTCGTTTTATTTGTTGGGCGGGATCTTCCGGCGCTTCAATTTGCAGCCGCTCGGCCAGGGCTTGGGCCATATCAAGCGTGAACTGGTGGTTCAGCATGGTGAGCGCTTGCAAGGGCGTGGTGGTGCCGGCGCGGCGGGGCGTGGAGAAAGCGCAATCGGGCTGGTCGAAGTCAGACATGAGGTCGGTCCGGGCGGCGCGGGCGTTCTGATGGTAGACCGCGCGGCGATACGTTTCCGGGCCATGCAGATCGAGCGGAACATACGTCGCGACATTATCTTGCAGGTATTGATAGAGCCGAAAACCGGGGCCGCCCATTTTTTCATTCAAGACGCCGGAAATAGCCAACACGGTATCGCGAATTTCCTCGGCCTCCAAACGGCGGGGTGGGAAACGCCAGAGCAGGCGGGAATCGCCATCTTGTTTGGCTGCGTCTTCACGAAATTCGCTCGACTGACGATACGTTTGTGAAAGCATGATCTGCTTGTGCAGCGGTTTGAGCCGCCAACCATTTTTCAGCAAATCGGCCGCCAGCCAATCCAGTAATTCAGGGTGCGTGGGCCGCCCGCCCATGTAGCCGAAATCGCTGGGAGTATCAACAATGCCCACGCCAAAGTGATAGTGCCACACCCGGTTGGCCAGCACGCGCGGCGTGAGCGGGTTTTTCGGGTCGACCATCCAATCGGCTAACGCTTGGCGGCGTTGGGCTTCGGGCGCGTTGGCGGGAAGTTGGTAAGCCGGCATCGTTTTTTTCAGCACGGCCAAGCTGGCGGGCGTCACTTCGTTGCCTTCCCGCTGAGGATTGCCGCCGACAAAAACATGAAACGGTCCTTTGGCGTCGGCCGCGACACGGCTTCCCACCCAAGCCACGGGCAGCGCCGGAATGGCGTTGATCTCACGGGCCGCCGCCGCGATTTGACGGTTCAATTCCGCCAAGCGCGTTTGTTCTTCGGACGTGATTTCCAACGCTTGCAATCGCTTGTTGCGATGCGCCGCGCTGACCGGTTTCCGATTGCGGCCATGAGCGACCTCCGTCCAGGTTTTGCCGTCCGGCGAGACTTCAATACGGTAATCGGCCACGAAAATAAACTTACGATGCTCCGGCCGGTCTTCCCCGCGAGCGCTGGAAAAGAGCACCCGATTGATACGCGTTGGCGCGGCGAATTCAATCGTTAGGGAACCGGCCGTGGCCAGAAAGCGGCGGCCGGTCTTGCCGTCAATCGCCAACTGTGGACCGTACGCGCCGGGGTAATCCTTGATCAGGCGGCTGGCGCCGCTAGCCTTGCCGCCGTTGGCCGCCAGGGCGACATTGCGCGGCGTCGCTTCGTCGGACCAGGCCTCGAATTCATCGATACCGAAGTTGCGCGTGTCGCGAAAATTCACATCTTGCCCTTGAGAAACCAACCGCACAAAGCGGGCTTCCACCGCCGGAAAGGTTTCTTCCGTTCCTTGGCGGTTGACGGCTTCTCGCGGCCAGAGTTTTTCGTATTCGGCCGATTTTTCGCCGGCTCGTTTCATCACGGCCACGTTGAGGGCGTCGCGCTGCTTGGTGAGCGTGGCGCGACGCGCATTGAGCGGTTTCACTTTTTCGGCCCGCGCGGTTTGCGCTTGGGGCGTGGCCAGAACCCGGCTGCCGTGCCGAATGCCGGAAAACGTGGCGTACAGGGCGTAATAGTCTTCCTGCACGACGGGATCAAATTTGTGGTCATGGCATCGGGCGCAACCCACGGTCAAACCCAGGAACGCTTCGCCGGTGGCGCGAATGATTTCATCGAGCGTGTTGGCGCGTATTTGAGCCAATTGCACCGGGTCTTGGTTGCCGACGTTGTCGTACGGTCCACAAACCAAAAAGGCGGAGCCGATTTCGACCTCCGGCTTGCCGGCGCCGATGACATCGCCCGCTAGGTGCTCGCGCACGAATTGATCGAACGGCTTGTCGTCGTTCAACGAGCGAATGACGTAATCGCGAAAGGGCCACAAATCGTTAATGATCACGTTGCGTTCAAAACCGTTGCTCTCGCCAAATCGCACGACATCCAGCCAGTGCCGGCCCCAACGCTCGCCGTAGTGCGGCGATTCCAACAACCGATCAATCAATTTCTCGTACGCGTGCGGCTGCGGGTCGTCGACAAAAGCGGTGATTTCCTCCGGCGTGGGTGGCAAGCCGAGAAGATCGTACGTGGCGCGGCGAATCAGAGTGCGGCGGTCGGCGGGAGGATTCGGCGCTAACTTTTTTTCGGCCAACTTGGCAAACACAAAACGATCAATAGGATTGACGCGCCAGGAGTTGGGCGCATGTTCGGCTGCCGGCGGGCGCTTTGTGCTCAGCACCTGCAACGCCCACCACGATTGGTCGGCCTTCGAGAGCTGACGAACCACGACATCGTCGGGCCATTGGGCGCCTTCGGCAATCCAACGCCGAATCAGGGCCACTTGCTCAGCGGAAAGGGGCGGACCTTCCTGGGGCATTTCCGCCGGCGTATCGCCATCGGGGGAAATAATTTCCAACAGATGGCTCGCATCCGGCTCTCCCGGACTGACGTATTCGTTTTCGTTGAGGTCTGCAATCGTGGCTAGCGAGATGTCGCCCTTCTCGATGCCGGGAGTATGGCACTCCACGCAATGCTTTTGAAAAATGGGCGCGATATCCTGGGCGAACTGAATCGGCTCCGCGGCCCCCGCGGCCGGCAACAATGCCGTTGGCGCCAGCAGCATTGCCGATGTGAAAGCGGCCATGAAAGCGAGGCCCGAGAAAATCCAGTAGTGCTTATAATGGCTAGGCATAACGCCAACTCCCAGGAGTGGTCGCGTAGGGCATCGAAAATGAAACGCCGGCGAGCTGTTTTATCGAACCATTCCGTGGAACGGCGCGCGGCGTTTGTGGAACGGGCAGGAGGCAGGCAATCGAACGGGCGATTGTATCTTTCAGTTTAGTCGGCGGCCTACCATGAAAATACCCCCAGCCCACATTATTCATCAGCAGAGCGACAGAGAAAATAAGAAAACCGTTCGGCCGCGCCGTTGTTGGACGGCGCCGTTTTGCATGGTAGTATTTGAGAGAGCGTTTCACACCACTTTTGTTTTGCTTCCAGGGAGTTGTCGGCAATGAAGATATTTTCCTCCGGCTTGGCGCTAGCCGCCATGTTTTTTCTTTCTCCATTGGCGCGGGCCGAATTGAAAGTGGGCGATCAGGCGCCCGATTTCAAACTTGCCGGCAGCGATGGCAAAACCTATAGCTTGGCTGACTACAACGGCAAGCAGGTAGTTGTTCTGGCGTGGTTCCCCAAAGCCTTCACCGGTGGCTGAACGGCCGAATGTAGTTCGCTGCGTGTCAGCGACAACGACAAAAGCTTCACCGTGGAATTGCTCGGCGGTCGGACCTTCGAAGTGAAACGCTCCCAGGGGTCCGGGCTCGACAAATTCGACATCGCCTTCTTTACCGCCAGTTGCGACGACGCAGCCACCAACAAGCGTTACGCCGATTCACTGAAATTGGACTACCCGATTTTGAGTGACGCCAGTAAGGAAACAGCGCGCGCTTACGGGGTTGTCACCAAGAAACGGCCGGTTCCTTTCCGTTGGACGTTCTTCATCGGCCAAGACGGCAAGATTCTGCACATCGACAAATCGGTGCATGCCGGTTCGCACGGCGCCGACATCGTCGCTCAATTGCGCAAACTTGGCGTCGCCGAAAAGAAGTAGGGCGAAAACAGCGACTGTTTCACGCTCGATCAACAATTCGGCGAAAACTGCGCCGGTAGCGCAGCAAGAGTCCGAGGAGAATAAGCCCGCCGCCGCAGAGCGTCCACCATTGGGGCGGCGTGTAGTTGGGGGCATGTCGCCAGGCGAGAAACACCCACACCGGCACCAGCACCGGCTCCACCAGAATGATGGCGGAGGCTTCGTGTCCGCTGGTGGTGCGCAGACCTCTGGCGAAAAAGTAATAGGGCAGGCCCATCTGAAAGACGCCGAAGAACACCAGCAAGGTGAGTTGCCCCGCCGTGGGCCATATCGCGTATTCGATCAGCAGCGGCGTGAGTATGATCGTGGTCACGATATGGTTCAACGCCACCAGCCAGGCGGAGTCGTACTCGCGCAACTGCCGTAACGACAACACGATTCCCGCGAGTGTGGCTCCGGAGAGTAGTCCAAACATGGCGCCCCGGGGAGAGGCGCCGTTTATTTCGAAGGCCAAAATCAAACCCACGCCGGCGACGCCGAACGCCAGCGATATCCAATCGCCGGCGTGGGCGTGTTCCTTGAAAATGAACACGCCCACGATAAAAACCCAAATCGGCGACGTACTCTGCAGCCAGATGGCGTTCGCGGCGGTGGAATAGGCCATCGCCGAAAGATACGTATAGTTCATCGCCGCGAACGCCAGCACCATCGGCGCCATCTTCCACGACCACTCCACGCGCCGCACCATCGGCAAGAGCACCAGGCTGGCGAACAACGCCCGCCAAAAGGCCAGCAGCGGTCCTCGAATTGCAACATCCCAGGTATCGAACAGGGGCGATTTCGCAAAAAAGCCGCTGGAGCTCCACATGAGCGCCGCCAGGAAAATGAACAGCCGGCCGTTGCCTTGCTGGTGCTGGCCTGAAGGAAGTTGTTTTTTTGTCATGCCGGTTTTCTGTGATACATCTGCCGCTCGCCTTATACACGCGTCGTGCAACATCTCAATATGTGCGATGTGCAAACGAAATAATTCTATCCGGCTTGCTCCGCGCATGTCATAAAATAAACCATTGGTGGTTTGCAGGCGTGCATCGCACGAAACCCTTCTCGAAAAACGGACGGACTCCATGAAACGCTTAGCCGCCAGAGCTTTCTGGAGTTTTACCGCACTCGTTTTGCTATGCCTAACGTGCCGGTTGCTGTGGCTGGCGTCGCAAACGGAAACGGGTCTGCAAACACTCTCGCAGCAATGGCAAGACGCAACGAGCGGATGGATATTCGACCGCCGCCTTCCCATCCCCTCACGGGAGCCGGCGGAACAGGCTGAGTTTTGGCTACGAGAAGTAGACCGTATGCCGGAGCTGCAAACAGGCAACGCCCAACTGGCGATGGGAGCGGCTTTGGTGCTGGACAGTCCCGGCAATGGCTATGTCATTCGATACGTGAAGAAGATGCGAAAGTTCGGCGCCGTCGCCGTATTCCCCGAACTAGACGACCAAGCGCTTGAGCGGGCCGAAAATGTTTTTGAGTCGACGTGCATCAAGAGATGCCAGGAGCTTGCGTCCCGGGCGACGGAAATCAATCCCGCGAGCGTCGAGTGGCAGCGTTTGCGCGCCTTACTGTTGTGGCGTTTCGCAAACCATTCCCACGACCCTCACCCGCGCGATTCCAATTGGCTCGCCATTCTGGAGCAGTGCGCCCAATACGATTCCGACAACGCCCTTTACGATTATCTGGCCGCCCGCTTCTATTGGGAAACGAGCGCCGAGCTGTCTTTCTCCGGCG
>QIKY01000197.1 GCA_003233175.1 Planctomycetaceae bacterium | reverse complement strand
CGGCAAGAAGTCACCACTTTTTTGGGGAGAGGTTTATGAGACGTTCCGACCTGTTCATGAATAACCTGGGCTATCGCCCCGCTCAGTCCGAGATGACATCGGGAATTTATTTCTCGAGTTGTCCTAAGGCGAGCGGCGGCGTGTTCCAGGCAGGGCGTCGTTTGATTCAAAAGCGGTTACTCTTTGATTTCAAAGATCGAATGAAAAGCCCGGCATTTTGAAAATGCCGGGCTTTTTTTTGGCGCGCCGATCGCGCATTTTTTGCGAGCCGTTTTAACTAGGTTTCACACCGATGTTCACATACGCGTGTACATGCGGCGCGCCGCGGAAATGCCAGACGAACGAAGGCCCTTCCAGTCGCCAAATATCCCAGACGTGGTCGGAGTTGAGGTCGCCTTTTTCATAGAACGTCATGTGCAACGATTTCAGTCCGCCGCCGGTTTTCAACACGGCCAGGGCTTCGTCGACATCTTCGCTGCGATACGGCGCCAAAATAACCTTGATCGTCTGCTCGACGAGCGCCGCCTGATCGTCTGACAAGGCGCCGACCGAAATTCCCGAAAACGAGCCCTTTTCACCTTGCAGCGGAACCTGGTTCTCTCGCGGCGGTTTGGCGAGCAACGCTTGTTTCGCCTGTTCGGCGTCGAGCGCGGCAAACACCTCGTTGGCTTTTTGCGTTTGATAATGATAAACATTTTTCGCCGGATCGCCGGCGCCATGGCCGTACACCAGCGGACCGCCAAAAGCGCGGTTGCTGACGGAATTTCCGTCGGCGCGAAGCGTAAGATGCCGGCCGGTCAATTCCCATTGGAAGGCGTCCGAGCCGGGTTCACCGAACACCGCCACATGAAAGGCGCCGAAGCCGGCGGGCCGATCATGTTTCATCTGCCGGTGGAATTTATCGTAACCTTCTTCGCTGGTCGCGTCGCGAAGAATCTGGTCGGTCAACCTGCGTTGCTCTTCGGTGTAGAAGTCGCTGCCGAGGGCGGGTTCGGTAATCGCCCAATTGGCGCTGTGCTTTTTTCGCAGCTGGTGATCGAAGGGAAAACAAATCGTTTTCTTTTGCGAGTCGGACAGCGTTTCGTAAAACTGTTTGAGGGTCGTCTCGGCGGCGCTGTTCGCCGTGGGCGCGGCGGCCGCTGGCTGGGGAGAGGAAACCAAGGCGCCGGCGGATGCCGCCGCAGCCGCGCCGCTCACGACCTTGACAAAGTCGCGACGAGAAACGCCCGGGAGTCGCGCCGTTGTTGAAAATTGACGTTCTTCGTTCATGAACACGCCCGCCTATCGGAAGGGAACAGAGATTGGAAACCACGCCCGTGATTATGAGGCTTGCTCGGCCGCTTGGCAACTTTTTCCCCGGTATTCAAAATGCCTGGCTTTTAGTTCACCCAACAAATTCCGGGCGGTTGCTCACCCCGTTTCCACTGGCGGGTCGATCTGTTCTTGGGCGTCGGTGGTTTGCAGTTGCACCATGCGGCGGTACAGTTCGCTGCGTTGGAGCAACTGTTCGTGCGAACCTTGATCCACAATGCGGCCCTGATCGAGTAATACGATTCGATCGGCATGTCGGATCGTGCTCAACCGGTGGGCGATCATGAAGCAGGTGCGGCCCGCCAAAAGCGGGCCCAGACTTTCGCGAATCAGGCGTTCGCTTTGGCTATCAAGGTTGCTGGTGGCTTCGTCGAGAATCAAGATTTTGGGGTCGGCGAGAATCGCGCGGGCGATGGCCAGCCGTTGGCGTTGCCCGCCGCTGAGTCGGACGCCGCGTTCGCCAATGATGGTGTCGTAGCCTCGCTCCAATTCCTGGATGAACTCATGGGCGTGGGCCACGCGGGCAGCGCGTTCGATTTCCTCCCGCGTGGCGTCGCGTCCCGCATAGCCAATATTATCCGCCACGGTTCCGTCGAAGAGGAACACGTCTTGTTCGACCACGCCGATCAAACGCCGATAGGACTCCAAGTCGAGTTCGGCAAGATCGACGCCGTCCAATTCGATGCGGCCCGACGTGGGCTGGTAGAAACGGGCGACCAGATGGCAGAGCGTTGTTTTTCCCGCGCCGCTGGCGCCGACCAAGGCGATAGTGCCGCCGGCGGACGCCGTCAGGTTGATCGCTTCGAGCACCGGTTCATCGCCGCTGGGATATTTGAAGCTCACATCGTGAAAGGTAATTTCTCCCGCCGGCGGGGCCGTGGCGCCGACGTGCGTCTTGGCTGCCGCGTCGCCTTCGCGAGATTCCTCCAGCAGGTCAAGCACGCGTTCGAAGCCGGCCAAATTATTCTGGAACTGCGCCGCGCTGGTGGCCAATATCGCGATCGGGCCCAGCAGCATACCCAGGTAAAAGAGGAACATGATCAGATCGCCGAGCGTGAGTTCGCCGCGCAGAATCAGAATACCGCCGTAGATCAACAGGCAGGTGGAGGCCACGGGCAGCAAAATCGCCCAGAGCACTTCGATGGCGCGGGTCCACCACCAGGCGTACAGACGCTGCCGGGTCATGAGATGATTGCCCCGTACGAAACGGCCGGTTTCGCTACGTTCGCGGCCAAACGCCCGCACGATACGCATACCGCCAAATGCTTCGGTGGCGTGGCTGTCGATTTCCTGCCGGCGTTGGCGAATATCGCGATACAGCGGCCGAATGCGCCGCACCCAGGTGCGCTGTGTTAAGTAGACCATCGGAAAGAGAAACAGGCTGCCCATCAGCAGCCGCCAATCAACGACCGTCAATACAACCAGACTGCCCAGAAGTTGGATGATCGCTCGCCAAGGATTGTACAACAAGCTGAATACGAGTTCGCCGACGCCGCCGGCGTCGTCGCGGAGAATGCTCGCCGCGCCGCCCGATTTTAATTGATACACCCGATGCAGCGGCAGTCGAACGGCGTGTTCAAAGACTCGCTTTTGCGTGGCCGCTTGAATGCGGTTCGCGGCCTTGGTGGCGGCCCAGCGTCCCCACAGATGAATCATCGTTTCCACCAACAACACCGACACCACCACCACGCCCACCAGCACCAACAGCGTGGCGCGGTCGATGTTGGGAGGAATCCAGGCGGCGAGCCAGCGGGGGTAGGGCTGATCGGCCAATACGTAGTCGATGCAGAATTTGCTGGCGGCGGGCGGCGTGAGTTTGAGCAACGTTGAAATGGTCAGCGTTCCCAAGGCGAACGCCACGGCGGGGCGTTGGTCGCGCATTAAACGCACAAATTCCAACAGCAGGCGGCCGAACGAACGTTGCTGCTTAGGGGCGCGGGATTCGCTTTTTTCCGATTGCCGTTTTTCGCGGATTTTTTGACGGTATTCGGCGTAACGGGCGCGGCTCAACGAAGATGGCATAGGAAGAATTCTCGGTTGGGTGGTTGCTGGCAACCACCAATTGCGTTGCAAACGCGGGTTGTTTATTGTTGGTGGTTGCTGGCAACCACCCTACTTTTCCGGCAGCGCGTCGGGGAAAAACAACGGTTGCCCAAATCGCTCGACGCCAAACTTCTCGATGACGTGCTGCACTTTGGGCGATACCAGAAAGTCGGAAAATCGTTGGGCGGCTTCGCGGTTCCCATTGCCGTGCTTCGCCGCACTGATCACGATCACGGTGTAAGGGTTGCGGAGCAGCGGGTCGCCGGCGGAGCGAATCGTGAGGTGAAGTCGGTCGCGTTGTGATAAAAACGTTCCTCGGTCGGCAAGCGTGTAGGCGTGTTTTTCGCTGGCAATCCTCAACACTTCGGCCATTCCGGCGCCGGCTTGCACGTACCAATCGCCCTGCGGATCGATGTTAGCAGCTTGCCAGATTTCCTGCTCCTTCATGTGCGTTCCTGAATCGTCGCCTCGTGAAATGAAGGCCGATTTGCTGCGGGCGATCTGGCCAAAAGCCTCCGTGATCGACATCTGCTCCTTGATTCCGGCCGGGTCGGACGCCGGCCCCGCCAGCACGAAATCGTTGTGCATGACGGCGCGGCGTTGTTCTCCGTAGCCGGCGGCCATGAATTCTTCCTCGGCCGCGGGTGCATGGGTAAGGAGGACATCGGCGTCGCCGCGTCGGCCCAGCTCCAGGGCTTGCCCGCTGCCCACCGCGACGGCCTTCAATGCAATGCCGGTTTCCTGCTCGAACATCGGCTGGAGGACGTCCAACAGGCCGCTGTCGCGGGTGCTGGTGGTGGTCGCGAGCGTGAGGGTTGGCGCGTCGTTTTGAATCCTCGCGCAGCCGGTAAGCACGACGATCAGAACAACAAGCTGCATCCACTTCATCAACGGGTTCCCATTTTGTTAGTACACCATTCGCCCTTGGACAAAATCCGCCGTGCGAGGCTCGGCGGGGTTCGTGAAGAATGCTTCGGTTGGGCCAACTTCCACCAACAGCCCATTCAACAGTAGGCAGGTGCGGTTCGCAACCCGGCGCGCCTGAAACAGATTATGCGTCGCCCAGACGATCGTCGTTTGCCGCGTCTGGCAAATTTGTCGGATCGCCTTCTCGGCGAGCGCCACGTGCGCCGGGTCGAGGTGGGCGGTGGGTTCGTCGAGCAACAGCACTTCCGGTTCGAGGACCAACGCCCTCGCCATGGCGACGAGCTGCGTCTGGCCGCCGGAGAGCGTATGCGCAGCCTGCGCCGCGATGGGGGTCAGGCCGAGTCGGTCGAGCGCGGCGTCTACTTTTTGTGTTCGATTTTGGCCGCTTCGCAAACGTAGTCCATACTCGACGTTCATCCGCACCGAGCCGCCCAACAACAGCGGTCGCTGGTGAACCATGGTGATGCGTCGTCGGGTGGCCAACGTCATCTCGGCGGCGAGCAAGGGCGCGTCGTCGAAACAGATTTTGCCTGCGGTTGCCGGCTCCAATCCGGCCAGCAGTCGGAGCAGGGTGCTCTTTCCCGCGCCGGTCGGCCCGAGCAGCGCCAACACGTCGCCTTGTAGGACGTCGAGCCGATGAATATGAAGCGCGAAGTTGGCGTTTTGGCGTTTTATCAAGCTTTTCAACTGGTAGCATGTTTTGTTGGTCATGCCGGCGGGCGGCCTCCTGAAAATCCGACAATGAACAAGTTCACCAACAGCGCCAACAGGAGCAGCGCCCCGCCGAGGGCCAAGGCGAACTCAAAGTTGCCTTTGCCGGTTTCGAGTACGACGGCTGTTGTCAGAACGCGGGTGTGGCCCTGAATGTTGCCGCCCACGATGAGCACGGCGCCCACTTCCGAAATACTTCTGCCAAAGGCCGCCGCCACCGCCAATAGAACGCCATGCCGCGCTTCGCGAAGAATCGTCCAGCGGCATTGCCAGTCGCTGGCGCCCAACGATCTGAGCTGCAAGGGAAGCTCGGCGGGCGCGGCCGCAACGGCCGCCATCGTAATGCCAACCACAAACGGCAAGGCCAGCACCGTTTGCGCGGCGATCATCGCCCGGGCGGTGAACAGGCTGTCTAGAAACGCCAGCGGCCCGCTGCGGGAAAGCAACAGGTACAGCACCAAGCCCACTACAACGGGGGGTAATGCCATTCCGGTGTGGACGACCGCCGCCAGCAGCCGCTTTCCCCGCCGCCGGGACATCCCCAGCCAAACGCCGCAGGGAATTCCCACGAGTGAACTGATGAGCACCGCCGTTCCCGAAATCCACAGCGAGAGCCGCAGAATCGACCAAAATTCGGCGGCTGAGAATGGCGTCACATCGATCTCCTGCTTGCCGATAACAATCGAAACAATCGGTATATTCCCACGGCGCCGCCCAGTTTTGCCGGTGCTTCCAGACAAACGGGCTGTTTCGATGAATCGGTTCGCGCCGATATCGAGAGTAATAATACGTAGTTCACGTTTGCGAGATGGGGGGCCGCTGATGGCTGTGCGACGTTCGATTTTCTGCTTTCTAGGTGTATTCCTTCTACTGGCCGGTTGCAAGACCGCCCAACAAGTGCGGGATCCCGAATACGCGCACGTCGCCAGGTCGGTGAATCAGGCCATGAGGATGTCGGCTTCCGACCCCGAGGCCGTAAACCCAGTGATTCCGCGACTTGAAGGAGCCCACCCAGTAGAGGAATACATTCAGTTCGCCCTGGGCCAAAACCCCGATATCCAGGCGGCTCGCAAGCAAATGGAGGCCCTGGCCCTTC
>QIKY01000002.1 GCA_003233175.1 Planctomycetaceae bacterium | reverse complement strand
GAGCTAGAGGACGAAGCAAAAGGCGCCGAGGAAGCGGATGTTCACCATCTGGGCGACCGAAAAACACCCGCGATTTCGTCTGTCAAAATAGAGACAGGGGCCTCCTGGAAAGAAAAAAAATCGTCAACCAAGAGAGTGCCGGCGCCAATCCGAGCGGCGGCGCCGCCGGCGGAATTAGCTCCGAATTCCGTCAGCGAAAACATTGCCCGCCCCTTGCCGGCGCCCAAAGTGGCGGCGGGCAAAGCGGCCAAGGAAAAACTCTCGGACGATGATGCGGCGTCCGTCGGGCCGCTGCAATCGGGGCTGAGCGCCATCGAGACCGAGTTGGTTCAAGAGCGGTATCCCAACGGCGGTCTGAAAATCGCTAAGGAAATAGCCCAAGACGCAGAAGGCAATCTGGTGCGGCACGGCGAATGGAGCATGTGGGCGACCGACGGCGTTTTGATCGCCGAAGGCCTATTCAAGCGCGGCAAACGGCACGGCAACTGGAAGCGGATGGCCGAACGCAACGAATCGTCGTTGCTGAGCGAAGAGCCGTATAGCGCCTTTCAGGCGCCGTTTCTTTCCGAGGCCGATTTCCGCAGAGGCGAATTGCACGGCGCCTGGGTGATCCATGACAGCCTGATGCGAAAAGTCAGTCAGATCGATTTCCAGCACGGCGTCCGACATGGCAAAGCCCGCTGGTGGAATGTCGATGGCCAACTGGTGCGTGAAATCTCCTTCCAACATGGCCTCGTCGACGGAGATGTTTTGCGTTGGACGAACGACGGCCAGTTAGCCGGCAAGGAAACGTATCTGGCGGGTCGAAAGTTGGCGCCCGAAACCGAGTATTATTCCGACAAAAAGAAAAAGGCCTCGGGCCTAGTGCTGTCTCCGCGCATCGTGACCGTAACCCCCGACGATTGGTGGAACATACAGCTGGCCCAATTTGAAATCGACGAAAACGACCCCTCCAAAGATCATGGCGCCCAAACCCATTGGCACCCCAATGGGCAAGTCCGCTTGGAAGGCGTGTTCGAGTTTGGAAAGCCCACCGGCGAGTTCACTTGGTGGTACGCCAACGGGCAAAAAGCCGCGCAAGGCTCCTACACCGCCGGACGCCAGACCGGCGTCTGGATTTGGTGGGGCGCCAACGGCCTGAAAACAACCGCCGGTGAGTTTGTCGGCGGACGCCCCGTCGAGCAATGGACCTGGTGGCGAACGGACGGAAAAGTTTCGCGGCGCGTGAATTATTCCAAGGAACACACAGCGCCGATCGCGATCCGACCGACCGACCCGTTGCAGTCCGGCGGCGCCACATTACGGTAGCCGCGAAAGTGGGCGCCCTTGGGGAGCGCGCCTTGCGCTCAATCTGAAGAGTTGGCCGAATCCAGCCGTTTTTCCAGGCGGTTTTTTACACGATCGAGAATCCTCCGCACGGTGCGTTCCGAGCGCATGACCTCTTCGGCAATTTCTTCCAGCAGATAGCCCTGTAGGCGAAGTTCCACGATCTGCCGTTGCTGCGCGTTCATGTCGCCGGTGAGGCCCTCGATTTCTTCCTCCAGAATGAGCACGTCTTCGGGGGAGGGCTCGCGCGAAATCGCCTCGTACGCGGCGCCTCCCAGGTCGTCTTTATTGGCGGCCTGTTCTTTATCAACCTGGCGTTTGGCGGCGGTGTGGTGCTCGATTTTGCGGTTGAGTTTGTTCGTCGTGATGCGTGCCAAGAGGCTCCACAGGTCGCCGGATTCACTGAATTCGAATTGCCCGTCGCCCACACGCACGAAAAAACTCTTGAACACCGATTGCACGACATCTTCAGGATCGAGCCGGCGGGAAAACTTCTTGGAAAGACGGCTCTGCGCCAACGCGACCAACCGCCTCGCGTAGCGTGCAAACAGAATGGCTTCGGCGTCTTGATCGCCTTCGCGGCAGCGGTTGACCAAATCGACCGAATCTTCGTCGGCGGGAGGAGTGTTCATGGGCTAGATTATACCGGCGGACGCAATGAATCCCAACCAATAGGGGGACGGCTCGACGAAATTTCACCTCGGCCTGGTCTGAAAAAACGTCATCAGCCGGATAAACCTAAAATGCTTGTTCGCGCCTTGCATGTGTTGCTATTGAGCCTGATCGGGTTTTGCGGTTTGGGGGCGACGGCTTGGTCGCAAGAGCCGGGAAATCGAGCGGCGGCGCGGCGTCTGCGAGCGCGGCCGTTTTTGATGCCCCGCGCCGCGGCGCCCTTGGCGCCGGTGCATGCGATGACGTTCGTGCAAACCGACGGCAAATGGTGGCTGTATAGCGCCGGCGACGATAAAGTCGTGCGGCGGTGGGCGCTGGTCGAAGATGGCCAACCGTTGGCCGCCCAACCGTTGACAGCTCATCAAGATCGGCTGCTGACTTGGCCCATTTTTGAGAACCGGGGCTCGATTTACGCCTTGGATGTCGTCGACGATGGCGCGCGAGGGCATCGCCTGGTGCTGGGCGGGTTTGGCGTCAAGTTTTCCTTGGTGATCGAGATGCATGTCGACGCTCCCGAACATGCGCGCGTGGTGTATGCGGAAAACCTCGCCGCCAGCGAAGTAGTGCGCAGCCTCGACCTGATTCGCACCCCCGCCGGCGATTTCGCCTTGCTCGTGGGGCACGACAACATCGGCGTGGGTGAAAAAAAACGGGGGCACATTCCGTACTGGCGCCTGCCCGGCGACGCCGCCCAGAAACCGAAGCAATATGCCTTGCAGCCCAGCCAACACTTGGACCACCTGCGGCAGGTGGCCTTCAGCCCCGACCGCCAAAACATTGCGGCGGCGGGAATTGGGCCGGAGGGGCAAACCGTGGTGGTTCTCTGGAAAGTGAGCGGCGGTCTTTGGCAAGAGGGAAAACCGTTGGAGTTTGGGCCAAGTCCGCCCAGGGGGCTCGTCTGGCAAGATAACAACACCTGGATTCTGGCGACCGAAGACGGACTGCATGCCGGTGAAAAAAACGTGTTTTCGGCGGGGCCGTCATCAACCATTCAGCAGGTCGCCTCCGCGCCGGCGAAGCGGTTGCTGGCCTTTAGCGTGGCGCACAACGACCTGTCGTGCGACATTCATCGACGGCGGCAGGGGCAACCGTTCGGCGAACCGCTGAGAACGCCCTTCCTGGGCGACCTCACCGCCTTGGCCCTTTCTCCCGATGGCCGCTGGCTGGCGGCGGCGGGATTGGCGCCGATCGGTCCTCAAGCAGAGGCGGGCCAAGCCATTCTTATTTGGGATTTCACCACTGGCCGCCAAGTTTGCCAAATTCCCGATCCACAAAACGCCGGCGCTGTTGGCGGGCCCATTGGAAACCTGGCCGTGATTCCCGGTCGTGTGAAAAAAGGCCGCCAGGGGCGGGAAGACTTCATCGCCCCCGACCGTGTCGCCTTCGCCTGGGGGCCCTGGATCGAGCAGGCCAAGCGGGAGGGAATCGCGCCGCTGCGGCGCGTTTTCATTCCCGGCGTCGACAAGTTGGCGACATTTACCCACGACAATCTTTCCGACGATTTTTCCGATCACTTTCCCGATAACACCTCCATGTTTTTTCGGCATCCCCAAACACGGGCGACCTATATCGGACCGGCCGAAACGCTGGCGAAACGCACCAAGGGAGTGGGTGTTTTCGGTCCTCTTTCGCCCACGCCTGGAATTCAGGCCGACGCCAAATCGTACGCATTTGTTCGTTTCACGCACCAGGAATCGGGCCGGGCGTTGTTGGCCATTGGCTACACGCGGGGCATCATCATTTGGGACGCCAACGAATTCTTTCACGGCCTGGGCGCGCGGAAAATGCGAGACGAAGGCCTCTCGGGAAATAACGCCCAGGCGGAATCGCTCGATACTTTTTTTAAGAAGGCGATCTTGCGGCGGTTTTGGGGGCACGTCGGCGACACCACCGTTCTGGCGGCGTCGCCCCGGGGCGACTACCTCGTTTCCGGCGGCAAAGATGGCGCCATTCGGGCTTGGAGCCTGAATGGAATCGGTGAGCAGGTAGCGAAATCGAATCGCTTTGGCCTGAAAAACGAATTCGGTTTGCAAGTTGTGCATGCGCAAACACATGGCGTCTTGCGAGTGGTGGCCGACCCGCCGCCGACAAGCCCCGCCGCCGAAGCGGGATTCAAACAGGGCGACGAAATTCTCGCCCTCGAATTCGCCGGCCGCAAACTCAATGCGGAGCAACTCTTTCAATTTCTCACCGACGCCAATGTCGACACAAATGCCGACGATGCCAACGCCAACAACCCCGCCGCCCAAACCCTGTTTCTCAACCCCACGCCCGGAGGCGATGCGTTTTTTACGGTCCGCGACGAGCATGGTGAAAAAATACTCCAGAGTCGCAACACGCGAGATCCGATCTGGGTGCTGTATCCTCAGTTCGACGGGAATTGGTCGCTGACCACGCCGCCAGGTTATTACGATACGTCGACCGCCGCATTGGGCCGCTATCAATGGTTGGTCAATCTCGACGCCGCCGAATCGTTCGACGCCAGCGCCTTCAAACCGCAGGTGGAAGTGTTTCCGGAGCACCTGTTCGCCACCACGTACCGCCGGGAGGAGATGGTCAACGACGCCGTGGAATACCAGCAGCAACTCCCCCCGCTGCGCAACGCGATTCCACCTTCCTTCCGTTTTGATCGGCTCGGCATTCCTGAAAGCGGTCCGATCAAGGTGCGGGTTCGCGCCACGCCCAACGATGCCTCGGGAATTGAGGCGGTAACGCTGTTTGTCAACGGATTTCGATTGCAGCAACAGCGCACCGGCAATGCGGTTGCCGTGGTTGTGCCCAGAGACGCACTACGGTCCGGCGAAAACGAGATGGTTGCTACGTCGATCATGAGTGATGGCAAACAGTTCAGCGATGTGAAACGATTGGGGCGTTTCTCCCGGCCCGAGAACGGACCGCGAAAAATTCACTTTCTCGGCATTGGCGTCGAACAGATTCACCATCATCCCGAAATGAAACTCAACTACTCGGCCGACGATGTGCAAGCGTTGGCCGCGGTGCTGCGAAAATCTTGCCCGAACCTGGGGAATGTGGTCGTACTGACCGACGAGCAATCGCCGACGAAAATGCGCATCGTGCAAACCTTGGATCGTTTCACCAACGAATGCGGCCCCGACGACTTGGCCGTCATCATGTTCTCCGGGCACGGATTGGTCGACCAGCGAACCGGGCAATACGTGTACCTGCCGTCCGACGCCAAGAAAGGCGAACTGCTGAAAACCGGCGTCACCGCCCGACTGCTGCAAGATAAATTTTCCCAGCTCCGCTGTAGGTCGGTTGTATTGCTAGACACCTGCCGCTCCCGCGCCGCCGACGCCGCCGGTCAAACCGATAGTTTCCCCGGCCGCAGCTTCGGACCAATTCTCCTCAGCGCCTGCCGGGGCGACCAAGAAGCAGCCGAAGGCCAGGGGCATGGCGCGTTTACGATGGCCATTTTAGAGGCGTTGGATGGAAAACGTCGTTTTCAGGGCGTCGGCGCATTGCCGCCCGTCGAGCGAGACGCCAACGCCGACGGCGTCGTTTCGCTCGCGGAATTGATGGAATATGTGGTTCGCCTGACGCCCGCGATCAAGAATATCCTCCGGGAAGGCGGCACGGACCAGAACCCTAACTTGTTGCCGTCAGTCACTTTCCGCGATGCCGATCAAATGATCATGAGCGCCGCGAGCGACACTACGAAATAGAGGGGTGCAACACCCCTGAAACGCCGCGTGCCGTAAAATATATTTTCTGGCCGGTTTTTCCGCCGGATTCGCATTCCCTTTGTGCCACAATTATTTGGAGATTCCGCTCACGGTTGAAAACCGTGGTTTTGTAGAAGCCCGGCTGCTGAACCGGGAAGTTTTTTCGTACACCGTTCACGGTGGTGCGGGAAATCGCGATAATGCGCCACCCAACAGCGAATAGCCAATAAGCGGTTACGAAAAGGGGAAACATAGCGCGTCCGGTCGTAACCAAAAAAAGATTTTGCCACAGAGGCCACAGAGAACACCGAGAAAGGACTTAACAGCCATGGATGACGTCCGACGCATCAAACTCTGAGTGCTCTGTGCCCTCTGTGGCAAATTGATTGCCTGATTTGTTCGCGGGAAATTTACTG
>QIKY01000260.1 GCA_003233175.1 Planctomycetaceae bacterium | reverse complement strand
AGTCTTACGCATCGAACGAGAACGCGATACGCCCCGAGTCGTCAACTGGCGAATCGAACGACGCTTACTCCGCAACCAATCAGCTAGACTTGTACCACTGGAAAAAATACAATCGCCTGCCGCCAAAGAACTTACAGAGGAAAAAAATATAGGACAGTCGAATTAGGAGCGTTCCCGATATTACATACCGAATCGGGAATAGGGGTAGGGAAGTCCGGCTCAACCGGATTTCCCTACCCCTATCATTGCTTGAGTGGGGCGCAAAGCCAAACCGACCACAACCCAAACGCCTTAGCCGGAGTATTGCGTCAGGACCCCAATCCGCTGCCGGGGAAGAGCAAGGGCGCCAGCGATTGGTTGGCGAAGAAGAATCGTGTGATGTGGTAAAACACCGGGGCCGCGAAACAGATGCAATCGATGCGGTCGAGCACGCCCACGTGGCCGCGCACCAGCGTGCCGTAGTCGCGCACGCCGCGGTCGCGTTTGATGGCCGACATCGTCATGCTGCCGGCGAAGCCCATTGTCGCGATCACCAATGAAACGCAAAACGCCTCCCACATTCGGAACGGCGTGACCCACCAAAGCAGCATCCCCACGAGCGCCGCACTGACCACGCCGCCGAAAAATCCCTCCCACGTTTTGCCGGCGTTAATTGGCGGGGCGATCACGCGGCGGCCGATGAGTTTGTCCCAACCGAATTGAAACACATCGCCCAGTTGCACCACCAAAACGAAGTAGAACAGCAGGCCCGCGGCGCTTCCCTCCCAGGGTTTGCCGTCGGAGGTTTGCAAGCGCAGGTGCAAAATCGCGGGTGCGTAGCTCAAGGCGTAAACGCAAATCAGGAGCCCCATCTGGATTTTCGCGATCCGCTCCAGAAACCTTTTGTAGTCTCCGGCCAGGGCCACGCGGGCGGGAATAAGGAGCGAGCCATAAACCGGAATCATGATGCTGTACCAGCGGTAGAACTGATTGAAATCGGTCATGACCACATCCAACCCGACGAGCAAATACTGCAGCGGCGTAAAGATGAAGAACACCCAGAACAGGGCCCGATGGTCGGCGCCGCGGGTGGGCGTGAGCGTGATAAATTCTCGCAATGCCCAAAACGAGACCCCGAAAAACAGCACCACCGTGGAAATCCGGCCCACCACCACCGAGATCAGACCCAGTAGAATTCCGAACACCAAAATCGTACACATCATCCACCAGGCGTAGACGCGCGAATTGAAGGTGCGCACCACGGCCGGGTTGATCGTGGTTTCAGGCTGGCGTTTCAACACCTCGCCCACCGCGAAGGCCAACGCCAGCAGTATCACGACGACCAGCAGCAATATGGTGGTGGGCGTATCGAGCCAATACACGTTGTTCAGCGGCGCGAAGGAGAAGGTGGGCGCCGGGAGGCCGCCGAAGGTTGAAAATCGGGCTAAATCCATCATAGGTCTTTCAACCGTAACACGGCTTCACGGGCGCGACGAAGAAACTCGATCTTCGGCTCCCCCGCTTCGAGCCAAAGGGGCGGTCCGAACGTGATGCAACTCAATAACGGCACGGGAAGATATTCACCGCGCGGCAAAATGCGATTCATGTTGTCGATGTAAACCGGCACAAACTCGAAATCGGGGCGTTTTTTACCGGTGTAATAAATACCGCTTTTGAACTTGCCAACTTCACCTTCCGCATTGCGGCTCCCTTCCGGAAATACAATCAGCGAGTTTTTGTCGCCCGCCTGCCGGATCATCAAATCGACCGGGCTTTGATGCACCTTGATTTCCTTGCGGTCAATCAACAACGCGTTAAACGCCTTCGCGACGTGACGCCGCACAAATGTCTTTTCCCAGTAATCCTTGGCCGCCACGGGCCGGGTCAGTGCGCGAACCTCGCGCGGCAGCGACGCCCACAGCACCAGAGCGTCGAGATGGCTGGTGTGGTTGGCGAAATAAACGCGTTGGCAGGTGTCGGGCTGGCAATCGATCCAGCGCACCGAAGCGCCGCTCAGCAGCTTTGCGGTCAGGGCCAGCACGGGAGCTGTCAAATTCATCGCCTATTCGACACTCCCGACGACGGAACTCTTGGGCGGCGTGCGACACATCCATTAGTATGTCATCGTACCGAACCAAGGCAATCGCCAATAGCCCTCAGCCGAGCAGACGCACGGAGCGCACCTTGCCGTTTGCAATGGGCATGGTGTTTGGGGGAGGGAGTGGAGAGAATCTGGTCGGGCGGGGATCGGGCCGCGCTCGGTAAAATGCCTGCCGCCGGCGACGGTTTTGATGCACGGATGTCTTGGCGCCACACACCCTATTCTCATCTCGAAGACATGCCAGATAATGTGGCCGGACCCCGGAAAACAGCCTTTTTGGATTACTCATCCACTGCAACACGCCATATTGCAGGATGGCGCTAAACGTTTTGTTCTCCGACTCCCGACTCTTCTCCTTCGCGCTCTTCGCGCTCTTCGTGGTGACATTGATCGTTCGGCGGCGTCGTTCGGCGGCATTGAGAATCGTTGGCCGGATAGGTTCACCACGAAGGACGCGAAGAGCACGAAGCAAGGACTGCGACGATCTCTTCCATTGCGTGAGCGGCGAACGGAAGAGCGTCGGGATAGAAGACTGCGCGGTCATCACCAAGGTAGTCTGGCAACAAAGTCGTCGCCGTCAGCCGACGTTTTTAACAGACCTGGTCCAGCCGATCTCGCCACGGCCGCGCCGACCACGATCATTCCTGAATGATGACTTCGCTCAAGTCCAATTCCTTCAAACGCTGCACGAGCCCCGCTTCGATTTGAGCAGCGCAGCGGCGGTACACATCGGCGGAGCCGCCAATTGGATCGGAAATACCATGTCCGTCTGGCCGCAGCAGTTGCACGCGCGGCGCGGCATCGGGCCAATTAACCAGAATCGTGTCGCGGTGCGCTGGCGTGAGTGCGTAAATAACATCGGCCTGTTGGACCAAACGGTCGGTCAGTGGCTGGCTCTCGTGCCGACTCAAATCGAGGCCTTGTTCGCTCATGATTTGAACGGCTTCCGCCGCAGCCGGCCCTCCGGCCATGGCGGCCACTCCGGCCGAACCAATCAGAATGCCCCGGTCTTCCAAGCATTCGGGGGAAACACCCACTTTCTCGGCTACCCGCCTTCGCATCAGGGCTTCCGCCATCGGGCTGCGGCAGGTGTTTCCCGTGCAAACAAAAAGCACCAAATGCGAAGCCAGCCGTCCTAGGTTTTGTGCGGTCAACACGCCAGGCCGCAAAATCTTGATGGTTGATCCGCTGATGCGAATGACGGACGATGGCCGAGAAAATTTCGCCTGGCCGTCGTCTAATACGAGGTCAATCTTATCTCCCAGAAATTCAATCACTTGCTGGCTGGTGATGGCGTCGGGTTGCCCGCTTTTGTTGGCGCTGGTCAGCAATAGCGGCCCGGCGGTGAGCCGCAAGACGTCGAGAATCAATCGATGCGCGGGCACGCGCAAGCCGATCGCTCCGCTGGGGCAAACCAGCTTGCGAACTTTTTCCGGCAACTGCCGAATGATGCTATCGGGGTGATCGTCGTCGAGCACAAGGGTGACTGGTCCTGGCCAACATCTTCTGGCCAAACGCTCGGCCAAGGGCGACATATTCGGCACATAGTCGTAGGCGTCGTCTTTACCCTGGATTGCCAACGCCAGCGGCTGATTCGCGGGCCGCCCCTTGGCTTCCAGCAGGCGGTCGAGCGCATCTTCATTCAACGCACTGGCGGCCAGTCCGTAGACGGTTTCCGTTGGGAAGGCGACCAATTTCCCCGCCGCCAAGGCTTCAACAGCGCGGTGAACAACGTCGCGCGCGTCATCCACATTGCGGACATCAATCACGGCGGGCGGCATATTTATAGCACCAAAAAGCGGAAGTCGGGTTGAGCGTGGTAGGCGGGTTTCGAGTGAGCGGCGCCAGACTACTCCGTGAGCCGCCCTGGAACAAAGTGCGCAATTGCTTACTATAGAGCACGTTGCGCGATTCGGTCAAGTGTGTGATACCAGCCCTTCGGCCGGTGAGGCGGCTGTTTCACACCCTGTGGTAAGTTCTTAGCTCCAGATGCCGGACGGAAGTTTCGCAATATCGGCTGGCGGCCGGCGAACATAATGCGTTCAAGAGTATAAGATGCTGGTTGACGCCTGTTTTGCCTCGCATCGTCATTCCCGCGCAGGTGGGAACCTGTTTTTTTATACATAAGTTTTTTTAGCGCTGGGTCCGAAGTTTATCCAAGCGTGCGGCGTTCGTCTGAAAATCTATCCCGAAGGGATCAACAGCCATTGGCCGGTGGTGTTCGCTGCGCTCGACCGCCGGCTAATGGCTGCCAAGCCTCCGGCTTGTAACGAACTTTTTCTTGTTTCAAATAACGTCGCGAATCTGGCGCCAATGGTGAAACAATTTAGTGGGTCGTCGAATGGTTTATGTATAAACAACAGGGCGGGAATCCAGGTTTTCCTTTCTCCAATGACCAATGACTATTGAAAAATAACTATTGATAAATTCGTTCCCGGCCCATGTAAATCAGACAACTATTTCTATTTCTCAAACGGTCCTTAACGTGAAAAGTCGCCCTCTATCCACTCGAACGCAAAAGCATCGCCATGGCGGTGGTGCGGCTGTTCGGCGAAGCGGCGGCGCCGTATTCCTTTTGATTGCCTGCTGGGGGTTGCTGGGTTGCACCAATGAAGGCCCGTCGTCCGGCCGTTTGGAACTGACGTGGGGTAGCCGCGGCGTGGCCAAGGGGCAGCTCCAAAAACCGCGGGCGATGGCCATCGACGATAAAGACCAACTCTACATCGTCGACTTCACCGGCAGAATACAGGTGTTTTCCCGTGACGGCGAATACCTGCGCGGCTGGCGCACGCCGGCGGTCAAGAATGGAAAACCTTCCGGGCTTTCGTTCGATCAGGCGGGCGACTTGGTCGTTGCCGACACCCATTATTTTCGCGTGCTGTTCTACACCCCGGAAGGAAAATTGCTCAAGGATCGCACTATTGGCGGGGAATGCGGACATGGCCCCGGGCAATTCAATTTTGTCACCGACGCCGTTCAAGATTCACAAGGCAACTTTTATATCGCCGAATATGGCGAATACGATCGGGTGCAAAAGTTCTCCCCGCAAGGCGAGTTTATTTTGCAGTGGGGCGGCCACGGCAGCGAATTGGGGCAGTTTATCCGTCCTCAAAACATGGCCATTGATGAGCAAGACAGGCTCTGGGTGGCTGACGCCTGCAATCATAGGATTCAAGTTTTCGATGTCACGCAAAATCCGCCGCGTTTGGTCAAACATTGGGGCGAATTCGGCGCCGCGCCGGGGAAATTGAACTATCCCTACGATCTGGCCTTCGATGGCCGCGGGCACCTTTATATTTGCGAATTCGGCAACCACCGCGTGCAGAAATTCACGCTCGATGGAGAATCGTTGGGCTGTTGGGGCGTTGGCGGGCATAAGCCGGGAGAGTTATTTAACCCCTGGGCCCTGGTAATTGATCGTCTCGGACGGGTCCATATATTAGATACCTACAATCATCGCGTACAGCGGATTGTGTTGTAAGCGAGCGGCAGGTGGGAATTGGCTCGTTTAACGGCGCCAAGGCCGCGCCGTTGGAGTTCAGCCTTCAGGCTGTTTGTATGAGTGAACAGAAGAAAACATGCTAAAGCATGAACTCCAACGGCGCACGTCTTACCTATAAGCCGCCGGTATATTCTCATCTGCCGCTCGCGTAAGCGACGTTATTGAGAACGAAGTTATTGTTTACGATTGGGCGAGGCGTTGTTCAAAACTTCGGTCGAAGGATCCAACAGATCATGGCTGGCTGGGAAATAGGATTTGTCAAACCTTGGTATCTGCTGCTACTGCTGGTGATTCCCGCAGTCTGGCTGTTAAGCTTCAAGAGCCTTTCCGGTTTGGGGCGTTATCGGCGGTTGGTTGCGATGAGCCTTCGCACGCTGGTGCTGCTGCTGATCATACTGGCGCTCAGCGAAGTGCAACTGCTGCAAAAAAGCAAGAAGCTCACGGTTATCTATCTGTTGGATCAGTCGCAGAGCATTCCGGTCGACCAGCGCGAAGCGATGATGGAATACGTCGTCCGCGACGTGGCCAAGCATCGGAACATCGATCG
>QIKY01000052.1 GCA_003233175.1 Planctomycetaceae bacterium | reverse complement strand
CGCAACTTTCACCTCCGCTCCCTGGCCACAATTATCAGAACCGCCTCCCGAGCAACCGCCCGCCAACCGTGCTAGCGTTGAGAAGATACCGTTTGGGGATCGACCCCGATCGAATCGCGGCTGGCGGCGGCTCCGCCGGCGGGCATGTGGCGGCTTGCACGGGCGTGGTTGAAGGACTGGAAGAGTCGAACGAGAACAAGGCGGTGAGTTCGCGGCCCAACGCCCTAGTGCTTTTTAATCCGGCGTTGGTGCTGGCGCCCGTCGGAGACTACTCGCCATTCGACGCCAAACGCATGGCCGACCTGCCGGCTCGCGTCGGCGCCGATCCTAAGGTGATTTCGCCGTATCATCATATCGCCGCCGGGCAACCGCCGATGCTGATCCTGCACGGCAAGGCGGATACCACCGTGGCCTACAAAACCGCCGAACTGTTCGCCGAGAAGACGAAAGAAGCCGGCAACGCGTGTGAACTTATCGGCTATGCCGGCGCCAAGCACGGTTTCTTCAACTATGGCCGGGGCGACGGCTCCGCCTATGTGAAAACGACCCAAGCCCTGGACCGATTCCTTACCAAGTTGGGCTATTTGCAGGGCCCGCCAACGATTGAATGAACGTGCAGACATGAAAAAACAGCACGCTCATAGAAGAACGTGTTTTTTTACTGCGCCGCTATCGTAACGTGTATTGAAAAAAAACGTTTAGTCGTACATGCCGCTTGCTGCTTTCATCGCAGATCACACTTGGGCGTCGTACAGCCGGTAGGTTTTGCTGCGCGCAACACCGGCGCGCTCCAACGACTTGCGGGAAAGATGATTGCTTTCCAAAACCCAGGAAAACTCACCCGTTTCGATACCCCAGTCGATTGCGTCTGGAAGCAATTTCGCCATCACGACCAGGCCGATTCCCCAACTCTGGTATTCGGGCAACACATTGGTGCTCAAGATTCTGGCGGCTTTTATTTTTCGCTTGCCGTTTAGAAGTTTGAGAAAACCGAACGGAAAAAGGCGGCCGTCGATTAGTTTGATGCGAGGGTTGTAGTCGAGTAGGCCAAAGCAAACGCCCACCGGTTTGCCCTCCACTTCCGCCACGGCCGTCAATTCCGGAACGATCAGGCGGCGCAGTGAATGCGCCGAGTGTTCGACTTCGGCGTCCGACATCGGCGCAAAGCCCCACGTTCCCACCAACGACCGATTGTAAATGTCGAGAAACATTTTCACTTCCGAGACAAACCGCGAGGTGTCGATCCCGCGGGTGGTGACGTTGAATCGTTCGGCCGCCATTTTGGAAATCGTGTAGAATTTTTCGTCCAGCTTCCCAAGATCTTTCATTTCCCCCCAGTAGGCGTAGAGATCTTGGGACTTTTCGAATCCACAACCTTCGATCAGTTTCGCGTAGTAAGGCGGGTTGTAGGTCATCATGAAGGTGGGCGGCGTATCGAAGCCTTCCACCAATAGGCCGCATTCGTAATTCAACGAAGGGTTGCAGGGCCCGCGCATACACGACATTTCCTTCTCGCGAAACCACTCCCGGGCGGCGTCCAACAGACCGCAGGCGACGCTCTGATCGTCGATCGATTCGAAAAATCCGAAGAAGCCGCGTTGCTCTTGATGGCGTTCGTTATGCGCGGGGTTGATGATCGCGGCCACCCGGCCGCAAGGTTGGCCATCGCGCAAGGCAAGGAACGTCTGGACCTGGCCTTTATCGTAGAAGGGATGCGGTTTATAGCCGACGAGTTCTTTTTGATTGGTTCTCAGCGGCGGCGTCCAGTTGGGGTCCGATCGATAAAGCGTCCAGGGCAGCTCCAGGAATTGCTTTCTCTGGCGGCGTCCCGAGACTCGTACAATCGATAGATTTGACATGCTGCGGAGAATCCTCAAGGGCGATGCCTACCGGGTGCATATTTGTACTGGCGGCGGTCGAATTTAGGGGGTTACACGAATTGGATAAAAGATTGGCGATCCAGCCATACGACGAATACAATGGGAAGCCGTCAATGTACAACCTGGGCGGCGTCAATACGAGCAGGCGCCGCCGCCAAACGCCGTTGCTCAAAAAGACCGGCCTCCGTTGGATCAGCCATTGTGCAACTGAAACGTCAAACCTCTTCCAGGAGCCCTCTCAATCATGCCGCGAGTACTTGTAACGGGCGCCACCGGTTTTATTGGCGGCCACCTCGTTGCATCGCTGTTGGGGCGGGGCGATGAGGTTCGCTGCCTGGTGCGCCAGGGTTCAAACACCGAGTGGCTGCGGCAACGCGATGTGGAACTTGTTGTGTCGCCTTTCGGCGACGCCGATGGCTTGGCGGCGGCTTGCGCCGACCGCGACGTCGTCTACCATTTGGCCGGTAAAATTAGCGCCCGCCGATGCGAAGATCTTTATCGCGTGAACGGTGAATACGTGCGGCTGCTGGTGGAAGCCCTGGGCAAAGGAAATGCAACGCCGCCGCTGCTGTTGCTGGTTTCCTCGGTGGCCGCCGCAGGACCGATTCCCAAGGGCCAGGTGCGCGTGGAGTCGGACGCGCCCGCCCCGATTTCCGACTACGGCCGCAGCAAACGGGCCGGCGAGCAAGAGGCGGAAAAATGGGCGGAGCACGGCCCCGTGACGATCGTTCGCCCGGGCATTGTTTTCGGACCTCGCGATCGAACAACGCTGCCCATGTTCCAGACGATTCGCCGTTTCCGCATTCATCCGATGGCCGGCTTTGTTGTTCCGCCGCTTTCGCTAATTCATGTCGACGACCTCGTGCAGCTCATTTTATTGGCGGCCGACAAAGGGCGGCGCATCGCACCTAGCCACGATAACGCGGAGAATCGCGGGCTGGGCGTGTACTTCGCCACCGCCAATGAATACCCCGACTACGCCCAACTTGGCCGCATGATTCGCAGCACCTTGCGCCGCCCTTTCGCGCCCAACGTTCCGCTTCCCGCGGCGGCGGCCATGCTGATGGCCTCCGGAAACGAGTGGCTGGCCCGCCTGCGCGGCCGGCCGGCCTCTTTCAATCGCGACAAAATCGTGGAGGCCACCGCTTCGTCGTGGGCTTGTTGCGCGGAAGCCGCGCAACAAGATTTTTCCTTCCAAGTGAAGAAGCCGCTCCAGCAGGCTATCCAGGAAACCAGCGATTGGTACCTGAAAAACGGTTGGCTATGATCGGCGGCTCTCTCCAGAAGCAGAGCCCAACAATGTTTTTAGTCGACGCATAGCGCGCAAGTGGCGCATGCTGGCGGCTGGCTCGCTGAGCGAAAGCGCCAGCGCGACTTCCGCATTGGTCAAATATTCGTAATGCCGCATGACCACGATTTCGCGGTCTTGGTCGTCCAACTGTTCAAGCGCCAGCTCAAAGCTCTGGACCAACTCGCGCATGGAGGCTGCGGCGGCGGGGGTCAGTTCTTGGTCGCATAGTTCCGCCACCAACTGATGCGTGGAATGGTCTTGTGTGGGCGCGGCGGCGTATTGTTCGCGGTCGATGCTCCGCTTTGCCGAAACACGGTGCCGCCGATGTGCGTCGATGATGCGGTCCTTCGCGATGTGCCGCAGCCAGAGGTGAAACGGCATCGCGGGATCGTCGAGATATTTCTCCAAACGTCGGCTGGCGGTGAGGAGCACCTCTTGCACGACATCGCTGACATCGAGCCGCCGCTGGAGTTTGCGGTCGAGGCGCATATGCACCAAACGTCGAACGGCGTCGCGATGCCGATCGAATAGTTGGTCGATAGCCTGCGGGTCTCCCTCGCGAGCCGCTGCCAACAACGCCTTCGTTGTTTCCGCTTCTGGCCACATAGGAGCGATTATCGCCATACAATGAGTGAGGAAACAAGTGCGCCCGAACTTTTGGGGGAGAAGGAAAGGACTCGTTCCGAATTTACATACCGAAATAAAAGCCCGGCATTTTCAAAATGCCGGGCTTTTCCGAGCTACCACCAGGAACTTGTTTCGGGACACGGCCTAAGTTGGGACGCCAATTTTTTTGACGCTCGCATCGTGACCACTCTCGCCAGCATACCACAAACCCCTCCACAGAGCTGTTTTTGGGTCGATAAAACCGAGAAACGCGTATTCTTCAAACGCCGCCATGGAAGTCTAGGCAAAGTGCTGGCGAGTAGGGTATCTTATGGGGTGGTCGGCGGCGTTTTTTGAAAACATTGGGCATGAAAGGCTCCTCACATGGCAAGGGCGTCCGACCTATACCGCACACACTTTCTAAAGCCGGGTCTCATGTGCAGGGCGACTCTTTCTATCTTTCTTCTGGCGAGCCTCGTCGCCTCGGCTGAAGCCGAGAGCGATTTGTCGGCCTTGCGGCGGCATCATGCTTGGGGAAAGTTTGCCCCCCAAGCGTGGAAAAAAGTGGAGGTGGTGACGGAATCTTTCGATCTGCAAGGACGGCTGTCAGGAATCACGGTGTCGGAAATCACTTCGATCTTAATGGCGGTCAATGAAAAGACATACGAGTTAAAGGTCGAGGTGGTGTCGAATGTGAATGGAAAGCGTTTTGTCTCGTCCCCGAAAACTGTTTCGTACGGCTATTTGGGGGAGTCGCCCAACGAAAGCATCGACACCCAAATTGTCGACGAAGCCGCCCTCTTTGAACTTGACGGCCAATCGTTTCCCGTGCAGGTTCGAGAAGTGACGATTCGCGGCGAGAGAATGCGCCGCGTGAGCCGTATTCAGTTTTCCGCGAACCAGGCGCCTTACGTGCTCGCACGCTCCACGAAGATCGTTCGCGATGGGGAGGTCACGGAAATTTCGGTCCAGACGCTTTCGCTCTGCACGCCGTATCGGGTTCTCATGGAAATGAAACGCACTGCATTGGTAAAGACCACCAGCCGGAATTCCGCCGGCGCGACAACCACCGTCGAATTGCACTGTGAGGGCGTCCCGGGAGGCGTGGTGTACCACACTTCGGTGGTGCGTTCTCCGGAAGGAAAAACAGTCAAACGCAGCCAGTTACGTCTATTGAACTATGGGTTTGATGGTCCTGGCGCGGCGCTGGCGGAAAAACCGTTGCGGCGGCCATCGCGAAGATCGATGCGTCGTCGCCGAAATCGCTAGGGAAGCGTAACAAAGCAGCCGCGCGGAGTCCTGTTCCCGAATGAGGCCTCAAGCGTCGATGCCTGCTTTCGCCACCTTCTTTTTCTTCAGCAGGCCGTTGAGGTGCGCCGCAGCGCCGCCGCTGAGTTGTTGGGCCTGCTGGAAAAATTTACGAGCCCGTTCCGCTTGGCCATCGTGGTGCAAGAACATGCCCAACACAAACCAATAGTCGGCGTCGTGATTTTTTAACGCAACAGCCTGGGCCAAGGAATCCAAATGAGATTCCTTAGCCAGCAGGTTGTCTTGATACAGGGCGTCGAGGCTGACAAAATCTCCCGCATCGCCTCCCGCCGGCGAGAGAATCAGTCCGCGTTTGAATGCCGCAGCGGCTAGGTCGTATCGATGCGTGGCGACCAGCGCAAGCCCCTGACGAAAATGGATCGCGGCCAAATCCGGAGCGGCCTTGGCGGCAGTTTTATAACGCTGCAGCGCGCTGTGCTCCTTCTGCCGCGAGAAGAGGGCGTCGCCATACGCGATATATTTTGCCGCCCGTCGTCGAGCCGTTTTGTTCGATGTGCGAGGCTGGAACAGATGCGGCTGCGGCGCTGCGGCGTCGAGCGGTCCCTGGTTCGCTCCGGCGGGTTCCCCGACCAAGCCGGCCCCTCCTCCAATACCGCGTCCAGGATTGGGAAAACGGTTGAAATCCCACCACGGCGCACGCCAAGGCGGGAACACAATCGAACTGGGCGGCGTATACCAACTCAGTTCAAAATGAGAATGGCCGTGGCCCGAGAAATGTCCGTAGCCGTCGGTCTGATAAACCAAAGGTCCGAAACCATGGTGCGGCGCGTGCGGCCAAATCACATGCCCGCCGCCATGAACACCGCCGCCATGAACACCGCCATGCCCCCCATGCAAAAACTGCCCTGAGGCCGAGGAAGACGCGAGCAACAGGCAAACAGCCCATGGAAATAACGTTCGCAATGCTCTCACGGTTGCCTCCCTGGCTTCTGCAAAGTACCGTTCGAGAAATAATTGACTGGTTTTCATGGGCCAGGAAGAGCCGAATTTATCAATAGTTATTTTTCATTTGTCATTTTTCATTG
>QIKY01000115.1 GCA_003233175.1 Planctomycetaceae bacterium | reverse complement strand
CTGGGCCGCACGCCCAAACTGCCGTTGTTCTTCGACCAATATCAAAAAACGGGCCGCATGATCACGGCGGTTGATCTGCTGCGAGGTTTGGCCGCCTTGGTCGGTTGGCCCTGTATCGAGGCGCCCGGCGCCACCGGCTACACCGATACGGACTACGCCTCCAAGGGCCGCTGCGCCATTGCCGCAATAGCCGCAGCCGATGTGGTTTGCGTTCATATCGAAGCGCCCGACGAAGCCTCGCATGAAGGCGATGTGGCGGCGAAAATCAAGGCCATCGAGCAAATTGACCAGCATGTGGTCGGTCCGTTGCATGCCGCGCTCCGCGCCGCCGGCGAGCACCGCATTCTTGTCACGCCCGACCACCCCACTTCGATTGTCACCAAAACGCATACGCACGGCGCCGTGCCGTTCGCCTTGGCGGGAACAGGCGTCGAGCCTGACCGGCATTCGCATTATAATGAGCTCTCGGCGGCCGACGGCGAAGCCTTTCCCGATGGCTGGAAAGTGATGGCGCGTTTTTTAGGCTGACCGGCTTTTGAGGCTGACCGGCGCCATTGGCGGATTCTTTGCAATAAAACTGTTTCTCTATTCGCCCGCAACGGCTGGGCTAGAAGAGTGTCGATTCCCATGCCGCTTATCGTGCAAAAATTCGGCGGCACCAGCGTTGCCGATAGCGAAAAAATATTGGCGGCCGCGAGGAAGGCCATTCGGGCCCAGCAGGAAGGCAACCAGGTGGTGATGGTCGTCAGTGCGATGGGCAAGAATACCGACATGCTGGTCGGGCTGGCCGCTGAAATCAACGACCATCCCCCCGCTCGCGAACTCGACATGCTGCTCTCCACCGGCGAGCAGGTGAGCGTGGCGCTGATGGCCATGGCCATTCACTCCCTGGGCCACAAGGGCGTCAGCCTGACGGGCGGCCAAATCGGCATCAAAACCGATAGCACGCACACCAAGGCCCGCATCCGCTCCATCTCCACCGAACGCATGCAACGTTTGCTCGACGACGGCAATATCGTGATTGCGGCCGGGTTCCAGGGCATCGACGAAAATTTTGATATCACGACGCTGGGCCGCGGCGGGAGCGATACCACCGCCGTGGCGTTGGCCGCCGTGTTGCAGGCCGACGCCTGTGAAATCTACACCGATGTCGACGGCGTATACACCACCGACCCGCGCGTTTCGCCTGAAGCCCGCCGCATGAGCCACATCAGTTACGATGAAATGCTCGAACTGGCCAGCTTGGGCGCCGGCGTGATGCACAGCCGGGCGGTGGAATTCGCCAAGAAATTCTCCGTGCCGATTCACGTCCGCAGCAGCTTCACCGATTTGCCCGGAACGTTGATCGTGGCGGACCCCGAATCGAACGACGTGGCGGTCAGCGGGGCGGCGCTCACCAAAAACGAAGTTCGCATCACGGCGCTGGGCGTGCCCGATGTTCCCGGTTCGATTCTAACGATCTTTTCCCGTCTGGCTGATCGCGCCATTACGGTCGATATGATCGTGCAAAACATCGGGCTCGACGGCTTGGCCGATGTTTCGTTCACGGCGCCCAGCGAAGAACTGGCCGAAGCCTTGGAGGCGACCCGCGATGCCGCCCAAAGCATTGGCGCCGTGCGAGTCGTTTACGACGACATGGTCTCGAAGGTTTCCGTCGTTGGCCTGGGAATGGAGCGGCAGACCGGCGTGGCCAACGAAATGTTCGGCGCACTTTCCCAAGCCGGCGTCAACATCCAGATGATCACCACCAGCGAGATAAAAATCTCGGTGCTGGTGGAGCAGGCGTCGGCGCAACGAGCGCTGCGCACCGTGCATCAGGCGTTCAACCTCGATCAGCCGCCAAAACACTTGACTCCCCTGACCGAGCGCGGCGCGCAAAAGAATCAGAGTCCGCTCGATGTTGTGGCGTTGCTGCAAGGCGCCGGCATGGAAGACCTAATCATCGACGCCGTCACGCTCGACCAAGACCAAAGCCGTGTCACGATCAACGGCGTGCCCGATTCTCCCGGCGTCGCGACCAAGGTGTTCGAGGAAGTTGCCGCCGCCGGTATTTTTGTCGACATGATCGTGCAGAGTTATCACGGCGACGACGGCCTGGCCACGCTGAGTTTCACGGCGCCCAAGGCCGATCTGAAAAAGAGCGTGCTGGTGGCCGAGAGCTTGGCCAAGTCGCTCCAATTCCATTCGATCACGAGCAGCGCCGACGTGGCCAAACTCTCGGTTTCCGGCATTGGGCTGCGCAGCCACACGAGCGTCGGCATGCGAATGTTCCGCGCCTTGGCGGATGCGGGAATCAATGTGGGCATGATCAACACCAGCGAAGTGCGGGTGAATGTGGTTGTCGACGGCGCACAAGGCGAACGGGCGTTGGCATGTTTGCAACAAGCCTTCGCCGACGTGATGCAATAAAGCGGTGGTTATCCATTGGTGTTAGGCGAGCGGCGGATGAAAATTTAGCTAATACCAGCGCGAAGCGCAAGCGAGTGAATCAGCAAACGGTCATTCCCGCGTAGGCGGGAACCCAAAAAACACTCACAGGCTCCCGCTGCATGCGGGTAAGTTATTTTCCGCCGCTCGCCTTATTGAATTCAACGGCGCGGACGCATCCCGCCGTGGCGGGCAACGCTGTTGCTTTGCGGCTGGCGGTGGTGTTTACTGGTGGCGTGCGACAAAGAGTTATGAAAACACGAGAACTCGGAACGCGTCTCCAACCCGAACGCGGTCCGCCCGGCGGGCTCATACCACTCTTGTGAAAGGTTGTTAGAGATGGCTGAAACGACACGACGAAACTTTCTTCAATCTGCCGGTCTGGCCAGTGTTGCCGCGGCCGCGGCGGTGAAAACAGCCCAAGCGGCCAACAGCGTCATTCGATTAGGCGCGATAGGTTGCGGCGGCCGCGCCCGATCCCTGGTGAAGGAATTGGCTTCGGTCGACGGCGTGGATTTGGTCGCGGTGTGCGACCCCGACGCCGCCCGCGCCGCGCAGATAGCGGCCAGTTTCGGCAACCGTCCTCAGATCAAGACCGACCTGCGCGCCCTGCTCGATATGAAGGAGTTGGACGCCGTCGTGATCGCCACGCCCGACCATTGGCATGCGCCGGCTTCTCTGCTGGCGTTGGCCGCCGGCAAGCATGTGTATGTGGAAAAGCCGTGCGCCCATAATCTGCGGGAGGGGCGGTTGTTGGTTGAGGCGGCGCGACGCAGCGGCCTCAAGGTGCAGCATGGCACGCAAAGCCGCTCCAGCGAGTTGGTCGCCCACGGCATGCGGCTGTTGCGCAAAGGCGTGATCGGCGATGTGCTGGCGGCCAAGGCCTGGAATGTACAGCGTCGGGGCGAAATCGGCCATGCAAAACCGAGCCAACCGCCGGCAGGATTCGACTACGATATGTGGGTCGGCCCGGCGCCGAAGCCGCCGTTCCAGAGTAATCGCCACCACTACACTTGGCATTGGTGGTACGATTTCGGCACCGGCGACATGGGCAACGATGGCGTGCATGAACTTGATATCGCGCGGTGGGGTTTGGATGTGAACCAACACCCGGCGCGCATCGCGGCGACCGGCGGCAAACTCAAATTCAACGACGACCAACAATTCCCCGACACTCAATACGTATCGTTCGATTACCCCGGCGACGGGCAACCGGGAACGCATCGGCAACTCATTTTCGAGCAACGGCTGTGGTCGCGTTATGGCATGGAGGGCGTCGACAACGGCAACGCTTTTTATGGAACCGAAGGCTGGATGCTGCTCTCCAAGCGAGGCACGCTCAAGGTGTTCGATGAACGCAACCGGCCCCGCGAAATAAAGTTGCAACCGGTTTCGTTGCCTAGCCATGCGGAAAATTTTATCGACGCCATTGTCGGCAACGCGAAACTCACCGCCGAGATTGAAGTGGGGCATCTTTCGGCGGCGCTTTGTCATTTGGGCAATATCGCCACGCGCGTCGGCCGCAGCTTGGAATTCGATCCGCACAAAGAACAAATTCTGCACGACGACGAAGCACACGCACTCCTACACAGGACCTACCGAGAGGGCCACTTCGCCACGCCGAGCGGGGTTTAGGCGAGCGGCAGATGAGAAGTTACCGAATACCAGCACGAAGCGCAAGCGAGTGAATCAGCAAACGGTCACTCCCTCGCAGGCGGGAACCCAAAAAAAACTCACTGACTCCCGCTGCCTGCGGGCAAGTTATTTTCCGCCGCTCGCCTTAGTTCCAGTTTTGCACTTTTTGCTTAGGAGCCACGCGCAATAATTCGCCGAATGAAAAGCCCGGCAATTTGGAAATGCCGGGCTTTTTCGAGCAACCGCTGTGGCGTATTCTAAAACGCTTTGCAATCACGGCAGCCATGAGGGAGTATTCATGAGTAAGGTTCGTTGGGGTGTTTTGAGCACCGCAAAGATTGGCCTGGAAAAAGTCATTCCCGCCATGCAGCAAGGTGAATTCTGCGACGTCGTCGCGATTGCCTCACGCAGCAAGGAGAAAGCCGACGAAGCGGCCAATCAACTCGGCATCGCCAATACCTACGGCGCGTATGAAACGTTGCTCGCCGATCCTGATATCGACGCCGTTTACATCCCGCTGCCCAATCATTTGCACGTGCGTTGGGCGATTGCCGCGCTCAAGGCGGGCAAGCATGTGTTGTGCGAAAAACCGCTTGGGCTCTCTTCGGAAGAAGCAATGCAATTGGTCGCCGCCGCCGAGCAGTTCCCTCACTTGAAGGTGATGGAGGCGTTCATGTATCGGCATCATCCTCAATGGCGACTCGCCAAAAAGTGGGTTGAGGAAAATGCGATCGGCAACCTGAAAACCATCCAGTCCTTTTTCTCCTACTATAATGTCGACCCCCGCGACATCCGCAACAAGGCGGCGTTGGGCGGCGGCGGGCTGATGGATATCGGCTGTTATCCGATCTCGGTGGCGCGGTTCCTGTTCGACGCCGAACCACACCGCGTGGTGGGGCATGCCGAATTCGACCCTCAATTCCAGACCGACCGTTTGTCGTCCGCGATACTTGATTTTATCGACGGCGTTTCGACGTTCACCTGTTCCACGCAATTGGCGAAGCGTCAGCGTGTGAACATTTTGGGCGACGAAGGCGGCATCGAAATCGAGATTCCCTTCAACGCGCCGCCCGACCGCCCCTGTAAACTCTGGTTGCAAACTTCGGCCGGAGTAGAAGAAGTAACGGTCGAGGTCTGCGATCAATACACCGTGCAGGGCGACTTATTCTCTCGCGCCATTCTCGACGACGCGCCACCGCCGACGCCGCTCTCCGACGCCGTCGCCAACATGCGCGTGATTGAAGCTCTCAACCGCAGCATTGCCGAAAACACCTGGGCCGATGTTTGAGCCGTCTCCGCGCGCGCCGTTGGAGTTCATGCTTTAGCATGTTTTCTTACGCGACGCGAACGTGTTGCACGTTGTTGGCGACCATCCATTCGAGCCAGGATTCTTGTTCGTCGGTCAGTTCGACCTCCGCTTTCACGGCGGCGTCTAACGGCGAAACGATATAAAATACGAGGTCGTCGAGCCAGCGGCGGGAGTCTTCCAGGCGAATCCAATATTCATTCGGCCCCAGCTGCGGGGCGCCGTTCTCCCCGGCGGGCGTCATGAAATAGGCGATATCGGTGCGGAACCGCTGGGGCATGTCGAAGGGCGGCAGTTCAGGATGGTCAATGGAAATAACGTGCATGGAATCGTGTTTCAAATCGACGACGCGGGAAGGGGGAACACAGGCGAAACCGCGAGAGGCGTCTATTCTCGCCGGAAGCCAATCGCTCGCATTATAGTCGCCGCGACGTGCATGGGCAGGCGCCTGCGGCAGCCGAGCCGGTGGAGTTCATCCTTGAGGCCGCGTTTGTTGCTCTTTAGGACCGCTCGCGAAATTACTGACGACTTGGTGGTTTTGAATTGTTAAACTCATTGCCGTGTTACGGCGTGATTGTTCCTCTGAGTGAAACATCGATCTGGAATGACCCATTGAAATCATTGCGGAACCATTCGACGCACCGTCTTTCTTCGTGTTCTTCGCGTCTTCGCGTGCGCTCTTTTTCTCACGCGAAGGCGCGAAGGCGCGAAGAATTGGCAGTCCAAAATCGGTAGCGGATTGCTCCGCACAGGCGCCGGAAATGCAACCG